>NZ_JAKTIG010000012.1:0-153842 GCF_027855145.1 Acinetobacter sp. AOR18_HL
GGGACTGTTCTAAATTTTGTGTAAGTACTTAATTTTCATTTATCCTTCAGAGGATAATTACAAAAGGTACTTCACATGGATGAAGCAACAATCAAAAGTATGGCTGCCGAATTGGCTAAAGGTCTAAAAACACCAGAAGACTTAAACCAAATGACAGCAGTCTTTAAAAAATTCATGATTGAAACTGCACTCAATACTGAACTTTCAGACCATCTCGGTTATGAAAAGCATCAGCCCAAGAAAGGCTCAAATAGCCGTAATGGGTTTAGTTCTAAAACCATTACAACTCAAGATGGACAACTGGCTTTAGATATTCCCCGTGATCGAGAAGGTTCATTTGAGCCACAAATTATCAAAAAGCACCAAACACGCATCACCAGTATGGATGACCAAATCCTCTCACTGTATGCAAAAGGAATGACTAATAGGGAAATTGTAGCCTTCTTCAAAGAAATGTACGATGCCGATGTGTCAGCATCTCTCATCAGCAAAGTTACCGATGCTGTGATTGAGCAAGTGACTGAGTGGCAAAATAGAGCCTTAGATAGCCTTTATCCTGTTGTCTATCTTGACTGTATTGTTGTCAAAGTCCGTCAGCACTCCAATGTGATTAACAAGTCCGTATACCTTGCTTTAGGCATCAATATGGATGGGCAAAAAGAATTACTGGGTATGTGGATTGCTCAGACAGAAGGTGCCAAATTCTGGCTGTCAGTCATGACAGAGCTAAAAAATCGAGGAGTACAGGACATTCTTGTTGCCTGTGTAGATGGATTAAAAGGCTTCCCTGACGCGATAGCCTCTGTTTACCCTCATACTGATATTCAACTGTGTATCGTGCATGTTGTACGCAATAGCCTGAGATTTGTAAGCTGGAAAGACTACAAAGCTGTTACGTCGGGTCTGAAAGCGATTTATCAGGCAAGTACAGAGGAAAATGCTTTAAAATCCCTAGACATCTTCTGTGATCAATGGAATCACCAGTATCCCAAAATTGGAGAATCCTGGCGGGCCAATTGGGAAAATATCCGAACGATCTTTAGCTATCCAGCCGAAATACGTCATGCAATTTATACAACAAATGCGATTGAGTCGTTGAATAGCGTAATACGCCATTCAACGAAGAAAAGGAAAATCTTTTCATCTGATGACTCAGTAAAGAAGGTCATTTACTTAGCAACATCAAATGCTGCGAAGAAATGGACGATGCCAATTCAAAATTGGCGTTTAGCAATGAATTGGTTTACGATTCAGTTCGATGATCGATTAAAAGATCATTTATAAAAAATGGAACTTACACAAAATAATTTACAGGCTCGAGAAATTACATTTGGCTCTGGATATAATTTTCAATACCAACATTGCCAATAAGATCAATTTGAGTATCTAGCCAGTCCCAGTATTCTTCTTCTTTTTCTAGAATTTCTTGAACAAGGTCACGAGTGACATAATCTTGCTCTGTTTCAGCTAAAGCAACCGCTTTTTGAATTGCTTCTATATTTTCTTTTACTTTACGAATGTCACAGTGCAGAACTTCTTCTGTGTGTTGACCAATATAAAGCTTACCTAAATGTTGAAGGTTAGGTAGTCCTTCTAAAAATAAAATACGTTCAATGATTTTATCTGCATGCTTCATTTGACGAATTGATTCTTTATATTCAGCAGAGCCAAGCTGCTCAATTCCCCAGTCATTAAACATGCGTGAATGTAAAAAGTATTGATTAATTGCAGTTAAATGATGATACAGCACTTGGTTAAGCTGATTAATGACATCACGATTGCCTTTCATTGTAGCTACTCCAAAACAATTTCTGCCTCAAACTTAATTAAGGCAATCTATAAATCCATTTTAGTGAACAATCATGGAGATGGCGAGTAATTTATGGAACAGCAAATGAAAATCGCAATCAAAAACAACACAATATTAAAAAGGAGGTTTTTATGTCAAAAAAAACCGCTTGAATGAGGAACTATAAAGGTTCCGCAAAAAGCGGTGGAGGAGTCAATAAATTTTGTTAAATATTAATTTTTATTATGCAGCTACAGAAATGCGAGCAGCGATTTCTGCTAATTCTTCGCTAATAATAGCGCGAGCTTCTGGTGCACAGCGTCCACAGCATGTACCAAGATCAAGCAAATCGCGAATTTCACGATAGCTTTCAGCGCCATTTTCAATAGCGTCTTTAATATCCTGATCGGTAATGCCACGACACAAGCAAACGTACATGGGAGTGATCCCCAAATATAAATGCGATAATTGATATTATTGATAATTATTATCGTTTGTCAATGAAATTCATTTAAAATCTCATTTATCATTATTGGGATTTTGGATAAAAAAATACCACCTAAGCGGAAATCTAAAAAGAATTTAGATTTTTATGCCAAGGTGGTTCGTTTTTTAAAAACTAAATATTTAAAATTGGATAGTTTGAAAATTTATATCTTATTGATTAATAATTACAATTCCGTCCATTTCCACTAGTGCGCCTTTTGGCAAGCTTGCTACACCAAGAGCTGCACGTGCAGGGTAGGGCTGAGCAAAATATTCACCCATAATTTGGTTTACGAGTTGGAAATTTGATAGATCAGTTAAAAAAATATTGAGCTTAGCAATATCTGCAAGTGAACCACCAGCAGCTTCACAAACTGCTTTTAAATTATCAAATACACGGCGAATTTGAGCTTCGATACCTTCTACAAGTTCCATACTGTATGGGTCTAAACCAATTTGCCCTGAAAGATATAGCGTATTGTCTACTAAAATAGCTTGAGAGTATGTGCCGATAGCAGCAGGGGCATTTTCAGTATGAATGACTTGGCGGGACATTTGGTTCTCCTTGATTAAATCTATTTCCATCATAATCGATGATAGCTTTGGACAAAAGTATCATCGATTTAATTGATTAAGTGAATTTGGAAAGTTTGATTTTGTTAAGGAAACAAAAATTTATAACCAATAGTCTCTATAAAGATTTAACTTACTTTTGAAATTTCCATTTGTGGAGCAGGGGCATCTAAACGTTCAATGCGCGGGAAACCATAGTGCATGCGTAAATCACGAATGACTTTTGCAATATGCTTACGGTTATTCACTACAATATTCACAAAAGTTCTTTGCTCATTTGAGTGAACCATCTCTACACCAGCATTGTTTTTACGACATTGATAGATCAGGTCTGATACTTGTTCATCATTCATCGCCATATAAATAGCAAGGTACGCTGTAAAACGGACATCATCTACATCATCTGCTTTCCATTGAAGCGGCATGATATTTTCAGGATGTAGATGTTGTTCATGTAGCAAATTATGACAGCGAATACGATGCACAATTAACCCGCGACGTGTTAAATGTCCTTGAATTGGATCGCCTAGAATAGGGTTGCAGCAGTGTGCATATTTAACATCGACCCCTTCAGTGCTTTGAATAAGTCGATCTGAGTTTTCTACTTGCGGATGTTTGTCATGAGCAAACAAGTGATTTGCTACAAGTTGAGGTAGTAAATCGCCAACCGCAATTTGTTCAAACAATGTATTTTTGTTATCGATATGGCGCCATTGCAATAGATCTAGCCAGTCAGCTTCAGAAAGATCATTGATTGAACGATTAAAAAGTTTTAGTGCACGAGAAAGTGCTTGTGCACCAACAAGGCGTTGTTCTTCAATATCTTGATCTTTAAGCACATGCTGTAATGCACGACGCGCTTTTTGCGTATTAATAAAGCTTAGCCAGTCTGGGTTTGGTGTCGCTAAAACATCCGTAATAATCTCGATAACCTGACCACTAACTAATGGTGTAGAGAGTGGTTTAATCTCTCCATCGACTTTTGCACCAACCGCATGGTTACCTAAAAATAAGCTAGCTGAATAAGCAAAATCAACTACGGTAGCGCCTTGCGGTAGCTCATGCAGTTGACCGTGTGGTGTATATACCCAGATTTTTTCTTGGTGTAGATAATCAAGCAAATCATTAAAAGTTGTTTTAGCACATTCACCGTCAATCAATGTATTTAAGTTCTGCATTGAAGCCTGAATAGCAGAGCGGCAAGTTTGTGGCGCATTTTCACCTAAAACCACCCCAAAACGGGCAGCTTTACGCATGAGCTCGGTTTGAATGGTAAGAGATAGAGTCGTTTTTTCGCCTTTAAGTTTAATCAATAAAGACTGATTACCACCAGGTAAGGGGCGACGAATGTGGTCTTGGTACTGGATAACCTGAAAATTTTCTCTTAATGCTTCTTCTAAGCGGTCACAGTCGGCAATGCTTTGCAGAACAATTTCAAAAGCATGACTATGGGTAAGCTCTTGGAGATCCATCTCGTTTTTAACGAAATGGCGTAATAATTCGATATTATTATTTTTCTTTTTAATACGGCCTTGAATATGATAATTATGCAGAAGTTCAGCGAGGTTTTGTTCCCAAATACTTTGATATTTACAGCGTTCTGGTTTTGTTTGAAGCAAAGCATTTTGAACGTTATCAAACATATCTAGATCAAGGTTTTGATAACAGAGATTCTCTAGATTATCGCCCATTTCATTCATGCCGACTAATCTTGCCATCGGTACAAATATATCAAAAGTTTCTTGAGCAATGCGGGCACGTTTGTCTGGACGTAAAGCCCCTAGAGTTGTCATATTATGATAGCGATCTGCTAATTTAATAATGATGACACGTGGATCTTGTAAAGTTGCTTGCAGAATTTTTCGGAATGAAGCTGCCTTGTTATATTCTTTATCGCTAGATTGGCTAAGTTTGGTTACACCATCGACTAGCTCTGCAACTGTTAGGCCAAACTTGTCAATAATATCTTCTTTTGTATATTGAGTATCTTCAATAACATCATGCAAAAGTGCTGCCATTAAAGTTTCAGCATCTAAACGCATGTTTGCAAGAATGCAGCTTACAGCAATCGGATGTAGAATATAGGGCTCACCACTTTTACGTGTAATGCCAGTATGCGCTAGATCGGCAAAATCGCAGGCAGCAAGCACTTTTTCGACTTCTCTTACCGATAAGTAAGGGTCGATAATTAATTTGAGCTGTTGCTTGGCTTGGCTGACCTCTTCGCCTGGCATAAATCACCCTTTTTCCTATTACTGAAAAACTAAATCTATCTGCTTCTTAATGAAAAGCATATTGCGGAACTTGTCAATTTTTTCATTTGAAAAAGTGTATTTTTTTTTCAATGAAAATAATTGCTTTTCCCAATATGTTTGAATATGGCGCAAAGCCAAATAAAAAACCATCGCAGAAAAACGATGGTTTTTTTATGAAACAAAATGAATTAGAAAGAAAAACCTTCTAAATTCAAGCTGTTTGTAGAAAGGGCAAGATCAAGACTAGAAGTTTGGTAATCTTGCTCACGTTGTTTAAGAATTTCTTTCGTAACGTGCCCTGCCGCGATTTCGCGCAAAGAAACTACAGTCGGTTTGTCGTTATCCCATTCTACAGTTGGCTCCATGCCTTGACGTGCCAATTGACGAGCACGTTTACTTGCAACGAGCACAAGCTCAAAACGGTTGTCTACATGATCTAAACAATCTTCAACGGTGACGCGTGCCATAAAAGTTCTCGTTCTGGAATGGTAAATTTGAACAGACTAAATAGTATAAAAGGCTTTCGATCTAGACTCAAGTTATTCCTGTTTTGGTTGAGGAGTAATCAAGTCCTGAATTAAAGCTTGATGACGTTTTGCTTGCTGAGATAGCACCAAACGGTTCGCTGTAATCACAGCTTCAAGCTCATGTAAGGCTTTATTAAAATCATCATTGATAATGATGTAATCAAAGTTCGTGTAGTGCTGCATATCTTCAACTGCACAGCTTAAACGATGCTCAATGACTTCAACTGAGTCAGTGCCGCGATTAGATAAACGCTGACGTAAATCAAATTGAGTTGGAGGTAAAATAAATATTTGCTTGGACTCAGGGAAAAGTTTGCGTACTTGTTCTGCACCTTGCCAATCAATTTCAAGTAAGACATCGTGTCCTTGAGCTAACTGTTGTTTTACCGTAGCTTGAGAAGTGCCATAGTAGTTACCAAATACTTCAGCGTATTCGATAAATCCATCATGGTTGACTTGGTCTAGAAATTCATCTTTTGTAGTGAAGTGATAGTGAACACCATCTAACTCACCGGGACGTTGACCTCGGGTTGTATGCGAGACTGAAACATGTAAATTGCTCACACGGTCAAGCAGGGCTTTTACCAAAGATGTTTTGCCCGTTCCTGATGCAGCAGAAACGACAAACAATAGACCCGACATGATATTTTTCCTGATATGATAAAATATCTTCGCTATTGTAGTGTACCGTGCGTTTAAACTGAATAGTTTTAATTGCAAATATTCAAGAGAAATTCCCCTGTTTTATTAATTTTGAGGCTGTTATGGAAATTGTGTTAGCTAATCCGCGTGGTTTTTGTGCCGGTGTTGATCGAGCCATAGCAATCGTCAATCGGGCTTTAGAATGTTTCAACCCTCCTATTTATGTACGTCATGAAGTTGTACACAATAAATTTGTGGTAGATGACCTACGTCAAAGAGGGGCCGTTTTTGTTGATGAACTAGATCAGGTTCCGGATGACTCAATTGTAATTTTTAGTGCGCATGGTGTTTCAAAAGCAGTTCAACAAGAAGCTGAACGCCGAGGTTTAAAAGTTTTCGATGCGACTTGTCCTTTAGTGACCAAAGTTCATATTGAAGTGACTAAATATGCGCGTGAAGGTACTGAAGCTATTTTAATTGGTCATGAGGGGCACCCGGAAGTCGAAGGTACAATGGGGCAATATGACAAATTAAAAGGCGGTGATATTTATCTGGTTGAAGATGAAGAAGATGTTGCTGCACTTACCGTACGACATCCTGAGAAACTTGCATTTGTAACTCAAACAACGCTTTCTATTGATGATACAGCTAAAGTTATTGATGCTTTGCGTGCTAAATTTCCGCATATTCAGGGTCCGCGTAAAGATGACATTTGCTACGCAACTCAAAACAGACAAGATGCTGTACGTGATTTAGCTGAAAAGTGTGATGTGGTTTTAGTTGTAGGTTCACCTAACTCATCAAATTCAAATCGATTACGTGAGCTTGCAGAGCGTATGGGTAAAGCCGCTTACCTTGTAGATAATGCTGAACAGTTAGAGCAGTCATGGTTTAATGAGACGTGTAAAATTGGTGTTACTGCTGGTGCCTCTGCGCCAGAAATTTTGATTAAACAAGTGATTCAACGTTTACAAGATTGGGGTGCTCAAGCACCGAAAGAATTAGATGGGCGTGAAGAGAATATAACCTTTAGTCTTCCTAAAGAATTACGCATTCATGTGACTCAAGCGTAAAGTGTGATGTATTTAACATACTGATTTTAAAAAGTTAAACAGATAATTGTTGATATGACAGTTATCTGTTTTTTTATACCCTTTATCTGCTTTGTATTTGTTTTGTAAACATAAGACGTAAAATTTAATTAATAAATAAAAAATTTTAAAGTTTATTTGGGGTATGGGGATGAGGGGAATTATTCCGCAAGATGGGTTCACCTTGGTTGAGCTTATGGTGACGATTGCGGTCATGGCTATTATTGCGATGATGGCTGCACCATCTATGTCGAATTTATTAGAAAGCAAACGACTAGATGGAAACCAACGAGATCTAATCAATACTTTATCGGAAGCAAAGAGCCAAGCCATACTTGGTCGACAAGATGTTTCTATTAATCTGAATTCAACAGCTTTAAATAATCCCACTTCCTTGAATTGGAAAGCTGATTCCAATAACAGTCTTGAACTTAAAAATATCGCTGCTGATGGTACGCAGAGTTCATTAACAGCGACGACTTTAACTTTTAATGCGAATGGGGTGATAACCAATATCACCCAAGACACACTTTTATCTATTTGTAATTCAAAAATAAATAAAAAGAAAATTCTTATTTTAACAAAGCTTGGCACATTAATTTTTAAAGCTGAGGAGACATGTTAATGCAGGGCTCTAAACGAAAAGCTCAAGTTGGGGTAGGTTTATTAGAAGTGTTGGTTGCCTTAATTTTAATTGCGATAGGGGTTTTAGGATATGTTGCCTTGCAAGTTCGGGCTATGGATGCTTCCTCAGAGGCATTAAGCAAATCTCAAGCGATTATGATCATGAGAGGATTAGCAGAAAACATTCGCGTAAATAGTTCTCAAGCTAGTCAATATCCCGCATTTGTCCGTAGTTATAGCAATTATTCATCTACCACCGCAGCTCCTACGTTGTGTTTCAATGCAGCTTGTACACCTTCTCAGCTTGCCCAATTTGATGCATATCAAGCAGCAAGAAATGCTGATCAACTTGGCATGAAAATTACAATGACAAATTGCCCAGGGGTTACAAGCACAATGGCCCAGCAGAGGCAATGTTTGTTTGTTTTTTGGGGAAAAACCGCTCCAGTAATTACAACAAATGAGGGAGTCACGAGCGCGGATGTGTCGAGCTGTATGAGTACAAATGGCGTTTATGTCAATAATTCGAACTGTTTAATGATGGAGGCATATTAATGGCTCACTCATTTGTATTATGGAAACAACGAGGCTTTACATTAATTGAGCTGATGGTTGCATTGGCTTTAGGTCTAATTTTAGTAGCCGCGGCAACTCAATTATTTATTGGTGGACTTCTATCAAGTCGTCTACAAAAAGCAAATGCTGAAATACAAGATAGCGGTATTTTTGGCTTGGAATATATTGCCCGTGATATACGCCTTCTAAATTATGGAAATGTAACCAACCCAATATTAACTGATACGACCCCTTGGGGCGGTGTTGTATTAACTGGTTCAACTGCAACCAATAACAACAATGTTAATTTTGTCCCTAACGTTGGAACAAATACCTATATTGCTGACACATTACTTAGTCGTGGTGCAGGTGATACGGTGAGTACTGTGAGTAATCACTGGAAAGGTCTTTCAAATATACAGAACACTTCAAATGCTGCTGTGCAAAGTGATCAGCTGACTATCCAATTTATTGCACCTACGAATATGACCAATTGTGAAGGTGTAAATGTACTTGCAGGTGATTTAATTGTAGAGCGTTATTTTTTACGTCTGGATAGCAATGGTAGTTCCCAGCAAGATTATGCACTTGCATGTGATGCAAATACTCCCTCTACTGTAGCCACAGCTCAACCGACCACTGTTGCTGGGTTAGGCGACGCTGGTCAAATTGTATTGCCGCGTATTGATCATTTCCATGTGCTGTTTGGTGCAAAAAATGCGGCTGGCAATTTTGCTTATTATACCATTCCCCAATATCGCGCTGCTGCACAGGCTGCCCGAGATGCCACACCATCTGTGATGCCGCCACGAATTCTTTCAATACAAATATCTGTATTAGCGCGCTCTACTAATAATGCCCAAAGCAAAGCAATAGATCCTGAGCAATCTTTTTTTATGTTAGATCAAACCGTGCATGCTTCTGATAATACAACTCGATTCTTACGCCGCACTTATAACTTAACAATTGCTCTACGCAACGCGATGGGGGAAAGTCTATGACCCATTTAATTCATAAGAGTAGATCTAAGGAAAAAGGGGCAACCCTTATTGTTGTGCTTATTATTTTATTGATTGTTATTTCTGTAGGCGTTTTAGCAATAAGAGTGGCTATTGTTTCTTTAAAAGTTGCTACCAATAGCCAAGTTAGCCAATTAAATTTTCAGTCATCTGACACTCCTTTAGAACTCATTGTGCAGATGAATCCTACCACCCTAACTAATATTACTAATGTGATTGGTGCCGCGCTTAAAGAGCATGAAAGTAACCCAGGTGCAGAATACAATTTTTGTTATAAGCCTGTTTCTACATCAACAAATTTTGCTCAGACTAGAGGCGCAAGTTTACTTCGAGCAGGAAGTGCCAATAATGCGGTTGTCGAAGATGGCGGAGTGGCGGGTTTCTGCAATTTAACAACTGACTATGGAAGTAATCGTCAAGCAGTGGTTACCCAAGTTGCTGTAAGTGTTCCAACAGATGCTGCTAACGATATTCCAGGTTCAAATTTACCACGAGGAACAAACACCTCGGAAGGTACGCAACTACCTAAAAGCATGTTGTCTACGCAACGTATTCGGGTGATTACAACTGCTTTTTTGCCAGCCTATGCATCTACCTCTATTGAAACTTTACAAAGAGATTGCTTAAGCACGAGTGCAGCAAAAATTAGCGACAATTTTGATACCGCATTAACGGCTAAACAAACATTGGCGGAGTGTTTGGCAAATCATAACGTGCCTTTTAGTACTCAAGTTCAAGAATTTAACTATACCAATAAACTCACTCAAATTACGGCACCAGGTTCATAACGGGGAATATCGTGAAACTAAAATTGAAGAATTTTAAGCCAAATAATTTATGGTATGCCATCTGTTCGAGTTCAGTTGCTTTTACATGGCTAATGACAAGCTCCGTTGTGCAGGCGAGTGATTTACAAATTTATGCTTCACCTACAGCTGGTAAAAAAACTATTGTGATGATGTTGGATACATCAGGAAGTATGACCAACAATAGTTATGGCGAAAACCGTCTGGCCATGCTTAAAAATGGTATGAATGCTTTTTTAGCAAGTAATAATCCTGTTTTAAATGACACTCGTGTGGGGTTGGGAAATTTCTCTGCAAATGGTGATAGCCGAAGTGGGCAGGTTTTAGTGGCTGCTGCTCCTTTAGGAGATGCGAGTACGTTAAATACAGTGGGTTCTCAACGTTATAAATTAAAACAGGCTGTTGCAAATTTAACTGCTGGCGGGTCAACGCCTTCAGCACATGCTTATGCGGAAGCTGCTGCTTATTTGATGGGTACAACGACCTATTCAGAGGCGAATTATGCTATCCGAAAAGATAGCTATATAAAGCGTGTGCGAAAATCTGATAATAGAACGGAATACTCATATTGTATGAATTATCGCGATTCACAAATCGATACCACAAATCTATGGCAACCTTGTCGCTCTAATAGCTATTGGAGTAACTGGTCAACTTCTAATCCGGGTGTGGATACGGCAACTGCTTATGATACTTCGTCGGATTGGACCTATTCTTATACTTATTACTACACCACCTTTAATTATGCTGTAGCAAATGCAGATAGTGGTATCCCAAAATCAAAATCAAACGATACAGCCAGCAATCCCAATATTGTTGTAGATAGAAATGCCTCTAATTTAAATGCTATTTACCAATCTCCTTTACCTGCGGTGACCAATCGCCAGAGTTGTGATGGGCAAGGAATCTACTTTTTATCAGATGGGGAGCCGAACAATACAACAAATACGCGTTCTGCAACTGTCATGTCGACAGCCCTAGGCAGCACTTTGGGAGCAAATTTTACTTGTTCTGGAGGTTTGTCTAACACTACAGCAGACTCTGGTTGGGCCTGTATGGGGGAATTTGCAAAAAGATTATTTGATAAAACAAAAAACCCAGCTGGGGTTTCTATTCAAACAGCATTTGTCGGTTTTGGTAGTGACTTTTCTAGTTTAAGTTCTTCTGATGTAAAAAATGCCTGTCGTTTAAGTTCGAGAACCCAATCTGACCGAAAAGGAGATGATGCGTGTTCACCGAATCAGACCACAAATGCGGTCGCTGCACCTGGTTATGGGAATGGAGGTTTTTTCCCTACCCAAAGTGCGCAAGGTGTAACAGACAGTGTTATCGCATTTATTAATAACTTAGAAAAAGTTCCGTTACAACCCTTAACCACTGGCGCTATCTCAGTTCCTTATGATGCACTAAACCCTAAAAATTTACAGGAATATGGTTACTTACGGGCTTTAGAGCCAAACCCAGCTAACACCTACTTAACATGGCGTGGAAATTTAAAGAAATATCATGTTGTTTTATCAGGGGGCAATGCAGGTGCTTTTGAAGCTAACACTGGTGGGTTGGTTTACAATGCAAGTGGGGCTTTTAGAACGGGTACGAAAGATTATTGGAATAGCTCTAATTATAATGATGGAGGTAACGTCTTTTTAGGTGGTTCATATGCAAAAGTTCCTTTACCAATTGCTGGACAAAATGAAACACGTGATGAAGATGGAAATATCATAAAATATTATTACGCAGTACAAACTAAAATCCGCAACTTATTTACTGATGTTTCCGCTGTTGCGGCAGATGGTAGCTTAACGAAAATATCGACTTCTGGAACTAATTTGCTAAAAATCCCAGCTGCTCCCCCCGAAGGAACTAATCCTTTTGATAGTGTGGCTAATACAGCAAGTTATGTTTTAGGAAAATTTAATGCATCAACTGGACAAGATATTTTAAAAGCTTTCCCGATTGGCTTGAAATTAAAAATATTAAATTATCTAGGTTACTCAACTGATATTAGCGCTACGACTTTACCTTCGTCATTAGTTACATTGAATGAACCCTATTTATCGATGGGCGGTAGTATTCACTCTTTACCAGTACAGCTTACCTATAATGGAACATTAGATGAAAATGGGAATTTAACATCTGCGCGTGCACAATCTATTCTCTATGGAACGATGGAAGGTGGTCTGCATATTGTGGATGCTTCAACTGGTGTAGAACAAATGGCTTTCGTTCCCGCTGATATATTAAATGATCCAGTTGCATCAAAAGCTTTAGTGGTTGGCCAAAGTGACACTACAGCTCCGGCTCACGGTATGGATGGGGCTTGGGTATCTGATCCTGCATATAGTATTACTACAACAGGAAGCGGTAGTTCAGCAGTATCAAAAGTAACTGCAAAGCAAATGAATATTTATGGTGGCATGCGAATGGGGGGCAGCAGTTATTATGGCTTAAATGTCTTAAATCCTGCTTCACCTAAGCTCCTCTTTAGAGTAGGAGCAGACCAAACTGATTATAGTCGTATGGGGCAGAGTTGGTCTAAACCTGTACTTGCAAATATACGTTATAACGGAGTTATTAAACGCGTTATGATTGTTGGTGGTGGCTACGACCAATGTTATGAAAACCCGAATATTACCTTGAGCAATTCTTGCTTTACGAATGGAAAAGCAAAAGGGAATGCTGTTTATATTATTGATGCTAAAACTGGGGAGCGCTTATGGTGGACTAGTGATACAGGCTCTAATATAGATAACTCTAATATGAAGCACAGTATTGTTAGTCGCATTAGTACCTTAGATCGAGATGCTGATGGTTTAGTCGACCATTTATATTTTGGCGATTTAGGCGGGCAAATTTTCCGTATCGATCTTAATAATAACCAGACAAAAACAAATTCAACTTATAGCAGTTTCGGGGTTCGAGTTGTTCGATTAGCCAATTTGGCAACGAATGATGCTACTTATGATAGCTCGAACGACTATACCGCTGGGAATGCGCCGCGTTTTTATGAACCGCCCACAGTGACAATTCACGATTATGGAATCCGCACTTTTATTACTGTCGGTATTGCTTCAGGTGACCGTAGTACACCTTTAGATGTTTATCCGCTTACAGGCCGTGAGGGGATGTCACCAAGTACAGCATTAAGTGGAAGACCTGTAAACAACGTTTATGGAATTATCGATAAAGACTTTATTAAAAAGAATTTAATGTCTTTAACAGATAGCCAGCTTGAAACAAAAGATATTACTCGATCGACGCTTCGAAAAAATCCACAAATTTTACGGTCTGGGGAAACACGAGTAGCACAGATTTTCTTTCCAAACACTGGGGTCGGGCAAAGTGGTTGGTATCGCTCGCTTTCTAGTATGAGCGATGGTACCGAGAAAGCTAATAATAATTTCCGTATTAAAGGTGGGCTAAAAGCTTTTGAAGAGCCTATGGCAATTACAGGGACTTTAATTGTGCCTGTTTATGACCCGCAGGGAACAGGTATTGTAGCGGCAGACCCATGTTTACCCCGTGTAGTAGGTGAAACGGATCAACAGACTTACTGTTTACCATTTGGTGCCTGTCTTAATTCTGATGGGTCAATTGATCAAAATAAAGAGAATGGAAGTGGATTCAAAACACAAACTGGTACTAATTGCCCAGTAGGAGCTTCCGAATGTAATAAAAACGTTATTGGCTCCGGTATTCGTGGCGTAACATTTGTACCAACGGAGGATAACCCACCTGCGACTAATAGTTGTGGGAAATTAAAGCTGTCTGGAAACGAGAGTGGAACGGGCGAGTGGCAATGTACAAGTCACTTAGTTCCTGCGCGCTGGTATGAGCGTTATCGCTAAAGGATGACTTATGAATAAATACTATATCCAACGGTTTAATCAGGGTGTTACCTTGATTGAGCTCATGGTTGTCATCGTGATTGTCGCTATTTTTGCTTCGATTGCTATCCCTTCATATCAAAGTTATAGCCGCAGAGCGACTGCCTCTGCTGCTAAAGGTGAAATTCTAAAATTGGCAGAACAGTTGGAACGGCATAAATCCAAGAACTTTACCTATAGAGGATTTACTACGACATCTGTAACTTTGCCACGGGGTGGTTATACGATTGAAATTAGTGATGATACGACGACAGGAAATTTATTGACGAATGCTGCTGCAAATGGGCAGACATGGGTCATTAAAGCGACAACTACAGATTCAAGAAATTTTAATTTTATTGCTAAGAATTCAGGTTTGCGTTGCCAAAGTTTAACAGCTACGGCTGTTGATAATGACTGTGGTGGAGCAGTCACTTGCAATGTATGTGAAACAAATAGTGAGAATTGGCAATGAAGAATGGTTTTACTTTAATAGAACTCATGATTGTAGTCGCAATAATTGCAATTTTAGCGGCTATAGCTACACCTTCGTATTTGCAGTATTTACGCAAAGGACATCGTACAGCTGTTCAATCTGAAATGATGAATATTGCCCAAACATTAGAATCAGAAAAAATAGTTCACAATCGCTATCCATCGAATGCAACGATTACATCGGTTTATGGTTCTAGTGTCAGTCCTCAACAAGGCCAAGCCTTATATAACTTAGCTTTCGCTAGCATAACTGATTCAAGTTGGGTGTTAACTGCTACACCTATTGCTACTAGTTCTCAAGCTGGTGATGGGATCATTTGTCTTAATGATCAAGGGCAAAAATTTTGGGCAAAAGGTGCAACTGATTGTGCGTTATCTGCCACATCAAATTGGCTACAGTAATTTTAAATTCAAAACTGCGGATAACTCAAAAAATAATCTTTCTTTCAGGGCGAAAATCACGTAGAATGTCGCCCTCTATGAAAGGGGTTTGAAGTGTTGCCGATGGTCGGCGCAGGGATAATCCGTAAGAATTATAAGGCTTTTATCATGGTTGTTATTCGTTTAGCACGTGGCGGCGCAAAAAAACGTCCATTCTATCAAATCGTTGTGACTGACAGCCGCAATGCACGTGATGGTCGTTTCATCGAGCGTATCGGTTTCTTTAACCCGACTGCACAAGGTCAAGCAGAAAAACTTCGTTTAGATGCAGACCGTTTTGCTCACTGGGTTTCTCAAGGTGCTCAACCTTCTGAACGTGTTGCTTCTTTAGCTGCTCAAGCTAAAAAAGCTACTGCATAATTTTTGTAGTAGGTAGCCCATGACATCAACACAGAATGTTCCCGAAGATCGTATTCAGATTGGACAGTTACGTTCAGCTTATGGATTGAATGGGTGGCTCTGGGTGTATTCAAATACAGAACCTATGAGCAACATGTTTGACTACCTGCCTTGGTACATTGAGACCAAGGCCGGTTGGCAAACAATAGATGTAAAACGTTGGAAACCACATGGCAAAGGCCTAGTTGTTGCGTTGAAAGGTGTGAGTGATCGCACTGGGGCGGAAAGCTTGGTTGGCGCTAATATCTGGATTGCTAAGTCTCAACTGCCAAAAGCAGATGTAGATGAATACTACTGGTCAGATTTAAAGGGCTTAACTGTGTTAGGTCTTGATGAAGAAGAACAGGAAGTAAACTTAGGGAAAATTCATGAGTTGTTTGAAACTGGAGCTAATGATGTGATGGTGGTGCATGCTACCCCAGACAGCATTGATTCAGAAGAGCGCATGATTCCTTGGCATAAAGATGTAGTACAACGTGTTGATCTTGAAGCTGGTCGTATTTACGTCAATTGGGGCGTAGATTATTAATCCTTTTAGGATTAATACAGCAGGAAAATAGAGGAGTCTGTGATGTTTTTTGCAGTCATTACGCTTTTTCCTGAAATGTTTGAAGCGATTACAGCCTACGGCATCAGCGGACGTGCGGCAAAGCGAGATATTGTACAAGTCACTTGTATTAATCCTCGTGATTTTGCTGAGGGAAACTACAGAAGAGTGGATGAACGTCCATTTGGTGGCGGCCCAGGTATGGTGATGATGGCTGAGCCTTTGGCGAAAGCAATTGCACATGCCAAACAGCTTGCCTCACAAGCAGGACATGTTCATGTTCCTGTGGTGTATATGTCCCCACAAGGCAAAACCTTAAATGAACAGGCAGTACAGCAGTTTGTTGATTATGACGGCTTAATTGTACTGTGTGGACGTTATGAAGGAGTCGATGAACGTTTGATCCAGCATTATGTTGATCAAGAATGGTCAATTGGTGATTATGTTCTATCTGGTGGTGAACTGCCCGCTATGGTGTTACTTGACAGTATTATTCGCCGTTTGCCGAATGTAATGTCAGATGAACAATCAGCAGTACAAGATTCTTTTGTTGACGGTCTTTTAGATTGTCCACAATATACAAAGCCTGACCATTTTGAAGGGCTGGATGTGCCAGAGGTATTAAAATCTGGACATCATGGTAATATTGAAAAATGGCGTTTTTTGCAGCGATATCAAAGAACTCTAGAGCGTCGACCTGAGTTGGTCGAAAAGGTTGAGTTGACTAAGCAGCAAAAAAAATGGCTAAAAGATACGCAAGTGAATAACGGTAACTCTTAATTGTTATTCTCAAGAACGCAAGTTCTGCAACAAGACGAGAAGCAATGCTTCGAGTTAAAGCATAATTCTATTTATTGAATAGTTTTATGTAAATTTAAAGGCTCTTTATAGACATATTGTCGTAAAGGGAAAGATAAACGGGTTGATATGCGCTTTAGCCTCTATCCCCAGCGGAAATTCAGACCTCTTCTGACTCCGCACATATTGGAGATTCCCACAATGAGTGGTAAACATCCTTTAGTTCAAGCTGTTGAAAATGCACAGTTAAAATCTGATATCCCTGCTTTTGCTCCTGGTGACACTGTCATCGTTCAAGTAAAAGTAAAAGAGGGTGATCGTGAACGTCTTCAAGCATTTGAAGGTGTTGTAATTGCTAAGAAAAACCGTGGTTTGAACTCTGCGTTCACAGTACGTAAAATTTCTAGCGGTGTTGGTGTTGAGCGTGTATTCCAAACTCACTCACCAGTTGTTGCTAAAATCGAAGTGAAACGTCGTGGTGACGTTCGTCGTGCTAAACTTTACTACCTTCGTGACTTGTCTGGTAAAGCTGCACGTATTCGTGAAAAATTACCAGCTCGTAAAGCGTAAGCTTATAGCGAGTAAAAAAATGCGCCTTTTGGCGCATTTTTTTGTTTAAAAACTATAGTCCTTGAAGCTTCAAACGGTTTGCGTGTTGACGATAAACTGATACAGGATCGGAAGCAAAAATAGAACGTATACCAAGCACTTGGTTCACTTCATCTAAATGATTCCAGTTGTAATCATCACGAATTGTTTTACCAAATTTGGCACTGCATCGGGAAACAAGTCCATCATTATCACCAAATGGATCGACTACTAAACTACTGCCTGTAAGCGCAATATCAAATGGATCTAATGGGTTGGTCAGCGCTTTATTCCCCGAGAAAGAATACATATAAATACCTTTCTCTTGGTATGTCCCTTCACCACAAGAAGTAGTTGGTACACCCATAGGGAATTGAGCATTAAATTGAGCTGAACCTTGAGTTGATAAGCTATGAGCACCTGCTAAAGAGTCGTGCGGATAGCTTGTTGGGTCTAGGCCTCCTGCCCAAGTAATGGCTGCTGAAAACCAGTTTACTAACGTTGCCAGTCCAGACAGAGGAGTACCCTCAACGTTCAGGATCAGATCTGCCATTGGTGATCCTTTATGAGGTGCACCTATCGTGGTGAGTGAGGCAACTTTCTCTGGCATGATACCGGCCACATAGCGAATTGTTGGGCCCCCATGGCTATGACCGATCAAGTTGACTTTAGGCTTACCAGTAATGGCAATAATCTCTTCTACTTGCTGGGCAAGTTGTTCACCACGCACTTCTGTTGAGTTAAAAGGTGACACTCTGGTTGCCCAGACATTTCCTCCATTACGAGCAAGATCCGGAAGGATTTGGTACCAGTAATCGAGACCAAGTGTATCTGTCCCAACTCGGTTAAAACCCGCCATACCGTGGTTAAAAACCAGTGGATATTTGGTTTGTGCATAAGATGAATAGACGAACGAGCTTTTAACTTGTTCAGCATTTGTGGCATGGGCCGCCGAAATACTCAGTCCTGAGAGCATTGCAGCGCAAAAAAACGTTAACTTCCTTTTCATTTTTTACTCACTATTTTTATTTTGTATGAAAAGCAGCTTCTTACTGCTATTGCTTGTTTAGCCAGTTCCTAAAAGAAAAGGCTTAATAATTAAATGGCAGTTCACCTCCCTGATCATGGACCGTTTCAAAAGTTCGAAGTCTTAATTGTTCTTGTGATGAGTTAAATTGTTGTTGGCGTAATTGTTGTATGGCTTGGTTTTTAGCACTATCGCTCATATTGCTTTTAATAATTTCATCTCGTCCACTCAAGTAACTTGTGACCCTTTGCTGCCAAGCACTACGCTGTGTATCTAAAGTTTCTAATCGTTGAGTCGCCTCGGCTCCAACAAGTGCTGTACGCATTTGTCTAAGTTCTTCTGCAGAACCATGACGAGCTTTAATTTGTTTAGTCAGCGTATGTAAATCATCAAGTTTAGAGAGCTCTTGTAGGTTTTGTTGCCAGTCTTCTGGTAGTTGTTCAAAGCGTTCTTTAAGTTTTTGTGCTTTTTCAATTTCGCTTAAAGATGAGTCCTCAAGTATTTGCATGCGATCTAGCGTGTAGTTCTGATAGATATCTTCAGTTGAGAAGAGCCCATCAATTTCAGCGGCCGAAAAGAAACGTTTTCTTAGATCTTGAATTGAATTAAAGATTTTTTGAAAGTAATTTTTATCTTGTTGTTTTGACGAGGGCGTTTGGATTTGAGCAAGCTGTTCACGATATTTTAAGTAGCGACCCCATAAATCCAGAATCTGTGAGCGAGCTGGCTCTAAATATTTTCCCTGAATAAATTGTCCAAAGTGATTTTTAATTTGCTCTAAATCATTTTCTCCATATTGGGTAATAAAATATTCAAAGCAGTCACGTGTTTGACTGTTAATGACCAAATGTTGAGAACTATCAATTTTTAACTGACAGTTAACTTCAGTATCTTGCTGACTTTTACTATGGTAAGCATCTGCATTTAGCTTTGAGTTATTTGTGGGTGGAGCTGATGCTAAGTTTTGAGCTGTCTTTTCACTGACTTGGGGTGATGTGTTTTTTGAATCAGGACTTAACCAATATACACATGCAATGAGGCTCAAAATAAAAAATCCGAGCACGCACCACAATACCTTCTTCTGCATCCCTTGCATAAAGATATCTTCCTTAAGTTTTAATTTGTTGTTTTTTTACTCGATCATTAATGTGCCATAAAATAAGTGAAAAGGCACCTAAATATTGTGAAAATATCTTGCCGAATTTGCTAACATGTCGGCACTTTTTTCTAGCTTTGTGTTCCAGTAAAAATGACGACAAAAAATCAAAAAATTTCTCGTCGCCATATCAGTGGTGTATTTCTATTAAATAAACCATTAGGCTTAAGTTCAAATGCGGCTTTGCAAAAAGTGCGTTGGTTATATCGCGCTCAAAAAGCAGGCCATACTGGAGCGTTAGACCCCTTGGCGACAGGTTTGCTCCCGATTTGTTTGGGAGAGGCCACTAAATTCTCACATTACTTGCTGGACTCAACAAAGCGTTATCAAACTACTGTTCGATTAGGTCAAACTACAACAACAGGTGATGTTGAAGGCGATATTTTACAAGAACGTCCTATCCCGGTTCTTAGCGAAGAGCTTATTGAGCAAACTTTAGAAAAGTTTAGGGGCGATATTCAACAAGTTCCACCCATGTACTCGGCATTAAAAAAAGAAGGCAGACCCTTATATGAGCTTGCCCGAAAAGGTATTGAGATTGAGCGAGAAGCGCGTCCAGTCACGATTTATGCTTTAGAGCTTATTGAATTTACCGAAAATAGTATCACTCTGGATGTAACCTGTTCTAAAGGTACATACATCCGTGTATTAGGTGAAGATATTGGTGAAGCACTCGGTTGTGGTGGGCATTTAACGATGCTGAACCGGACTCAAACAGGACATTTTGAGCTTATACCGAGCTATACCATTGAATATCTGGAAAGTTTAACAGAAGAGCAAAGAGAAGCTTTGCTACTTCCAGTTTATGCACCAGTTGACCATTTCTTAAAAATTCAGGTTCCAGAAGGGCGTGAAAAATATTTTTGCAACGGTTTAGAAAGCAATATTGAACATTCTGCAGAAGCAGAAGTTTTGGTGTTTTCGGGTGAGCGCTGTTTAGGCTTAGCCGAGATTACCGATAAAAAACGGTTGGTACCTAAGCGTATCTTAAATTTGTAGTAGATGTAGAGTATAGAGCATGGGCATGGAATGGGACGTTATCCTTAGTTTGATCTTTTTTGCGTTTACTGCAGGAGCAATTGATGCTGCTGTAGGCGGCGGTGGACTTATCCAGATTCCGGGGATCATGAGTACTTTTCCTAACATGTCGACTGCTACGGTGATTGGTACCAATAAAGTCTCATCCATTTTTGGTACGGCATCGGCGGCTTATACATTTGCTAAAAAAGTAAAATTGCAATGGAAGCTTTTAGCCGTTATTGCCATTTGTGCCTTGATTAGTTCTTTTGCCGGCGCGGCATGTTTGTCACTTATTCCTCAATCGGTATTGCGTCCTTTCGTTTTCGTGATGTTGATTGTGATTGCGATTTATACCCTAGTTAAAAAGAACTTCGGTCAAGTTCATACCGAGCAAAAAATTACCACGAAAATGTTAATTTTAGCTGGTATTGGTAGTTTGGCCATTGGTTTCTACGACGGTATTTTTGGGCCGGGTACTGGTAGTTTCTTTATTTTCTTCTTTATCCGTTTTTTACAAGTTGATTTCTTGCATGCTTCAGCTTTGTCAAAAATTGGTAATTTTATGACTAACTTAGCTGCGCTGAGTTTTCTCATCCCGACTGGTCACGCTATTTTACATATTGGTTTAATGATGGCAGCGGCTAACGTGCTAGGTTCTATTGTTGGGGTACGTACTGCACTTAAATACGGTAGTGGTTTTGTACGAATTATCTTTTTAATCTTGGTGAGTATTCTGATTTGCCGTTTGGGCTATCAAATGTTTGTTACGGGTTAAATAAGATTGCAAGTATGAGCTGTCCCTAAAATGCAGTTCATACTTTTTTGTATCATTTGAAATTAGAAATATAAAAATCATTACAGAAGTTTACTAGAAAGAAAACTGTGTAAAAAATAGTCTCATTTTAAGCTACTTAAACATTATAAATTTCAACGTATGATAAACCTTGAAATAAAAAAGATTTTTTAGCTAAAAAATGAGGAAGAGAATGAATATTTTCGAAGCATTAAGAGAAAGCCATGAAAATCAACGTAACCTTTCTGAACAACTTATTCAGACACATGGTTTAACTGAAGAAAGAAAAGAATTATTTGATGCATTAAAAAATGAACTTTATGCCCATTCAGTTGCCGAAGACCGTTACCTCTATATTCCTTTAATGTTTGACGATGTCGGTTTAGATATTACGAGACATGCTTTATCTGAGCATCACGAAATGGATGAGTTGGTTGAGCAGCTCGAAAAAACCGATATGAGTAGCCCAAGCTGGTTAGCAACCGCCAAACAGTTGAGTGAAAAAGTCCATCATCATTTAAAAGAAGAAGAGCATAAGTTTTTTCAGCAAGCTGGAAAAATTCTTAAAGACAGCGAAAAAGAGACACTCGGCAATAAATATTTAAAGGAATATAAAAAGTATAAAAAGC
Source organism: Acinetobacter sp. AOR18_HL (assembly GCF_027855145.1). NCBI lineage: Bacteria > Pseudomonadati > Pseudomonadota > Gammaproteobacteria > Moraxellales > Moraxellaceae > Acinetobacter > Acinetobacter sp. AOR18_HL. The sequence continues at coordinate 22,127 of NZ_JAKTIG010000012.1, forward strand.
AGCAGTAGAGTAAACCTATACAGCTTTTTTAGTACTTCTTAAAGTAACACCAATAGAGGCCAGCATTACGCAAGCCAAAGCCACCCATTGCAGCATGCTGATTTCTTCGTGAAGCAATAAGAAACCCGTTAATGCTGCCAATGCTGGTGCTAAACTCGTTAGAGTCCCGTAAGTTAATTTATTGAGTTGTTTGAGAGCCATTAAATCGAGTGCATATGGAATTGCAGTCGCTAACACCGCAATAAGTAAGGCTTTACCCCAGTACTGTGTTTCAAGTAATGCAGGAGCATTGTGCCAGACTCCAATTGGCAATAAGGCAAGTGCAGATACACCGATCCCAATCGTTAAGGCGTGCATCCCGATATTTTGGGTGACAACTTTATGACCGAAATAGATATAGAAGGCCCAGCAAAGACCGGCACCTAGCGCACATGCTGCACCTACATACGAGAAATGGTGTTGAATAGGGTTTTGCCAAGGTACCATGAGTGCAATGCCTAACATGGCTAGTGCTACCCAAATGTAGTCACTCTTTTGTTTAATAGAAAGAAGCGCAAGGCCTAATGGACCAATAAACTCTAATCCAACAGCAATACCTTGGGGTAATTTTCCAAGTGAGGTATAAAATAGGATATTCATTAAGCCTAAAGATGCGCAGTACATCAATAAATCACGCCATTTTAAATAGGGTAAGCGTGACCAGATTTTCCAAGATCGGAACATAATTGCGACAATAACCGTTGCAAAGCTCAGCCTTAAAATTGTAACGGTGAGAGGGTCTAATGTTGCAATGAGCTGTTTGGCAAATGAAGCGCTGATTTGATACGAAACCATCGACAAAATCATATACAGCACAGCAATAATTGGAAGATTTTGCATGGAAAATACTCTAGCGCTTCATCTGATGTCTAAAAATAATGGTGGACAATTATAACGAATACTATGTTTTAGCTGGCAGATTTCATTAAATTAACTTGCTGCTTTTTCACGTTCTTGACGAGCTTTTTGGGTGGTTACGGTACAACCAACGGAAGCAGTGATAATAGTTGCAAGTGCTAGCCATTGATTCCATAAAAGATATTCACCCAAGAAGATAAATCCGGAAAGTGCTGCAACTGCGGGCTCTAGGCTCATCAATGTTCCAAAGCTTAAAGGTGTCAAATTGCGCAGTGCTAACATTTCTAAAGAGAATGGGAGAGCACTGGCTAAAATAGCCAAACCAATAAAATAAAAAAGATAGGGAAGTTCTATAACTTGTGCAATTGAGCCTGAAAAAAAGGTAATGGGTAATAAGATGCATGCACCTACACTCATTCCTAAACACACCGTATGATTACCTGAAATACCAGAAGGTTTCTGGCCGGCAATAATATAAAGCGCCCAACAAGACCCTGCACTAATTGCAAATAAAACGCCGATCCAATCTAAGCTATGAGCCTGATTGAAAGGGAAAAGTAAAATCAGCCCAATAATTGCAAAGCTGACCCAAACAAAATCATATTTTTGCCGTGCGTGATATAACGCCACACTTAAAGGGCCAATAAATTCAAAAGCAACCGCAATTCCAATGGGTAAGCGTTCGATCGACAGATAAAATAAGGCGTTCATGCCTGCAAGCGCAAATCCATAAGCTAAGATTGCTTTCCAGCGGACCTGATTAAAATTAATTCGCCAAATTTGAAAAATAATCGCAAGAATAATTGCACCTAAACATAGGCGCATTGCAGAAACAGTCAGTACAGGGAAGTTCTGAAACAAAATTTTAGCTAAAGATGCGCTACTTTGAACGCTTAACATGGCAAGAATAAGAAAACCCAAAGCATGTAGCTGAGATTTCTGGTTTAAAGTGGACATTTTATTATTTGATCAATTGGTATACTTTTCACATGATAATGTAAATACCCATAAAAAAGCCACAGACAATGCTGTGGCTTTTGAATTTACAGTCCGTATTAGAACAATACGCGCACGCGAATTGTACCTTCAACTTCATGTAACATATCTAAAGCTTCTTGAGAAGCAGAAGCGTCAACATCCATTACGAGGTAACCGATGTCACCTTTAGTCATAAGTGACTGACCAGAAATGTTGATGCCTTGTTCAGCAAACAAGTTGTTGATTTTAGACAATACACCTGGCACGTTTTTGTGGATGTGCAATAAACGGTGTTGGCCAGCTGTCAATGGTAACGCGATTTCCGGGAAGTTCACCGCAGAAAGTGTCATACCTTTGTCAGAGTAAGCAACAAATTTCTCTGCAACTTCTAAACCGATGTTTGCTTGCGCTTCCATGGTTGAACCACCAACGTGAGGAGTTAAAATCACGTTGTCTAGGCCGCGAAGTGGAGATTGGAATTCTTCACCATTTGCTTTAGGTTCTTTCGGGAACACGTCAACCGCTGCACCAGCAATATGACCAGACTTGATTGCATCAGCTAAATCTTCAATCACTACACATGTACCACGTGCAGCATTTAAGAAGATCGCGCCTTCTTTCATTTTCGCAAATTGTTCTTTAGTGAAGAAGTTACGTGTAGACGGAACATCTGGCACATGTAACGTTACAACATCTGCAGTTGCTAAAAGTTCATCTAAAGAACCAACTTGGCGAGCATTACCCATTGGTAATTTGGTTACTGCATCATAATAAATAACATGCATACCCATGCTTTCAGCAAGAACTGAAAGTTGAGAACCGATGGAACCGTAACCCACAATACCTAAAGTTTTGCCACGAGTTTCAAAAGAACCGACAGCAGACTTGTCCCAACCACCACGATGACAAGCCGCCGATTTTTCAGGAACACGGCGAAGAAGAAGAATCGTTTCAGCAAGTACAAGCTCTGCAACCGAACGCGTATTTGAATACGGTGCGTTGAATACAGGAATACCACGTGCCATTGCTGCTTTAAGATCAACTTGGTTTGTTCCGATACAGAAACAACCTACTGCGATCAATTTATTTGCAGCTTCGAAAACTTCTTCAGTCAATTGGGTACGCGAACGAATACCAATAAAGTGAGCATCTTTAATTGCTTCTTTAAGCGCTTCGCCTTCAAGAGCAGTTTTACGATAGTCAATATTGGTGTAACCCGCAGCGTTTAAAGTATCGACTGCGTTTTGGTGAACGCCTTCTAACAAAAGGAAACGGATTTTATCTTTAGGTAGTGAAAGATGTTGGCTCATTACGGCTCCGCTACAAAGGCCAAATTTGGTGGCGGTATAATAACATAATGGGCGGTGCTATAGATATTTCGTTTATACCATCGCCTTATGGCAATTTTATCTATGTCTAATCACTTCTGTTTATGGCTTGTCCAGCATTTTAAAATATGCTTTGGTTGTTATTTAAATGCGATTTTTCTCTGAAAGCCCTATAGAAAGTATTTATTTACGTTAAACATGTTTTGTAGTGACAGTATCTCTATTCTGAACTTTATCGCTTGCGCGGATACATGTAGAATATAGGAGTTCCTTGAACATTATGGCTTTGCTCAGGTGAGAACCTTGAGAATTATGAGGTCATAGTCCCACCACAGTTTACTTCTTGCTAGGTCTGCAAACGATGAATGCTCCAGTCGCTTTAACACCTGAGTTACTCACCCAATTAACAGCAATTGTCGGTGAAAACCGTATTAAAACTGATGCTGATAGTCTCGAAAACTGGGGTAAAGATCATACCAAGCATTTTAATCCGAACCCATCGGTCATCGTTTTTCCGTCAACGACTGAACAAGTTCAGGCAGTTGTAAAGCTTGCGAACCAGTTTAATGTTGCGATTACACCGTCAGGTGGTCGTACTGGTCTCTCTGCTGGTGCGGTAGCAACCAATGGTGAAATTGTCATTAGCATGGACAAAATGAACCAAATTCTTGAGTTCTTCCCGGCAGATCGTATGGTTCGAGTGCAAGCTGGTGTTGTGACTGAGCAATTGCAGAATTATGCAGAAGAACAAGGCATGTATTATCCAGTGGACTTTGCTTCAGCGGGTTCTAGTCAGATTGGCGGTAATATTGGTACCAATGCTGGTGGTATTAAAGTTATTAAATATGGCATGACACGTAACTGGGTACTTGGTTTAACTGTAGTGACTGGTAAAGGTGACATCCTGCGTTTAAACAAAGGCATGGTTAAAAATGCAACTGGTTATGCATTACAGCATTTGTTTATTGGCGGTGAAGGCACATTAGGTTTAGTGACCGAAGCAGAAATTAAACTTGAGCGTCAACCACAAAACTTACAAGTTTTAGTTTTAGGTGTTCCTGATTTTGATGCAGTAATGCCTGTATTACATGCCTTCCAAAAAGACATCGACTTAACTGCATTTGAGTTCTTTGGTGAACTTGCAATGCAAAAAGTTTTAGATCATGGACATGTACAACGCCCATTTGAAACTCAATGCCCGTTCTATGTATTACTTGAGTTTGAAGCTCCATATGAGCCGATTCTCGATAAAGCAATGGAAATTTTCGAGCATTGTATGGAGCAGGGTTGGGTACTTGATGGCGTAATGAGCCAGAGCCTTGACCAAGTAGAAAGCTTATGGCGTTTACGCGAAGATATCTCTGAATCAATCGCGCCATTTATTCCATACAAAAACGATATTTCAGTATTAATTACTCACGTACCTGCATTTATTCGTGAAATTGATGCGATTGTTCAAGAAAACTATCCAGATTTTGAAATTTGCTGGTTCGGCCATATTGGTGACGGTAACTTGCACTTAAATATTTTAAAACCTGAAAACTTAACCAAAGATGAGTTCTTTGCGAAATGTCAGGTGGTAAATAAATATGTGTTTGATACCGTTAAAAAATACGACGGTTCAATCTCTGCCGAGCATGGTGTAGGTATGACGAAAAAGCCATATTTGGAATATTCACGTTCGCCTGAAGAAATTGAATATATGAAAGCTTTGAAGAAAGTATTTGACCCGAATGGTTTAATGAACCCAGGTAAATTATTCGATCTTTAATTTAGATCTATTTTGTAGGACTACATAGTTTCTACAGAGTAACCGACAAAGCCATAGCATCATAAAGCTATGGCTTTTGTTTTGGTGATAAAAATGCAACGTTTGTTTTTAATTTCAGCGCTCTGTGCTGGACTTTTCACTGGGTGTGCGACGACCAGTAAATTAATCCCTTTTGTGGGTTCTGAAACCCCGATGCAACAAGTACTTAAAGCTCAACCTGAGATCGTAAAAGAGCACAATAATACCTCAGTTCAGCAAGTATTTAACCGAGTAGAATCTCCAACAGTTTCCCGTATTACCGTTATCCAAACAGGTTTAATGGATGATTCTGTTTCTGCAATCCGAACAGAATATTCATTTAAGCTGGTTGATGAAAAGTGGCAATTGCAAAATAAGCAAAAGAGCTATCAATGCGCGAGAGGGAAAGGCTCTCGAGGCTTTCAGACACAGCTTTGCTCTTAAAAATAAAAAAGACGATAAATATATCGTCTTTTTTAATGACCTAAATTATACGCCGCTTTCTAAAATTTTAATTTTGACGTCAACGACATCATCTTTGACTGCTTCATGATGCGCTTGCATATGAGGCGTCGCTAAATGAGCTTCAAGATGAGCAACACTTTGCCATTTTTCTAGCATGACAATCATGTCAGGCTCGTGAGTTTGGAAGTTAGCATTTGATTTGTGATCAACTAAAGGTTCATAACCATGACAACCATCTTCTGCTAAAACAGTTGGAATGATTTTTTGAAAGGCATCCAATACGTTCTGGCGATGCTGTCCACCCGATTTAGTACGAATTTCCGCAATAATGGTTAGCATGGATTTCTCCTTATTAGGCTGCCGCAAATACAGTATTTAAGTGTGCTTTATATTCTTCAACATAACTATCAACGTCAGGCATTTTAATCACGTCGTTTACAATAAATGTCGGAAGGGTGCTCATGCCTAAGAACTGATTGGCTTTATGAAATGGTAAATAAACGCCATCTACACCTACGCCGTGGAAGAATTGATCTGTATCTTCAAATGCTTCCATTGGAGCATTCCAAGTCAATGACAGCATATATTTTTTGTCATGAATTAAACCACCTGAACCATATTTTTTTGAGGCATCAGAACGGCTACGCCCATCACTTGCATAAAGTGAACCATGACCAGTGGTAAAGACATCATCAATGTACTTTTTGACTGTCCAAGGTGCGCCCATCCACCAGCCTGGCATTTGATAAATAACAACATCTGCCCATAAGTATTTTTCAACTTCACTTTCAGCATCATAATTGCTGTCTGCACGGGTGACTTGAACTTCGTGGCCGAGTTCCGTGAGATGTGTCGTTGCAAGGGTGGTTAATGTGTCATTTAATTCACCGTTTGAGTGGGCAAATTGTTTAGCACCATTAATCACTAAAATCTTACTCATGGAGGTTGCTCTCATTAAATTCCTGTATTTGACGCATACTCTATGAGATTTACTGTTGTAGAAAAATGCATGAATAGGAAAAATATTGTTGATAAAAAATCAATAATTATTATTGGATTTCTATTTAAAATTAATCTATCTCATTAATATCAATAAATTTATGCCTATTTACAAAGCTCAAAAGGAAAAAGTGGCCTATTATCTTTAGCATTAATTTTGAGTAAATAGAGGGGAAGAGTGATGAAAAAGAATGGTTTGTTGATTATTTTCAGCTTAAGCATATTAACAGCTTGTGCTCCACCTCAAAATTCTTCTGCTCAACTTGCTGATAGTCCTATACAGGCTGTATTACTCGATCAACCAGATCTTTTAAATGATGCAAGCAATTTAGATATTTCACAGCAAATGAATGCTTCGGATGATCCTTCCAATGCTCAAGTTACTATTTTGCAAACAGAACCTAGTCCAGATGCGGTGTCGAAAACACGTACTGAATATTTATTAAAACGAGATCAGCAAATCTGGAAAATTGTGAATAAAAAGCAAAGCTATCAATGTACAAAAGGAGAGGAAATTACAGACTTTCAAGTTAATCCTTGCCCATGATGCTTAATTTTTTATCTAATATGTGGATAACTTTGAGTTTGTGCACAAGCATAATTTGCATGCCTTTTTGTGCAAAAAAACTGAAATTTAAGCTTCTTGAAATTGCATGATTGCTGATCAATTTAAAAAGTGCTATTGTTGCGCTCGGCAATTGTGCCAATTGGTAAAAATTACCGAATCTCACGTCATATATTTTTTCTCGTTTTAGACACCTTGTGAATACGGTGTTTCACACTCTAAACATGCACTCTCACGGCATATAACAACTTAACTAAAGATTGATTGACCATACATGTCATCGTCATGACTACATCTTATTTTATAGGTAGTCGTACAGACATATGGCCGCTATTTTGAAGTGTATAACTCATGAAAAATATTCAAACGACAACGTTGAACCGTACAACGTTGATGTTTCCTTTGGCCTTAGTGCTATTTGAATTTGCGGTTTATATTGGTAATGACCTGATTCAGCCAGCCATGTTGGCAATTACTGAAGATTTTGGTGTAAGTGCAACTTGGGCACCATCTTCGATGTCATTTTATTTATTAGGTGGCGCATCTGTCGCATGGTTACTTGGTCCTTTGTCGGACCGTCTCGGACGTAAAAAAGTACTATTAGCTGGAGTTTTATTCTTTGCTCTATGCTGTTTTTTAATTTTATTTACGAGGCAAATGGAGCAATTTCTAGCATTAAGATTTTTACAGGGTATTGGTTTAACTGTAATTTCAGCCGTTGGTTATGCGGCCATTCAAGAAAGTTTTGCTGAACGTGATGCGATTAAAGTCATGGCACTCATGGCAAATATCTCATTACTTGCACCCTTGCTAGGACCTGTACTTGGCGCTTTCTTAATTGATTATGTGTCTTGGCACTGGGGCTTTGTCGCCATCGCTGTATTGGCATTACTAAGTTGGATCGGGTTGAAAAAACAGATGCCGAGCCAGCAAGTCAGTGTAACCAAGCAACCTTTTAGTTATCTTTTTGATGATTTTAAAAAGGTGTTTACCAACCACCGGTTTTTAGGTTTAAGCCTTGCGTTACCTTTAGTGGGTATGCCTTTAATGCTATGGATTGCTTTGTCTCCAATCATTTTAGTAGATGAGTTAAAGCTCACTAGTGTGCAATATGGCTTAGCTCAATTTCCCGTATTTTTGGGTTTGATTGTAGGCAACATTGTCTTAATCAAAATTATTGACCGTTTGCCTTTGGGTAAAACCGTCATGATGGGTTTGCCGATTATGCTCACTGGTACACTCATTTTAATATTAGGTGTAGTGTGGCAAACCTATCTCATACCATGTTTGCTTACAGGCATGACGCTCATCTGTTTTGGTGAGGGAATTAGCTTTTCAGTCTTATATCGCTTTGCACTCATGTCATCTGAGGTATCAAAAGGAACAGTTGCAGCGGCAGTTTCAATGTTACTGATGATGAGCTTCTTTGCAATGATTGAGCTTGTACGTTATCTCTATACACAATTTCATTTATGGGCTTTTGCATTGTCTGCCTTTACCTTTATTGCTCTTTGGTTTAGCCAACCGCGAAGTGCTTTGAAGCAGGAAATGCAAGAAAGACTGCAACAAGGCAACAATTAAATAAAAAATACCGGAATTGATATTCCGGTATTTTTTTATTCTACTTAATCTCTTGTTCTAAAAGTTTGTCTTTAAGTGTTAATAGTTCTGGCAAAGTTTCTAGCAATAAACTGATTTGTTTTAACACGAGTGTGTAATTTTCTGAAAAGTGCTCATAAGTAGTTAGGCTTTGAATTTGCGCTAAAGTCTGCTCAAGGAAATTGAAATCAATATAAGCCGGATCAAATAAGCTCTGTTTAAGAATTTGCTGACAATCCAGTAAGAGTTGTAATACCTGTTGATCATCAATTTTTTGTCGTTGGCTTCCTAACGCTGCTACGTAACTCAGTTGGCTGTGGCTATAAACCAAATAACGAAAAGCATAATGGATGAGTTGAGGGTTCGGGTTGGGTTCAGCACTTAGGCTTGAAATCATGTTGGATAGCTCAATCTGAGCGTTATGCGCAGCACGACGAATTCGACGGTACTCTATATCCTGATTTTTGCCATATTGATATTGCTCAACAATCACATTGAAATAATCTAAGGTCGCTTTGCTGCTTTTATTAATATTATTGGGGATGTTTCGAAAGTTCCAGTCGGGCCAAATAAAGTTTACGGCAAGCCATGCAATAAAGCAGCCTAATAAGGTATCTATCAGTCGAGGCAAAATAATACTGTAGCCAGCGCCTTTTAAGTTGAAAATTAATAGCACCATAAGGGTAGCCATGAGCGTAGCCAAAGCATATTTCTTTTGACGTAAGTAAAAAAAGCAAACTCCACAAATAATTGTAATGATGAGCTGGCCTTCAATACTCGGTACAAAATATAAAATTGGTATTCCTAATAAAACACCGAGTAGGGTACCAATCGTTCTTAATTTAAGACGGCTTTTAGTCGCAAAATAAGTAATCTGACAGACAAACAAACTGGTCAGTAAAATCCAGTAGCCATGCTGTGCAAACGGTAATAATGAAATGGCATAACCTGCGGCGAAAACCACAGCAATTCGTATGGCATGCCTAAACAGCGCTGACTGTGGCGTAAGTTGTTGCCGAAGTTTTAAGATAAGATCTGAAAATCCTTGAATATCATCATCAAGTAAATTTAAGTGTTCTTGTCTTGTTTGAGTGTTATTTTCAGGAACAGGTTGGGCATATTGCAGTTGTTCAAACTGTTCATGCATTCCTTTTAAATTATCAAAAATAAGTTTTAAATTTTTAACTTCAAAATTTTGTGGATGTTGTTGTATCCAATCTTTTAAAGAACTTTCCAAATGTCCTAATACTTTCTGACTTTCTTGCGAAGGCTGATATGGCTGGTTATATAAAATACATTGAGCTAAATCTTGGCATGCTTGTGCTTGTAGACGCAGGTTTTTTTGGAAACGGAAAATAAGATCACTACGGCTAAAATTCTGTTGAATATGTTCGTAATGTAAGTAATTTGAAGTTGCTTGCTCATGAATGTCCCGTGCGAAAAAGTATAGATTTAACCAATAGATACTTTTATTACTGACTCTGGAAGCTTTGAGCCGAGTAAGTAGAGAACTGCGTATTTGATTGAGGCTTTGAGCAACTTGCGTATTTTGTAGAGATAATTCATATAAAAGCTGCTCAACATTCTCTTTATTGTCCGGATCAAACAAACGAGCTTTTGCTTGTAGTAGAACAGAAATTTCTTTAAAAATTTGCGAGAGCTTATCTTGTAAGGGAAGTGTCGGTTTAATAATAAAAAATAAAATAGAAGTTAAACCGTACCAGAGAGCGCCATAAACAAAATAAGTAGGTTGTTGATACCAATGTGCATATTCGCCTAAACCGAACATACTATAAATAGAGAGCAAAATAGTACCAAAAGAAATCGTGGCATAACGTTGCCCTAAGGCGCCTAGTAATATGAAAAAAGCGCTTGAGATAGAGAGATATAAAATAAAGAAAATTTTGTAAGGAGCTAAAAAGCCAAGAATACTACTGACTGTAAAAAAGAGCAGGCAGACATAGACCAAATTGCGTAATCGAATACTTAAGCGATCATCAAAGTCTGTTAATGCTGCTGCAATTGCGCCTAAGGTTACGGGAACAATAAGTTGATTATAGCCCAGCCACAGCAAACCTAAAGTTGTGCCAGTCAGTACAATCAGAATTTGCAGGCAATAAATTAAAATAGAGTTTGTCTTAAAGCTATTAAATATTTGGGTCAGATAATTCACGGCTTTTGTTCTAAATTAGAGAATACGTGAGAAAGCAGTATGTAACTTTAAATTTTTATTACTTCAAAAATATTATTCTTTTTATCTACAAAAGTCAGTCATTTTTTAAGATTTTATTAGACTTAAACCAAGTTGTAATGATCAATAAATTAACAAAATTGTGGATATCTTTTTAGATACCCACAATTTGAAAAATATATAAATTATTTAATCACACCACATGCAATTCGTGCTCCGCCACCGCCCAGAGGTTGAGGTGAGTCTGAATAATTGTCACCACCCGCATGGATCATAATCGCTCGACCCTGAATATCAGCAAGTTTTAATCGAGGTGCGATTACGGCAGTTGTTGCAACACCTGTATTATCGACAACTAAAACAGGTAGATCGCCTAAATGGCCAGTCGTTGGAGTACCATGATGAGGGGCTTGGTTCGGGTTATAGTGGCTACCGGCAGCTAAAGCAGCGCCAGGTTTTCCATCTTTTACAGCAGGTGCACAAGAAGCGTTTTCATGAATATGGAAACCACGAGTACCACTTGGTAAATCAGCAAGAGCAGGGGTAATAATTAAGCCTTTGTCGCTATCTTGAAAGCTAATCGTACCTATTTTTTTTCCAATACCGTTAGCTGTCACTTCATTTACGTCGACCACTTTTTTAGTGTGCATTGAGGTTAATGCTTGGGCTGTGTCAGATACCGTTTTAGTTACCGAACTACAGCCAACGGTAAAAAGGGCTGTAAGCGCACAAACTGCGCCAAATTTATTAAACATCTGCATGATTGGATGTCCTTATAAATATATATGATTGTTTGATTCAAACAAACAGAGGTCTGACCTACAAGTTAATTTAAATAGTTAATTTGTATCTAGAAACATTTTTAAATTAAATCTCTATGTCACTTTTCATCATTAGACGATTCACTCTCAGAATCATAAATCATGGTCGTTTTGGGCATAGGTTCAGGCTCAATTGTCTCATGTAACCATTCACGCCAAATTGCCAGTAAAATAGCCAAAATTACAGGACCAATAAATAATCCAACCAAGCCAAAACTCGCAATACCGCCTAATACACCAAACATAATTAATAAGAACGGAATTTTGGTTGCACCAGAAATGACGAGTGGTCTAATCACATTATCTGAGCTACTGACAATCAGCACACCCCAAACCACAACACCAATTGCCTCCATAGTTTGTCCCTGAGAGAACAACCATAAGCCAACGCCTAAATAAGAAATTGGAGTACCAAATGGAATTAAAGCCAATAAGAAAGTAACAATAGTGAGTACCATAGGGTTTGGTACACCTGCTACGAAGTAACTTAATCCAGCTAAAACGGCTTGAGCAATTGCAGTTAAACCGACACCATAGACTACTGCACGAGTTGTTTCAGAAATTGTATCGAGATAATGATGAATACGAGGGCCAATGACCATTTCTAAAGCTTTACTCACTTGAGATAAAATCATTTGACCATCACGATAGAAGAAAAATAGGCTAAATACTGCAAAGCCAAGTTTGACAATATTTTTACTAATTTCACCAAGCAGCACACGGCCATAACTTAAATGGCTTTGTACCCAAGCTGCGATATTTTGAATCGTGCTGTTAGGATCGTTATTTAATTCATTGAGTGTACGAGAAATCTCTTTTCCTACAAAAGGAAGATCACGAATAAAATCTGGAACGCTTAAATGACCCGAAAAAACCTGACGTTGTAAATCAAAATATAAGTTACGTCCCTCATGCTGCAAAATAAAAACCGCGCATGTAAAGGGGATACCAACTACCAAAATGACCAGACTAATCATTAGGGTTGCGTTTAAAGTATTACGTGATTCTCCAAAAAAACGCTGAATTCTTAAATAAATAGGCCAAGTCATATATGCAATGATGGCAGCCCAAAGTACAGGAACAATAAAATATTTCAGGATATTAAATCCTAAAAAAATCAAAATAAAAAACAGCCCAAACAATAAAACGCGCTGTAAATTAGGAGCGTATGGATGCACGAACAATATTTCTCTAATTTTCTACATAGAATAAAGTCATATTAACTGAAAAATAACCTGAGGCAAATTTTAAGGCCGTAATGTAAAGAACCTTATACATCCAGTTTCAAAGGCTAAAATTCTTTTAAAACCACTCAGCTTTATCTTCAATTAACTTGTTTAGAACAGGTTGCCATTGATTTTGGATACTAATAAAGTTTTTTTGCGGTTTATCAAAAATGCTTAAACCTTGCATTGCTAAGCTGCCATAGGCAGTGCGTTCAGCAATCCATGCAACAGGTTCCTGTTCAATTTTTTCAAAGAACTGTTGAATATCTTTTGAGCTGGCACTGTTTGGTTTTACACGGTTAGCAAGAAGCAAAATCTGTACTTTGCCTTTGCGAATACGTTTAATATCTTGTAAATGCTTCAAAAATCGACGAGTACTGTCTATGTCAAAAAATGAAGGCTGAAGCGGAGTAATAATGGCATGAGCTTCACTAATAAGTTGTTCAGCATGCTCACCTGAAAGTGCACCAGGCGCATCAATAATTAAATAGTCCAGATTTTTGGGTGCATCACCAATTGATTTCTCATGACGCCAGTCTAGGCTTTGAATCGTTGCAACGGTATCAGGGCGCTGTTTTAACCATTGTAAAGCCGATTTTTGATTGTCCGAATCTGCTAATGCTACTTTATATCCTTTTTGTGCCAATGCTGTTGCCAACGTAATGGCCGTCATGGTTTTTCCGCATCCGCCCTTTTGATTTGCAATAAGTATCGTTTTCATAAATCCAATTATTTTCAGCAGCACATTTGTTTATGTTTTATACCTTAGCATCTTTTTATGTGAAGGAGATGACCACATTTGACAAAAGTTTAAGCTGTTTCGTTATTTTAGATATGATTAGATCTGTAATCTTAATTCGTGCTTTTTAAGGAAAATTTATGTCTGTATGGCTTGCCATGCTTATTGGTGCTGGAATTGGCATCATTATCACTACTCTTATTTTATCAAATACACGTAATGGACGAATTAAGGCTGAATATGAGCAATATATTGCTGAACTTGAACTAGAGCATCAACAAGCGCTTACTCAAGCACAAAAGAGAAGTGTAAATACAAGTCGTGCGGTATTGAAAGGAAAAATGGCAGAACAATTTGCTCCGGTTTTGCCTGAATTTCAGTATTTACCAAGCGATGCAAAATTCATGGGCGATCCGGTGGACTATATTATTTTTGATGGATATACCGATTTTCGCGATGGCGATGGTACGGCAGAAGACATTAATATTATTTTGCTCGATGTAAAAAGTGGTGGAGCTAGACTTACGAAGGGTCAACAGGCAATTGCTCAAGCTGTTCAACAAGGCAAGGTTCGTTTTGAAACGTTGAGAATAGATTTCGAAGATTAACAAGCTGTTTAATTCAGCACAAAAATAGACGAAATTGATCTGTATTGTTACTAAATTTCGATATTTTTTTCATCGCTTAAAGCTATTATAAATCGAAGATCTATTCACTTTGATCGAGCAATATTTGAGGTGTAACACGATGAAAAAACAATGTTTGATGATGGGCTTACTCGCCGCGCTTGGCATGAGTTCAACATTTGCATCGACCTCAAGTGAATATAATATTGCCAATGGTTTGAGCCCGATAGAAAAAGATCAATCTATTTCTGTATTACAACCTTTTCAAGGCAATTTCAGAATCTTGGGTTCAAAAGTTTATCAAAATGATGAACAAGCTAAATTTTCTCCTATCGACTATGCAGTAAGTTGGGGATTATTTGCCCAGCCTGAAATCGCACGTCATATTTCAGTGAAACAATATGACCGTTATTTAAACTGGAAAATTCCTAAATTACCTGTTCCAGCAGAGCAAGCAATGCAAATGGTGTCTAACATGCACATCATTCCTGCCAACCCGAAAATTGCAGAGCAGATTAAACAGGTTAAACGCGGTGATCTGGTCTATCTTAAAGGTGACCTTGTCGAGATTAAGGACAAAAATTTAGTTTGGAAATCTTCACTTACGCCGACGGATACGGGTGATGGTGCATGTGAGTTATTCCGCGTTCAGGCAATTCATTGGGTTGAAAAGCAAAATATATAATTTGAAAAAAAGCCTTCATAAGTTTGAAGGCTTTTTTATAACCACTACATTGCTTATTTCTGTTGCGATGCTTTCCAATATTTTAATTGATTTTGTGCTTGTAAATAGTCGGCAAGATCATTGATCTGTTCATCTTTAGTGGCTTGCTTATCACTCAAGTGTTTTTCTTGGTTTTCCCAATATTGATAAAGTAGACCCTGAATGTAACGACCTTGCTCAGTTTTTAAATCTAAATCTTTTAACATGGTCAGAGAAGAGCGCACATTATCGAGAGTACGCTGTTGCTCAAACTCTGTAGTGAGGGTTCCAGCTTCATGCATTTTTGCTAATTCACTTTCCATCTCGTCACTCATTTCTGTAAAGCGGCGGTCATAATCCTCTAAGAGCGCAATATCGTGTGCATCATCAGCAGTGGCAGGGAAGGTCTTAACAGGTCTTTCATTTAGTTTTTCTAAAACCTGATCGGTAGATGAGGTGGCAGAAGGTTGCTCCGTCTTAGCAGGCTCATCCGCTTTTTTACAAGCAGTCAGAAATAGGCTAGAGCAAAGCAAAGACATTAATATGATTTGAGGTGTTTTCTTCATAACTTTCAACCAAACCTATTCACTAATTATTTAACGGGTAACGTACTTTTCTGAAAGTGATATGCATATGTGACATATGGAAAATCAATCTGATCTAGAGGACCTAATCCCGTAAAATCATAAACAATTTTTTCAAACTGTGCTTTGAGTTGTAATTGATCTTTTTCAGTCATTGCAGCAATAAAGCTCGTAGAGAGTAAACGTTTGCTTACGACTTGTTCGACAGAACCGTGTTGTGACTGTGTGAATGTTTGTAGGCTATCAAATACGAATAAATCTTGTTGTTCAAATACGCGTTTCCACTTTTCACTATGATAACGAGGTGTGTCACCTTCAAGTGGAAGTAGGAAGTCAGCTAAAGCCTTGACCCAATCTGTACGTTCGTCTCGTTGATTCCAAACTAGCCCTAAATGTCCTTCTGGTTTTAATACTCTATGCATTTCTGTTAGGGTATCAAGGTTGTCAAACCAGTGAAAAGATTGCGCACAAATAATGGCATCAATTTTATGATCTTCTACAGGAATTGAATGGCTAAAAGCCTGTAATGTTTTGATATCAGGATAAACTTGTTGAAGCTGCTGTAACATCTCGCCAATTGGCTCAACTGCAATAACATCTGCATGCGTTTGTTTTAAGTAGGGTAAGAATTTGCCAGTACCCGATCCAAGATCAATAACAGTAGAGTTTTCCTGTATTTGTAGGCAATTTTGCAGCCAACTTACTATTTCTGCGGGATAATTGGGTCTAACTTGCTGATATAGTTCAGCAGCTGAACTGAAGCCTTTTTGAGCGGCAGGATGTAAGGATTGTGTCATATTTTGCGCTTTTTAATCTGACTGGCATCTATAAAATAAGATACTCCGCAATCATAAATTGGCAAAACACCTATTTTGTTTCATTTTTGACGTTGTATGTGGGAGTAAATTTTCTTTCGGTGTGAGCATGGATAAGCAAATTATTTTTGAAGACGAACACATTAGAGCCATTTTTTTACCAGGCGATTCTAATACATTAGTTCTCTCTTTTGGCGATTTGATTACCCGAGCGAGTGGCTTATCTATCAATGCTGAAAAGTCTCTAATTAAATACCAATATAATGTTATTGGGGTTATGCCAAAACAAAAATCATGGTTTCCTCAAGCAAGCATGATTGAGCTGGCACAAGCAATTTCGCCTATTCTAGAAGGCTTTAAAAATATTGTGGGTTATGGCGGTTCAATGGGCGGCTATGCCGCAATCAAGTATTCTAATTTATTGAATATGAACCGTGTGATTGCATTTGTGCCTCAATATTCAATTGATCCAGAGCATGTTGAAGACCGACGCTACGCTGAGTTTTTTGATGCTATAGCAAATAAAGATATGCAGATTCAGCCGCAAGATGTCGATGCAGCACGTGAATACATTATTGTTTATGACCCTTACTTTTCAATTGATCGCGAACATTATTTAAAAATAAAAGAGCTGTTACCAAGCTTACATACGATTCATTTGCCATTTACTGGTCATGAAGCATTGTCTGTATTGGCTAGTTCAAGTTTATTACATGATTTTATTGAACATGATTTTAATGAAATCTATTTTTATCAGCAAGTTCGTAAGGTCAAAAAACAAAGTAAGTTTTACTTCCGTAATGTACTTGCGCATGTTCTTACCCAACATGATGAAATGTTGTTAAAAATATTGCGTCAAAATGATTTTCAGTTAGATGAACGTTATTTTGATAACCCCCTTAAACAGGCTATTACACGTAGTCTGATAAAAACAAATCAAGCAACTCAGTTGGACTTTCAAAAGCTCGGTATTAAAGTGCAGCGAATTCAAGAAGATGCAAATTATAGAGAAGGCTTGCAGACTAGCTTTGGTTTAATTTTGGTATTTAACCTCATCAATTCAAAGTTTGAAAGTTATACAGTAGATACTCTACTGGCGAATAAATCTTATTTGGTTCCAATTGTGGCTGAGCAAACTGGTGTAGTGCACATTGAATTAAATAATGAAATTTATTTGTTAGCGATGAATGATCGTAAGATTATTAAATTGTTCAAGCGTGAAGAGCCCTTAACATCGGATGTGAGTCCGTTTGTAATCAAAAAATATTCGGATTCTTTAGCGATTAGCTATAAGCAACTAAATTTATCTTGTGATGAACAAGGACTGTGTGAATTTACGGAAGGTTCAATTCAACCTACAGAACAGTTGACCACCATCTGCTATTAAAACTTTATAGTGTTTAAATAAAGCTCAGACCTTTAGGTTTGGGCTTTATTTTTTGCTTAAAAAATATTTTTTTATAAACTTATTTGTATATTATTTTAAAACTCATTATTTAAATAAATAGTAGGTTTATTATATAGTGATCTGCTGTATTTAAAGTAGGCATAAGCAGTAATATATATAAATGCTATATTTAAAGATAAATGGGTTTTTGTATTACATAAATTGTCGAAATAATATGAGATTAATTAAAATACAGATATAGCTATAAAAAAATATAACTAAATGTTTTTTCTATATATTTTATTTTTACATGAAGAGCTTGGTTAAAATAAGTTCACTATTCAAAGATAATTGCATATTTATTTTTTTCTCCTAAAATGATTTTTTACTAAATTGTCGTTACAGTTTTTTATATGCAATCATTAAATTATCGGAATAATGATGCATCGCAACATGGAAGTTCTGCACCTTTGAAACGAGCAATGAGTACTCGACATTTGGTGATGATCTCCCTTGGCGGTGCCATAGGTACAGGTCTTTTTTTAGGGTCTGGTGATGTAATTTCCCAAGCAGGCCCAATTGGCGCAATTATTTCTTATTTTTTGGGCGGTTTAATTGCCTATACCGTGATGTTATGCCTTGGTGAACTTGCGGTTCATGTGCCGGAATCAGGTTCTTTTGGTGAATACGCACGTCGTTATATTGGTCCGGGTACGGGCTATATGATTACTTGGCTCTATTGGTTAACTTGGACTGCAACTTTAGGGACTGAGTTTACTGCAGCGGCTTTATTGGTGCAGGAGTGGTTTCCATCTACCTCGGTATGGGCTTGGACTCTTTTTTTTGGTGCCTTAGTTTTTTTCCTTAATATCAGTTCAACTCGATTATTTGCCGAATCTGAATTCTGGTTGGCACTCGTTAAAGTTATTACAATCATCTGTTTTATTGGTTTGGGTCTACTGGCAATTTTTGGTTTTATTCCTTACCACGGACATGAAACAGCGCCATTATTTAGTAACCTGACTGCCCACGGTTGGTTCCCAAACGGTCTCTTCCCAATTTTTGCCACTATGCTTATTGTTAACTTTGCTTTTTCGGGCACAGAATTAATTGGGGTAGCGGCGGGGGAAGCTGAGAATCCAGCACAGACAGTTCCTAAAGCAATCAATGCGGCTATTTGGCGGTTACTAATTTTCTTTGTTGGTACAATTGTGGTGATTAGTTCATTACTGCCGTTTCAGCTTGCAGGCCTTAGTGCAAATGAAGTAAGTAATAGTCCTTTTGTGACGGTATTTAACTATATTGGTATTCCATATGCAGAAGATATTATCCGCTTTGTAATTATTACGGCTTTACTTTCTGCTGCAAATTCTGGTTTGTTTGCTGCTTCACGTATGATGTGGTCGCTTTCGGCGAAAAATCAATTACCAAAAATATTTTCTAAATTAACTCCTTCTGGAACACCGATTGTTGCCATTACTGTAACTATGTTTGGTGCAATTCCTGGATTGCTTTCAGAACAATTCGCACCAGAAACAATTTTTAAGAATCTATTGGGGGTTGCAGCTTTTACGATGGTTGTGGTTTGGATTGCGATTTGTATTTCGCAGTTTAACTTTCGTAGACAGTGGTATAAGTCAGGAAAAACAGCAAAAGATTTGCGTTTCGCGGCACCTCTTTTCCCTCTTACCCCAATTGTGGGTGGGTTGTTCTGTCTCGTTACCTGCATCAGTATGGTCTTTGACCCATCCATGCAAGTTGGTTTTATCTGTTGTATTGTTTTTATACTTCTATGCTATGCAAGCTACTTCATTTTTTATCGAAAGAAAGATCTGGTGCAGAGCTGAGCTTTCTAGAGTCTAAAGAATGTCTTTTTAAAGGTCCCGTAAGGGGCCTTTTTTGTGTCTTACTGGAAGTTAAAAAAGAAGGAATTTATATATTTTTTTTAAAAATGAAGTTTTATTTTTAATCATGAAAACAAATATTGTTTTGTAAAATTACCATTTATCGGATTCTTATTAATATTTATTTATTATTAATATTTGATTAAGTCTATGTTTAGCTTGGTTATTTGATAAAGAGGTTTTTGGGATTTTATGAAATATGAATTAGAAATGGACTTATTATGGATTTAATGTAGAGAAGGTATAATTTTTTGACAATTTTATGAAGATAATTAATTTTTAAGTTATTGTTATTTATGGTTTAAATTTGGTATATTTTTTAAAATTATGATTTTATGTTTTCTATAAATTTTTTTTATTAAAGTTAAGCTTTTTTTAATATTTGTTGTTTTTTTATTATAAGGGTTAGTACGATTTGATTATTTTTTCTCTGCTTATTTATTTTAAAATGTTCTAAATGAGTGTGCTCTATGCTATATTTATTGGAAGATTTTATAGCTATGTTCCGGCTTAATTTTAAGCGGTATGTGTAGAGATAATTAATCTGTAGCATTATTGAACAATGTTTATTTTTAAAAAGACTAATGGAGGGATCTATCGATTAGTCAAAATAATTTTTATGGACATATGATTTTTTTATAAATCATCGTTCTTTTTAACTCCCAAACGGTTATGCCATTTCTTTTGTATTTATATTTCAGCCGACTGGATTAAGTGGGTTGTGGTTAAACTTTGCTTTTATAAAGATAGCTTTATAAACAGTAAGTTAAATGAAAGAAAGCTTGTAAAAGATATCGATATATAAAAGTAGATCATACTTTTAGTATCAACAAATGGAATTTAAAAAACCTAATGCTTTAGAAGAGCAGAAGGTTTAGTAAATAAACTAAAACTTTGTTATTGCAAAGTTTTAGTTGCTGAATAATAAAGACTACGGATTTATCAAATCTGAGTCTATGAAGGTATATAGGAAAAAAGATGTCAGATCTTTCATACGTAAACGAACATAGCGATGCATGGCAAACTTACTTGGCACAAATTGACCGTGTAGCGCCATATTTAGAACACTTAGCTGATTATATTGATACTTTAAAACGTCCTAAGCGTGCGCTTATTGTTGACGTGCCAATCGTGATGGATGACGGTTCGATCCAGCACTTTGAAGGTTACCGTGTACAACACAACTTGTCTCGTGGTCCGGGTAAAGGCGGTGTTCGCTACCATCCAAATGTTGATTTGAATGAAGTAATGGCGTTGTCTGCATGGATGACAATTAAAACTGCTGTTTTGAACTTGCCATTTGGCGGTGCAAAAGGTGGTATCCGTGTTGATCCACGTAAATTATCAACTCGTGAATTAGAGCGTTTGACTCGTCGTTATACGACTGAAATTGGTCATATTATTGGGCCTCAAAAAGATATTCCTGCTCCAGACGTTGGTACTAATGCCAATATCATGGGTTGGATGATGGATACTTATTCTACTAGCCAAGGTCACACTGTAACTGGTGTTGTAACTGGTAAACCAGTTCACTTAGGCGGTTCTTTAGGTCGTGTGAAAGCAACTGGTCGTGGCGTATTCGTTACAGGTCGTGAAGTAGCAGCAAAAATTAATTTACCAATTGAAGGCGCGAAAGTTGCTATTCAAGGTTTTGGTAACGTAGGTAGTGAAGCAGCTTTCTTATTTGTTGAATCAAAAGCGAAAGTTACGCACGTTCAAGATCACACTGGCACAATTTTCAATGCTGATGGTATTGATCTTGAAGCATTACGTGATCACGTAAATGCAAACCAAGGTGTTGGTGGCTTTGCTGGCGCGCAATCAATTGCTGACGAAGATTTCTGGACAGCTGAAGTTGACATTATTGTTCCAGCTGCACTAGAAGGCCAAATCACTGTTGAACGTGCTCAAAAACTTAAAGCTAAGTTGATTTTAGAAGGCGCAAACGGCCCGACATATCCTAAAGCTGAAGATGTATTAGTTGAGCGTGGCATTGTTGTAGTTCCTGACGTGGTATGTAACGCCGGCGGTGTAACTGTAAGTTACTTCGAATGGGTTCAAGACATGGCGAGCTACTTCTGGAGCGAAGAAGAAATCAACGAGCGTTTAGACAAGTTGATGGTTCAAGCTATGGATGACGTTTGGAATACAGCGAACAGCAACGCTTGTACTTTACGTACAGCAGCTTACATCTTGGCATGTGAGCGTATCTTAAAAGCTCGTAAAGAACGCGGTATTTTCCCAGGCTAATCTGCGGAAATTACTTTAGAAAAAGTGGTTTGAGCAAATATAAAGGATGTTATAGGGTTTATTTGCTCATTCCCTTTTTCTGAATTATTCAAATTTAAGTGTTATCGAATATATTAAATAAATACTGAGGTAAGCATGGAACAGCCAATTTCTGTAACTCGAAGCAACTTTAACGACTGGATGGTTCCAGTTTTTGCACCGGCAAATTTCATTCCGGTACGTGGAGAGGGTTCACGTATTTGGGATCAAGAAAATAAAGAATATATCGATTTTGCAGGCGGGATTGCAGTAAACGCATTAGGTCATGCGCATCCAGTGGCAGTGAATGCTTTAACAGAACAAGCAACAAAACTTTGGCATGTCGGTAACGGTTATACAAATGAACCCGTTCTACGCCTTGCAAAACAACTCACCGAAAATACATTTGCAGACAAGGTTTTCTTCTGTAACTCAGGTGCAGAAGCGAACGAAGCGGCATTAAAACTGGCGCGTAAAGTTGGACTCGACAGCGGCGTTACTGGCAAAAGTGGCATTGTGGCATTTAACAATGCGTTCCACGGCCGTACCTTATTTACCGTTTCAGCAGGTGGTCAACCTAAATATTCACAAGACTTTGCACCTCTTCCAAACGGTATCAACCATGTTGCCTTTAATGATTTAGAAGCTGCAAAAGCGGTAATTAATGAGCAAACATGTGCAGTCATTGTTGAACCGATCCAAGGTGAAGGCGGCGTTATTCCTGCTGACATCGAATTTTTAAAAGGTTTACGTGCACTGTGTGATGAGTTTGGTGCCTTACTTATTTTTGATGAAGTACAAACCGGTGTAGGCCGTACAGGCGCACTGTATGCCTACATGAACTCTGGTGTTATTCCCGATGTGTTAACAACTGCAAAAGCACTAGGCGGTGGTTTCCCAGTGGGTGCAATGTTAACAACAGATAAGTTTGCTCCGCATTTTTCAGTGGGTACACATGGTACGACTTATGGTGGTAACCCGTTAGCAAGTGCAGTTGCAGGTGCAGTATTTGAGTTTATTAATACGCCTGAAGTGCTTGAGGGTGTAAAACATCGTCATCAATATTTCATCGACGCATTAAATAAATTAAATGCTGAGTACTCGATTTTTGAAGAAATTCGTGGTCAGGGCTTACTCATTGGTTGTGTATTAAAAGCTGAGTATGCAGGGAAAGCGAAAGACATTACCACATGGGCAGGCGAAGAAGGTTTACTTGCTTTAATCGCAGGACCTAACGTGGTTCGTTTTACACCGTCTCTAATTATTCCTGAACAAGATATTGATGAAGGAATTGCTCGTTTAAAACGCGCATTGGCAAAGTTGGCTAAATAAAAAAAAGGAAAGCTAGCCATGATGATCGTCCGTCATGCCGAGTTTCGAGACCTTGAAGATATTTATAAATTAGCAGGTAAGTCGGGTGTAGGCCTGACTTCCTTGCCACAAAATATGGATACACTTTCGGCTCGAATCTCACGTACTCGCAATACTTTAAATGGCAATGTCCATAAAAGTGAACAAGGTTATCTGTTTGTTCTCGAAGATACAGAAGCTCAACGTGTTATTGGTTTAAGCGCAATTGAAGTTGCTGTTGGACTCATTGAACCTTGGTACAACTTTCATGTTGGTACTCAAGTACACGCTTCAAAAGCATTAAATGTCTATAAGTCATTACCTACTTTATTTTTAAGTAATGACAGAACAGGTAGTAGTGAACTCTGTACATTATTTTTAGATCCAGAGCGTCGTGAAAACCAAAATGGTAAATTCTTATCGAAAATCCGTTTTATGTTTATCGCTGCCTTTAAGCAATATTTCGAGAAAAAGTTAATTGCTGAAATGCGGGGTTTCTCAGACGAAAATGGATGTTCTCCATTTTGGGATGCGATTGGTCACCATTTCTTTAATATGGATTTTTCAACAGCAGACTATTTAAGTGGAATTGGGCAAAAAGTGTTTATTGCAGAGCTTATGCCACGTTTCCCAGTCTATGTAGATCTCTTGCCAAAAGATGCGCAAGAGGTAATTGGAAAAATGCATCCACAAACTTTACCTGCTTAT
Source organism: Acinetobacter sp. AOR18_HL (assembly GCF_027855145.1). Lineage (NCBI taxonomy): Bacteria > Pseudomonadati > Pseudomonadota > Gammaproteobacteria > Moraxellales > Moraxellaceae > Acinetobacter > Acinetobacter sp. AOR18_HL. The sequence goes on from NZ_JAKTIG010000012.1 coordinate 46,069, forward strand.
CATGTGCTTGAGTCGGAAGGCTTACGCTATCAAGGATATGTCGATATTTTTGATGCGGGTCCAACCATTGAAGCCAATATTGATGAATTGCGAGCAGTAAAAGAAAGTCAGTTACTAAACGTCAAAATTACAAGTGAAGCTGCGGTCGGTAAGACCCAATATCTCATTGCCAATGATAATTATCATGACTATAAGGCAATGTTGTTAAAGCTTGATCTTGTTGATAACACAATAAATTTAACACATGAACAAGCTGAAAAACTCGGTGTACAAGAAGGTCACGTTGTTCGTGTGTTATCACTAAATCCAATGGAAGTATCCTGATGTCAAACTCTTTATTTATAAACGGTGTCTGGTTACAAGGCAGCGGCGCAACATTTGAAAAAACAAATCCAGTTGATAACCAAACTGTATGGTCAGGTGCCGAGGCTACTGCTACTGATGTAGAGCAAGCTTGTCAGGCAGCGCGTACTGCGTTTCCAGCTTGGGCGCGTTTACCCCTTGCAGAACGTGTAGCGATTGTTGAAAAATTTGCCGCTTTGCTTGAAGAAAATAAAAAGCATTTAGCAGAAGTCATTAGCCAAGAAACCAGTAAGCCATTTTGGGAAACTTTAACTGAAGTTCAATCAATGATTGGCAAGGTTGCGATTTCGATTCGTGCTTACCACCAGCGTACAGGCGAAAGCTCAACTGAAATGGCCGATGGTGTAGCATCTTTACGTCATCGTCCGCATGGTGTACTTGCGGTTTTCGGCCCATATAACTTCCCGGGCCATCTACCAAATGGGCATATTGTTCCTGCATTACTTGCTGGCAACACAGTTGTATTTAAACCAAGTGAATTAACGCCATGGACTGCTGAAGAAACTGTAAAACTTTGGCAGCAAGCTGGCCTGCCAAATGGTGTGATGAACTTGGTTCAAGGTGGACGTACCACGGGTGAAGCGCTAGCTGCTTCACATGAAATTGATGGTTTATTGTTTACTGGAAGTGCAAACACTGGTTATCACTTGCATAAGCAAATGGCAGGTGCACCTGAAAAAATTCTTGCGCTTGAAATGGGCGGCAATAATGCATTGATTATTGATGAAATTATCGATGTTGATGCAGTAGTTAATCTTGCTATTCAATCTGCTTTTGTATCGGCAGGTCAGCGTTGTACATGTGCGCGCCGTATTTTGGTAAAAAATGGTGCTGAAGGTGATGCATTTATTCAACGTTTTGTTGAAGTTGCTAAAAACCTAAAAGTTGGCCGTTGGAACGACGAGCAACAACCATTTATGGGTGGTGTGATTTCATCAGTTGCTGCAACAAACATGATGCATGCTCAGCAAAAATTACTTGAGTTGGGTGCAAAAAGTTTATTAGCCATGACACGTCCTCAAGAAGACAGCTCGCTACTTACTCCGGGTATTGTTGATGTAACAGGCGTGAAAGATATTCCGGATGAAGAATATTTTGGTCCGCTTACGACCATTCAACGTTATGACAACTTTGATGAAGCATTAAAAATTGCTAACGCAACTCGTTTTGGCTTGTCAGTTGGTTTGGTTTCACCAAAACGTGAACTGTTTGATGACTTACTTATTGAAGCGCGTGCCGGTATTGTGAATTGGAACAAGCCATTAACTGGGGCTTCAAGTGCTGCACCGTTTGGTGGTGTAGGGGCGTCAGGTAATCACCGCGCGAGTGCTTTTTACGCTGCCGACTATTGTGCTTGGCCAATGGCATCACTTGAAAGTGACAGCCTAACCTTACCAGAAAAATTATCTCCAGGGATTGTGTTGCCTTAAACACTAGGGAAAGAAAAAAATGAAAGGATATGAAGTAAACTTCGATGGTTTAGTGGGACCAACACATCACTACGCGGGTTTGTCGTTTGGTAATGAAGCATCGACAAAAAACCGTAATAATACCTCGAATCCAAAATTAGCAGCGAAACAAGGTTTGCTAAAGATGAAAGCCTTGGCTGACATGGGAATGAAACAAGGTGTACTTGCTCCGCATGAGCGTCCACATGTTCCAATGTTACGCCGTTTAGGCTTTACAGGTGATGACATTAGCGTTATTGCTCAAGCAATGCGTCATTCACCTGAACTATTGTCATCTTTAAGTTCAGCTTCTCCAATGTGGACTGCCAATGCGGCTACTGTTTCACCTTCGGCAGATAGCCAAGATGAGCGTGTGCATTTCACAGCAGCGAACCTGAACAATAAGTTTCATCGTTCAATTGAAGCTGAAACTACAAGCCGAGTTTTACAAGCCATCTTTAAAAATGAACGCCACTTTGTACACCACGAAGCCTTGCCACAAGTGGCTTTGTTTGGTGACGAAGGTGCAGCCAATCACAATCGTTTAGGGGGTGATTATGCTAAGCGCGGTGTTCAGGTGTTTGTTTATGGTCAACAACATTTAAATAATGGCTTGCCGGGACCAAAACGCTATCCGGCTCGACAAACGCGCGAGGCAAGTGAAGCAATTGCACGTTTGCACCGTTTAGATGATGCACATACCGTTTTTGTTCAGCAAAATCCGGATGTAATTGATCAGGGCGTTTTCCATAATGATGTGATCGCGGTAAGTAACCAACAGGTTTTATTCCATCACCAACATGCCTTTTTAAATCAAGATCAGGCTTTTGCTGAAATTCGTAAAAAAATGGCAAGCATCGGTGAAGACTTTATTTCGATTGAAGTGCCTGAAAACCGCGTTACTGTAGACGATGCCGTAGCAACCTATTTATTTAATAGCCAAATTTTGACTCGTCCAGATGGTGGAATGACTATTGTTGTACCGGAAGAGTCTCGTCAAAATGCAGCAGTGTGGGGCTATTTAAATGACATGATTCAAATGGGCACGCCAATTGATGCTATTCAGGTATATGACTTACGTGAAAGTATGCGTAACGGTGGTGGTCCAGCTTGTCTACGTTTACGCGTAGCTTTGAACGAAACTGAGTTGAATGCCGTAAATCCAAAAGTTCTAATGAATGATCAATTGTTTGGCACACTCAATCAATGGGTAGATAAACACTATCGTGATCGTTTAGCACAAGAAGATTTGGCTGATCCACATTTGTTAATGGAAAGCCGTATGGCACTTGACGAACTGACCAAAATTTTAGGTTTGGGTTCGGTTTATCCTTTCCAAAAATAATGAGGAGGTGACATGCAAGATTTTCTAGCACTAACCTTACAAGGTGAGCAGCCTACAACTCGCGAAGGAAAACAAAATAATTTTTCTTGGCGCTGGTTGGGTGAAGGACTTCTTGAATGTACGCCAAACGCACAGTACGACAAAGCTGTCGTACTGTCAGCTGGAGTGCATGGTAATGAAACAGCACCAATTGAATTATTATCTCATCTTTGCACGGATTTATTTGCAGGGCGTTTAAACCTTGCTGTGAGGTTGCTGCTTGTATTGGGTAACCCTTATGCAATGCGTCAAGGCAAACGCTATGTGCATGACGATGTAAATCGAATATTTTGTGGTGGATATAAAACTCTAGGCGTGTCTGAAGAATCAAAGCGTGCTGAAGTTTTAGAGCAAGTTGTCACAAATTTCTTTCAAGAAAGTGCAAGTGATGCTAAACGCTATCACTATGATTTACACACAGCAATTCGTGCTTCATTGTTACCAACGTTTGCTTTATTTCCATATCAAACGCATGGCTATGATGCTGATTTAACAGCAAGTCTTGAAGCAGCCGATTTAGATGCTTTGGTTTATCACAATGCGGTAGGTAAAACGTTTACACATTTTACGAGTGAGAATTTTAAAGCGGCGAGCGCAACTTTAGAGTTAGGCAAAGCCTTGCCATTTGGACAAAATGACTTGAGCCAATTTGCTGCAATTGATGAAGTTATTCGTAATGTAGTTTCTGAGCAAGCCTTACCGCTACGCAATAAAACAAAAATTCGAGTCTTTAAAGTGTCTGATTCTTTAATTAAAAAAGATGAAGACTTCCAGATGAATTTATCTGCTGAAGCTCCGAATTTTTCGACTTTTACCAAAGGTGAAATCATTGCAACTCAACCTTCTGGTAATTATGTGGTTGAGCAAGATCAGGTCTGGATTTTATTTCCAAACCCAAATGTGAAGCTTGGTTTGCGTGCAGGCTTAGTTTTAACTGAAACGAGTTGAATACTTGATTTTGAGAAATAAAAAAGGGCAATTAATTGCCCTTTTTTATTTATAACGGATTAGTTATTACCGAAAAGACCTTTAATAAAAGATTTCTTTTCAGCTTTTTGTGTAGACGCTTGAGCGCCAGCATTTACATTTGCGTTTGTGTTAACTCCAACAGGACCAACATTAACACCAACATTTACACCAGTTTGAGCATTAATTGCATGTACTGGTTGAGCTGCATTTAACTTTGCTTGAGCATCTGCTTTTGTGTCAGCTACAAACTCTTTTTGCTCAGCTTGGTTTTGAGCTACACGAGTTTTTACAGCATCTACATGCGCTTGAGCATTAGCTTGTTTTTCAGCAGTAAATTCTTTTTGATCTGCTTGTTTTTCTGCAACTTTAGCTTTTACAGCATCAACACCTGCTTTTGTATCAGCTTTCGCTTCAACTGCTAGGTTTTTAGTGCCGTTTGCAGCTTTAGTCGCTACATTTTTAGTTCCTGTTACTGCTTCGGTAGCAAAATGTTTTGTACCAGTTGCGGCTTTAGTTGCTACATTTTTAGTACCTGTCGCAGCTTCGGCAGCAAAATGTTTTGTACCATTTGCAGCTTTAGAAGAAAGTTCAGTCACTTTTCCTGTTGTTTTTTTTGTTGCTTTAACTGTAGTGTCAGCCGCTACATGACCAGCATGCTTCGCTGAGCTACCTACATTATGAGCAGTATTTTTGACTGTGTTGGCTACGCCACTAACAAGACCACCCGGTTGTACATTTACTTGAGCAGAAGCACCTGCATTAACACCCGCACTTTGTGCAAAAATAGAGGCAGAAGCAAGAACACTTGCAGTAACGATAGCTGTTTTCATCATTTTCATTGCGATATCCTTCAAAGAATATACCCTTTTAGTGAGGTATTTCATAAACGCAAACGAATCATAGCCAAGGGAATATAGTCTTGTGAACTGTCTTCATCAAAATGTTACAACAGTGTTACGTTGAGTAAACAGACTAGGGATAAATTGTGAAGATTAATAAAAATTAATAATAAAGTGAAAAAGAACATTTATTTGTTAGATATTCTAATTAAGCTCGCTTATCTTTCCTTTTTTAAAAAATATCCTTTAATTTTTTCTCTTTCGGTTTTTCTCGACTTGTCCTTTATATCTTTAAATGTGATGTGAATCTAATTATTTATTAGAGGAAACGGCATAATTATTGCTTATTATGAGAATAGAGTGTTTTTTTAGCACTTTTTTGAACCATATTCTGCCAGAAATATAAATGTATAGGGCAGAACTGTATTTTTGCTTATTCGGGAAAAAGTACTTTAGCTTTTCTCAGGTTGGTATATTTCATGAAATAGAAATTTCACATGAAATATATTTAAAGAAATAGCACTTTATTTCGAATAATCAAAAATAAAAATAGATATCTATAAACAAAAAAACAGAGATATGACAGATGAAAATTATTGCTTCCCTTCTTGTATTGGTCGGCTTGGTCGCCGTTGTTCTCTATCTTAAGCCAACAAGTGGTGCATCTGATGTGTTCAATTCTGCTTTACATGAGTCGAATTCGCCACAACCAGACACATCGTCCTTTCTTTCTAAACTTAAGGAGCCTACTCAACCTAAAAATCTATCTCAACATTCAACTTATCCTCAATCGGTATCAGCTGATACTGTTCCTTTTTATGACACAAAAAGTGATCTTTCTATTCAACCGATTGATCCAGAAAAAGATCCAGCAAATGAAATAAAAGCGAAATAAGCAAATTGTTAGTTGAAAAACTACGGAGAAAAATAATGCAAAGTAAAACGTTATTTCTATTAGGTCTATGTACGATATTAAGTACAACTGCATCCGCTCTTCCTTTAGATTCTCAAGGTGCTAAACAGCGGTTAAATCAAGCAGCAAAACAAAAAGTATTTCAGGGCAAAATCGATTTGGATGCCTTGGTCAATAATGATTCGAATGATTTAATCGTCGAATACAATATTCCTTCGGTGAGTGTGCCTTCCGGTTTAGAGCGGCGGAGTTATATTGCAACAAATAAAAAGAATATACAGGCAAGGTTTAACCGTGCTGGTGGTGTCCAAGTACTTCGGGACTACAATAATTTGCCTTTAGCTTTCTATCGAATTAGTAATCGCGAAGCTTTGGTGACTTTATTAAATGATCCAAATGTTAAAGCGGTTTATCCGAACCGTATTAACCAGACTACGACCAATGAAAGTTTACCTTTAATTAATCAACCACAAGCGAATACCAATGGTTTTACGGGTGAAGGCTCTAGTGTGGCAGTAATTGATACAGGTGTGAATTATCTTCATTCTGATTTTGGCTGTACGGCAGTAAATACACCATCAAGCACATGTCGAGTGATTTATTCATTTGATAGTGCACCAGATGATGGCGCTTTAGATGATGATGGGCATGGGAGTAATGTTTCAGGCATCGTATCTAAGGTTGCTACCAAAACCAAAATTATAGGTATTGATGTCTTTAGAAAAGTGAGATCCCAAGGTAAGTGGGTAAGCACAGCTTATGATAGTGATATCCTCGCAGGGATTAATTGGGCTGTAAATAATGCACAAACCTATAATATTAAAGCGGTGAATTTGAGCCTTGGCGTACCAGGTGTTAAATATACCTCGGAGTGTAGTGATAGCAGTTATGGAACTGCATTTGCTAATGCACGAGCTGCTGGTGTGGTGCCTGTAGTCGCTTCAGGCAATGATGCATTTTCAGATGGAATTTCATCTCCTGCCTGTGTTGCTGGTGCAGTAAGAGTAGGGGCTGTTTATGATAGTAATATTGGTGGTGTGTCATGGGGGAACCCAGTGAAATGTTCGGACCCAACCACAGCGGCAGATAAGGTAGCGTGCTTTAGTAATGGTGGTAGTCTTGTGACCTTATTAGCACCAGGAGCAATGATCACGGCGGGTGGTTATACCATGGGCGGTACATCTCAAGCGACACCACATGTGGCAGGTGCAATTGCTTTGTTACGAGCGAATAGCGTGAGTCCAACAGAAAGTATTGATCAAACCATCAGCCGTTTAAAAACGACAGGTAAACCAATTACTGATTCAAGAACGGGCTTGGTTTTCCCACGTATTGATTTACTGGCAGCAACAAATGGTTTAACCATTAATTAATAGCTTATTTATAATTTTTTAAATTAGGTCCAAGAAATTTTTAAATAGCTATAACCCGTTGCAAAGGGTAACTTCTGCAACGGGCTTTTTATGTAAAAAGTATTAATTACACTTTGCTAGATTCGCTGGATTAAAGTTGTTTTGGAGTTTCTTGAAATTATTCTGAATTTCTGGATCTTGAATATTAAATGTCGTTGAGCTTTTGGTTGTGGAGTTGGTTGCCTGATTTAATATGCCTGATTCATCAGGATACTGCATAGTCGATGAGGTCGCTGAAATCAGACCATTATTATTAAAAGTCCAGTGCTCAGTTACATGTCCACCCCCTAAATAGCCAGTAAATTCAATCATACAAGCCTGTTTATCTTGTTTAATGAGTTTGGCTACATTACCTGTGGTAGAGGGATAAGCCTCGATATTCGTATCTTGTTCTAAAACTTGTGCTTGAGAATAAGATGAAGGAGGTGTAGAGGTCGCACATGCAGTTAATGCTAAGCAGCATAGTGTTGAAAAGAGGAGTTTTTGATTATTCATAAGGCAGATTCCTAGCTTTCTTATACTTAATGACATTATTTCTAGATGAATATCTGGGTTTATAAGCGCGCGAAGTTATCGCGCTATCCAAAAAATTAGTTAGCTGTTGTGCTCGATTTACTTAATTCACCTTGCTCGATCGGGATATTTTCACCATTTCGACTACTGGTAATATTTTGTTTGGCTTGCTCTATTTTCTGTTCAGTAAATACTTTAGCTGTATCTGCTTTTTGTTGAACGACTTCTGCTTTTTCAGCAGTAAATTCTTTGGTGTTTTGCCATTTCTCACTAATTTTATTTGATGTTTTTTCAGAAGCACCTTGAATAGAGTTTCCTAAATTTTGTATGCCTTTGCCTGTTTTATACAACAGTACGCGCCCTAAGCTAGGATTGTCACCATAAGGTTGTGTTTTAGGTGTCGTTTCAACAACTTGTTGTGGCTGTGTTGTTTCTGCAAATAAGGTTGATGAAGCCAATATAGAACTTGCAACGCATAACACTTGTAAGGTTTTCATATGGATCAATCTCCCCAACCAGAATCAAAAGATGAAGTGGTGATCTTACTGTTAAAAATAAAGCTTGTACTGCAATGAGATAAAACCCATACGATTTGATTACGATAAATCATCATTTAATAGCGCTAAACCAATCACTGCAATGATTCATAAGCTAAATTCAGTCTTAATCAATTCTATAAACATGTCTCTGGCTTTATGGTTGCTCACATTTTTATGCCAGAAAAAGTGATTTTGCATAAAAGCAAGATATTCAAATTTATAACTTTGGATATGGGCCAAATTTTTATATTGCTCATAAATGCTCTTGGGCACCAGAGCCACCCCTGAGCCTGCACTGACACAGCCAATAATCGTGGCATAGCTGGTAATGCTGGTGATGGGAAGAGAGATATTCTTCAGTTTAAGCCATTCTTCAAGGGCTGCACGGTAAGGACAGCCTTCAGTCCACATAAAAATTTCTTTACCAATCAGGTCTTCTTGGCAATGAATCTCTCCCAAAGAGTGAGATGCAATTAAGACCATATCTTCTTGGTAAATACCGAGCTTATTTAACATTGGAAAATCAATATTGCCCGCGACAATTGCACCATCAAGTTTGTGCTGAGAAATATCGACTAATAACTGTTTCCATGTGCCTGTAATAATTTGAATGGAAACCTCTGGAAAACGTTGATGATATTTCGCAAGTAAATTGGGGAGGCGAGTTGTGGCAGAAGATTCAATAGCCCCAATTTTTAATGGGCCAGAGGGTGGTGCATCAGGATGAATACTTCGTTTCGCTTCATCGCATAGCGCTAAAATTTTATGGCAATAATTTAGGAAAATTTCTCCTGATGGAGTGAGGTTTAAACTTTTTCCTTCTCGATAAAAAAGCGGTGTGCCTAGTTCTTCTTCGAGTTGTTTGATTCGTGTTGTAATGTTGGATGGTACGCAATGCAGTTGCATTGATGCCTTAGCCATTGTTCCGCACTCAACCACGGTTTGGAACATTTTTAACTGAGCGATATCCATGTTTTATCATTCACTTTTAATGAATAGTTAACTCAATATAAGTTAATTTTATTCAACTATCCATGCGCATATGATGAAAGAGTTCCATTTCATTAGTGCAGATTTAACATGGCAATTTCTCTTGCTGCCGAAACCCAGCCTCCCGCATTTAAGCTCTATTTATGTATTGCTGTGACTGTCTTTTGTTGGGGCTATTCACCTATTGGCGTACATAGTGCCTTGCATTCATATACACCGCAGCACATTGCCTTGCTCCGCTTTTTGATCGCATCATTTTTTTTACTGCTTTTGGTCATGAAAAAAGGCATTCAACCTTTAAAGTGGAAAGATATTCCTGCGCTTGCTGTATTAGGATTTTTCTCTGTGACGCTGCATCATCTGCTTATCAATACAGGGCAGCAATATGTGACTGCGGTTGCCTCTAGTATTTTAAGCCAATCTATTCCGTTATTTACCTTTATTATTTCAGCTTTGCTTTTTAAGGAACAAATCAGTTTCAAACAATGGTTATGTATTTTATTGGGACTTTGCGGCGCCGTGTTGGTGGTCAGTGGAGATCATGGTTTTGGTGTACCTAGTCCTTATAGTTTATTGATTGTTTTAGCTGCAATTGCATGGGGTCTCTACTTTAATTTATATAAGAAATTTGCTTTAAATTATGATGCCTTGAGCATGATGTGCTACATCATTTGGTTCGGAACCCTTCCTTTACTTTTTTATAGTGCTCATTTGCCTAGTGAAATTTTACATGCCACTTGGCAAGCCAATATGTCGGTTATCTTATTGGGTATTTTCCCAAGTGCGATGGCTTATGTACTTTGGGGATATGTACTTAAAAATATGCCGTTAACGATTGCATCGAATTTTTTGTATTGCTCGCCTATTGTCGCAATGAGTTTGGCTGTGCTTTTCTTAAATGAAAAACCGTCAATAATGGTGCTGTTAGGTGGGGTGATTATTGTGGGGAGTTTGGTATGGATGAATTGGGGGAATAGGCGTACTATCGAATAAGCTATGTCATGCGCTACTTGCTTTAAGAGAATGAAATGATTGTTGTTACCTTGACCTATAAAAAACCGTTAGCCGAAGTTGATGCTGTATTGAAAGAACATATTGCATTTTTAGATCATTACTATGAGCAAAAGAAATTTCTGGCATCGGGGCGCCGAGAAAATAGAGTAGGTGGAGTAATTTTAGTTCTAAGCTCTTCGATTCAAGAAGCTGAAGAAATCATGAAAAATGATCCATTTTATATTCATGATGTGGCTGATTATGACTTTATGTGGTTTGAGCCATCGAAAAGTTTAGAAGAAATTAAAGATTTTGTTTGATTACATTAGAGAACTACTTAAATTTAAGTAGTTCTCTAATCTTTTTGGTTAATATTTATTATTGCTCAACAATATAAATACTATTTTCGAATACATCTCCTTTACTTGTTTTAACTACACCAACACATAAATTGTCAGGAGTTTGGATAAAAGAAACTAAGGATGTATCTGCATTAGTTTTACAGTTTTTTTGCTTATTCTCATCAAATGCTTTTAAATTTAATTGATGTTGTAAATCTAAAGTGAATACTTGGCTAAGAGCGCTAAATGCTTGATCTGCTTTTTTCATAAATAATAAATTATTTTGAGCTTCCCATTCAGATAAAGAAATACGATCCTTACTTACATAGTGATATAAGCGTTTTGTATCTGCATTATTGTCCGCTGCATTTTTAAATTGTGTTTTTAATCCAAAATTTACTTTTACAATTGGTTTTTCACGGAAAGAGAGACGTGAATAAGGCACAATTTTAATTTCAGATGCCTGATTTAAACTTAGAAGTTTGAGAGTAGGATCTGTTTTATTTTGGGTGAGAGAGTCAGTAATTTTTTGATGTATTAACTGGTCAAATTTAATAGGTTGATTGAGAGAGCTTTTTTCAATGGCTGAACTATTTGCATTTTTATCAATTGCCATTGCAACACCTACTCCGATAAGGCCAAACATTCCAGAAACTGGACTGGCTGAAGCACTACTTGCATCACCAACTAATATTTGGCTTTCCTTTACAAAGTAATCACCTGCACCTGATTCAGTCATTGAAGAAAGTTGTTCTGAAGAAACAGAAAGAGAGGTTTGTTTTCCCGCTGCTGGATATTGAATCGATTTGGTCGTTGCACATCCAGTAAATAGTAATGTTGATATGAGTAATAAATTTAAGTTTTTCATTGCAATGATACTTTGTTAAGTTTGGTAATTATTTGTTTTAGTTTATTGAATTGTGGATAAAAAGTGAAGGAAGTAAATAATTCTTATTTATTAATTGAATGTAAAATAATCATTTATAATTATATTGAATGAAATTCTTCAATAAAAAACCATGTTTCCAACTAGAGTGAAAACATGGTTTTTATTAAAGTCTAATTATACAAAAATTAATTTTTATATAATTTTAACCCTGCAAGACACTCACATCAGCTACAGCAGTAAACAAGTTACGCAACTGAGCTAATAAACGTAAACGGTTTGCTTTTAGGTCAGCATCATCTGCCATTACCATTACGCCATCAAAGAATGCATCAATCGGCGCGCGAAGTGCTGCAAGCTTAGAAAGGGCAGCAGTGTAATCTTTTGCTGCAAGTAATGGCTCAACCACAGGTGTCACTGCTTGAAGCTCAGCAAATAATGCTTTTTCAGCAGCTTCAACCAAGTTTGCTTCAACTACAGAACCTTCAGGTGTTGCTTCTTTGGCAAGAATGTTCGCAACACGTTTGTTTGCAGCAGCAAGCGCAGCAGCTTCAGGTAATGTGCGGAAGTGGTTAACAGCATTTACACGCTTATCAAAATCAAGTGGAGATTTCGGTGCGAGTGCTTGAACGGCTTGAAGTACGTCAACAGCAACGCCTTGGTCTTCGTACTTAGCACGGTAACGACCTTCCAAGAACGTAACAGCATCAGCACGGGTTTTGTCGTGGTCTTTAACGATATCGCCATAACCTTGCAGGGCAAGATTAACTAATTCTTCAATCGTTACATCTAATTCATTTTCAATGATTAAACGTAAGATACCAATTGCTGAACGGCGAAGAGCAAACGGGTCTTTAGAACCTGTAGGTGCTTGTCCAATACCAAAAATACCAACAAGTGTATCTAAACGGTCAGCAAGAGCAATCGTTGTACCTGTTTTAGTTTTAGGTAAAACATCACCCGCAAATTTTGGTAAATATTGCTCACCTAAAGCTTCTGAAACTTCAGTGTTTTCACCTTCAATACGTGCGTAGTAAGTACCCGCAATACCTTGAAGTTCTGGGAATTCACCAACAAGCTCGGAAGTTAAGTCGCATTTAGCAAGTAATGCAGCTTTTTCAGCATCTGCTGGGTTTGCACCAGTGATTGAAGATAATGCAACTGCAAGTTTTGCAATACGTGTTGATTTGTCCCAAAGCGTACCAAGCTGTGCTTGGAATACCATGTTTGCTAATTTTTCTTTACGAGATGCAAGCGGTTGCTTTTGATCTTGTAAGAAGAAGAATTCAGCATCAGACAAACGAGGACGAACAACTTTTTCGTTACCTTCAATAATTTGAGTCGGATCTTTAGACTCAATATTTGAAACAGTAATGAAGTAAGGCTGTAATTTACCTTCGCTATTGATCAAACAGAAATACTTCTGGTTGTCTTGCATTGTCGTAATAAGAGCTTCTTGAGGAACAGCTAAGTAGCGTTCTTCAAAAGTTGCACGTAAAGCCACAGGCCATTCAACCAAACTTGTGACTTCATCAAGTAAGTCACTTGGAACAATAGCGGTTGCGTTAACTTCATCAGCTAACTTTTTAACTTGTTCTTGAATGGTTGCTTGACGTTTTTCAAAGTTCGCAACAACGTAAGCTTTCTCTAAAGCAGCTAAATAGTCATTTGCATGCGCTAAAGTCACAGCTTCAGGTGCATGGAAACGGTGACCATAAGTCACATTGCCAGCTTTGTGATCTTGAATAGTGGCGTCAACAATTTGGTCATCTTTAAGTAAGAGAACCCATTTCACTGGACGTACAAATTCGGTACGGCTTGCAGCAGAACGCATACGCTTAGCAATTGGTAAATTGTCTAATGCAGTTTGTAAAATCTGTGGAAGTAAAGCATCAAGGCTTTGACCTTTCACATCTTTTAAATAGCAAACTTTTTCAACTTTACCTGCTTGGAAAGTAGAAAGCTGATCAACTGTAATGCCTTGACCACGCATAAAGCCTTCAAGTGCTTTAGTCGGTTTACCTTCTGCATCGTAAGCCGCTTGAACAGCAGGGCCGTCAAAACGTTTTTGAGTGTCCGCTTGAGCAGCATCGATATCAACAATTTTAAGCGCTAAACGACGTGGAGCTGCATAAGCTTCGATTGAGGCGAAGTTTAAGCCCGCATCTTTTAAGCCTTTTACCGTTTCTGCCTGTAATGCATCACGTAAAGTTTTTAAGCTTTTTGGTGGAAGTTCTTCACAGCCAAGTTCGAATAAAACAGTATGTTTGCTCATTAGTTTTTCTCCGCCTTTGCTGCTTCACTTTCAGCTTGTGCTTTTAGCTGTGCCAATACTTCATCACGCAAGTGTGGTTCTGCCATTGGGAAGCCAAGCTCTGCACGTGCTTGTACATAACTTTGTGCAATAGCACGCGCTAAAGTACGTACACGTAAAATGTAACGTTGACGCTCAGTCACAGAAATTGCGCCACGTGCATCTAGCAAGTTAAAGGTATGAGATGCTTTAACAACTTGCTCATAAGCAGGAAGAGAAAGTTTTGCTTCAATTAAACGGTTTGCTTCTGATTCGTAAAAATCAAACAGTTCAAATAGTTTCTCAACTGGAGCGTATTCAAAGTTATAAGTCGATTGCTCAACTTCATTTTGATGGAATACGTCGCCGTAAGTCACAGTACCAAATTGGCCTTTGGTCCAAACAAGGTCATAAACCGAGTCAACACCTTGAAGGTACATTGCAAGACGTTCTAAACCGTAAGTGATTTCACCTGTTACTGGGTAACATTCAACACCACCAACTTGTTGGAAGTAAGTGAACTGAGTTACTTCCATACCGTTAAGCCAAACTTCCCAACCTAAGCCCCAAGCACCTAGCGTTGGAGATTCCCAGTTGTCTTCTACGAAGCGAATATCGTGAGTAAGCGTATCAATCCCAATTGCTTTTAAAGAATCAAGATAAAGCTGTTGGATGTTATCTGGATTTGGCTTAAGCACCACTTGGAATTGGTAGTAGTGTTGCAAACGGTTTGGGTTTTCACCATAGCGACCATCTTTTGGACGACGTGAAGGTTGAACGTATGCAGCATTCCAAGTTTCAGGCCCTAAAGCACGTAAGAATGTTGCGGTGTGGAATGTTCCAGCGCCCATTTCCATGTCGTAAGGTTGTAGTACGACGCAGCCTTGTTCGGCCCAATAGTTTTGTAGGGCAAGAATTAAGCCCTGAAATGTATCAATGTGCGAGATGGCGCGACTCATGTAGCATCCACGAATTTATGAGAAAAATTGCCCCTAAGTATAAGGATTTTGTGGGGGAGTGGCAAAGGCTTAATCACAGGAATATGTGTTTAGCCGATTTGTTTTCGCCTCAGCCATTCCAAGCCTAACCAGTAACAAAAGCTGGTAAATAAAATCATAAGATAAAAACTATAGATCTTATAAATATGCCACCAAGGAGAAGGGAATGAACCGACAAAAATTAAGCGCGTAATAGGGCTAATCAAAATCCAGATGACAGTTGCACAGATAAAAATACTTATCAGATTTAAACGATTTTTACGCGCGAGAAAATATGAAGTGATATATGCGAAAGGAATAACCAGAAGGCCATAAAAAAGTAAATAAAATAAGAAATGGGCTAGAAAAATAACTGCAACCGAATAAAGATTAAATTCCGTATTGAAGATGATTATTCCTAAGGCAGATATACTCAACAAAGGGATGGGAGCTAGCGCAAGTGCGCGAATAATCATTTTTTTGTTATATTCAAGCATATTAAAAATTATAGAATCGAGAATAAATTATGCTGAAATTTTGCTGCAAACTTATTGTTTTATCCAGCCTTTTTTGTAGTACATGGCTATATGCGCAGACCGAAACTGATGAGCAAGATGAATACAACCAATGCGTAGACCAGACCATTAAAGAAATGAAGCTTGAAAGTATTAATAACATGGTCGTGCATAGCTGTTCTGAACAAGCTAAAAAGACTTATGAAGAAAAAATAGTTGCTCTGATTGATCAAATTCGTACACAAAGCGAAGAATACAAACAGCCAGAACGTTACCAAGATATTTTAAAATCTCAGCGACTTTGGAAAGCTTATGTAGATCAGGAATGTAGTAATGCAGGCTCATACATTGGTTCACCGATGTATTCATATTGCCCAATGCAAGAGTATGCCGAGCGTGTAAAGCAACTAGAAGAATACGTTAATTAAGACGGATTATTTTAAACGTCACCTCATGACGCATAGCGTACTTCACTGGATTAAATTTAAGAATGCAAAATGATATTTTTTAAACGATGCCATAAATGAGTCGTTTGATATGTCTGATCGCATTCGGGAAAAACTACAGATTCTTGCTGATGCTGCTAAATATGATGTGTCTTGTTCATCAAGTGGCAGTGACCGTAAAAATAAAGATAAAGGTTTAGGAGATGCCAGCCATTCAGGAATTTGCCATAGCTATACCGAAGATGGCCGCTGTGTATCTCTCTTAAAAATTCTATTTAGTAATGTATGTATTTTTGACTGCGCCTACTGTGTTTCACGCCGTTCTAATGATGTCCAGCGTGCAGCATTTACGGTGCAAGAGGTTGTAGACTTAACCATTAATTTTTACCGTCGTAATTATATCGAAGGCTTATTTTTAAGCTCTGGCATTTTTAAATCGGCAGATCATACGATGGAGCGTATGCTTCAAGTCGTAAAGAAGTTGCGCCTTGAAGAAAACTTTAATGGTTATATTCATCTAAAAACGATTCCGGGAGCATCGCCTGAACTGATTCATGAAGCAGGTTTATATGCTGACCGGATGAGTATTAATTTAGAGATGCCGACCGAGGTTGGGCTAAAAACTTTTGCACCCGAAAAATCACATCAGGAAGTGCAAAAAGATTTAGGTTTGGTCCGTGACAGGCTCATTCAGCTTAAAGATGAGCGACAAATCATTAAGCATGTGCCGAAATATGTACCAGCAGGGCAGACCACACAAATGGTAGTGGGGGCCCATCAAGAGTCAGACCAAGATGTCTTGTTTATGGCAGACAAGCATTACAAAGAATTTAAACTCAAACGCGTCTATTTTTCTGGTTATATCCCAATTAATACCGAAAATAATTACTTGCCAGCAGTGGGTTCTGCACCGCCATTACTACGGGAAAACCGACTCTATCAAAGCGATTGGTTGATGCGTTTTTATGGTTTTGAGGTTAATGAAATCGTCAATGAAAAACACCCAAACTTAGACCTTGATGTAGACCCGAAATTAAGCTGGGCTTTAAGGCATCCTGAACAGTTTCCAGTAGATTTAAATCGTGCTGATTATCAAATGATTTTGCGTGTACCGGGCATTGGCGTGAAATCGGCTAAGAAAATTGTGCAGGCTCGTCGTTTTGGAAAAATTCATATCGATTTACTTAAAAAACTAGGCGTGGCTTACCAACGTGCAAAATTCTTTATTCGCTGTGAAGACAGTCCTAAATTCCAAAAAGAATTATCCTCAAGTTTTATTCGGCAGCAGATTTTAACGCAGGGATCTTCGAAATATGTGCAGCAACTCTCGCCACAATTAAGCCTTGGGTTTTAGTCATGTTTAATGATGAAGTAGCTTACTATTTTGATGGTTCGATGGTTGGGCTGCTGAGCTGTGTTTTTCGTGCATTTCAATTTAAAGAATTACAGGTTAGGCTTTGCTTGAATGATGCAGCTCAACATGGCTTATTTGCTGATAAAATTGAGGTTTCAAATAATGAGCAACATGCCGAGCGTGTTTGGTCAGCGCTACAAAAAAAGCTTTCATCTTCTTCATTAAAACAATTTTATTTTGCCTCTTTATCTGAATCTTTAGATGCCTATCAGCACTTATTTAATTACTGTTTCTATGTGTTTACTAGTCATGTTTCCATAGAAAAAGATTATTCAAATCCTAGTGTTTTAGCGATTGCACAATGGACGAAAAAGGTCGGGCGAGAGAAGCATCGGATGGAAGCTTTTATTCGGTTTAAGAAAACTAAAGATGAGCTTTTTTTAAGTTTAGTACGTCCTGATTTTAATGTTTTACCGCTTATTCAGCCGCATTTTAAACGGCGCTATCAAGATCAGCGTTGGCTTATTTATGACGAGCAACGCAAGTTCGGGCTTTATTATGATTTACGTGAAATACATGAAGTTTCACTCGAAGCCTCTGAAGTTGACCGCAATTTAAAAAATGGAATGAGCCAAAGCTTTCAGCTTGAGCTTGATGAGCAGGAAGTTTTATATGATCAGCTTTGGAAGGATTATTTTAACAGCGTAAATATTACAGAACGCCAGAATATAAAACTTCATGTGCAATATTTGCCAAAGCGTTACTGGCGTTATTTAAATGAAAAATTGATGGAATATTAAAGTTTTAAAATCATAAAAAATAGTTCAGCCAGTTTTCTTACTGTTGAAAGGTATAATTTAAATGCACTTTATGTGGCTTTGGGCGTATACTTTTGCCCGTTATAAATGACGGCATATCCCCTAAGGTGTACTGTGAGTGTTATACAGCGAGAATGGTTACAGATTTTAAAGCCAAATTTTAAGATTTTACCCTTAAAAGAACGGTTACTTTGCGGTATTGGAGCGTTGTGTGGTTTAGCAATTTCCTCCTTAATTAGCTGGTATGTTCTCGGTGGAATTAATGCTTGGTACATCGCCCCAATGGGCGCCTCATCTGTTCTTCTTTTTGCTGTGCCGACCAGTCCCTTGGCTCAACCATGGAATGTTATTGTCGGTAATACATTAGCCGGAATTATTGGGGTTGCTTGTGCGCAGTGGATTCCTGATTTAACCACAGCTTTTAGTGTCGCGGTAGGTTTTGCCATATTTTTAATGATGACCACCGACTCTTTGCACCCGCCGAGTGGTGCTGTCGCAATTACGGCTGTGTTGGGTGGTGCAGCAATTCATAAGTTGGGCTTTTACTTTATTTTTTATCCAGTTTTACTCAATTCGTTACTTCTACTTGGGTTCGCTGTTTTCTTTAATCGATTGATTGGGCGACATTATCCGGTTACCGCGCATTTAAATGAGCGAAGTAAAGACCCAACGCCAACTCAAAAAGTATCAATTCAGCCGAAAGATATTGAGTATGCATTAGGCCATCACACTGAACTTTTAGATATTAGCCAATACGACTTAGAAAAAATCATTTTAGAAGCTCAGGAACATGCCAATGAGCGTATGGTAAATCAATATATCTGTCAGGATATTATGAGCCGTGATGTGATTAAACTACATGAAGATGATGATATTCATCAGGCACTCGATAAGTTTAAACAAGTGAACTTAATGAGCCTACCTGTAGTAAATGCAGAAAACCATTTGGTCGGAACTTTAGCGTTATATGAAGTCGTAGAGTGGTTTAAAGGTGCAGCCGACCCGAGGAATTCTTGGCAGCATTATGTAAAACAAATTATGAGCCGTCGAGTGGTTACCGTACTGCCAACTCAACCTATTCAAGATTTAGTGCCATACTTTGTTGAAAAGTCTTTTAATTACATTCCTGTTGTTGAAGATCGTAAGCTTATAGGAATGATTAGCCGTGCAGATATGATTGCTGCATTACAGCAACAGTTAAATCGAAAGTTATAATTTTTAGAATAAAAAAAGCTACGGTTGATTAGGGGATGCAACCGTAGCGACCAAAGTTATGAATTAACGTACTTGTTCTTCATTTACTGTTCGGACGGATTGTCGATAGCCTTCAATATGTTCTGGCTGTTTTTTCGGAATCACTAACCCTAAAACCAGATAAACTAAAATTCCTGGAAAGGCAGCACTCATAATTGAGATCAAAACAAAAATGACACGTAGTAAAGTTACGTTCCAACCAAAACGTTCAGCAATACCACCCATTACACCGGCGATCATGCTGTGTCGGTTCGAGCGATATAAACCAGAACTGGCCATCTAATTCTCCTTAAAGATAAAAGTTACAAGAAGCTATTGCTCTTGCTTAATAAAAATATGGAGATGAAATAACGGGTTTAAAGTCCTTTAAAAAGTAAAATAGTTAAAATATGTAAAGGATTGAAAGGAACGAAACCAACATCTACTAAAATGCACCTTTTCAGGGCTTAAGAGTTTAAAGCGGCAATCAGCTAATACTTGATTTGAAGTGTAAATAGAGCTGTTGCTGTTATCTGTGAATAATGTATATGTCTTTGAAGTGGTCTCGTTTTTCAGTTAAGCATGTGGTTGTAGTGGCTGCGATGTGCATGACACTGAGTGCTTGCGATATAAACCATACCAATTCAAAAGATCACTCGACTACAAGTTCTAGTTCTAATCATGAAGAAAACTTAATAAAAAGTAGTACATCTATAAAAACATTGGATTATGTCGCTGGACGAACTTTCTTACCTGAAGATACCTCAGATCAAACCCATAAATTAAACGCAGCCTCATTGCAATATGTAGGGCGATATCATACTCGTATTTCATGCGAGGATGCTTTTGCTGATTGTGAATCAGGCGAAGCAGAGTACATTTTAAATTTATTACCAAATGGGTCGGCTTATTGGAATGTTGTTCATTTTGGTCGTGTGGGAAGTAAAGACGGGGCTAAAAGTGCCGCTGTAAATCAATTATGTCCTACTCTAAATTGGAAAGTGGATGAAAAAGAGCGTGAGTTAACGATTCAATGTCCATTATCTAAAGTTAATTTTTATTTTAATATTGATTCAAATAAAAGATTGGTCACAAATTTAGAAAAATTACTTTATAGCGACTATGGAAAAAATCGTGAATTTTTAGAGCAAAACTATTTTGTTCCAAATCGGGCTTATGTTTTAACTAAAGAATAGATATCCGATAAATATAAAAAAGAGCGCAATATTAAATTGCGCTCTTTTTATTTTATGACTTAAAAATCATTAGTAGTCGAAGCTAAAGTGTTCAACTGGTAATGATGTTAATGTGCGAGATGTAGTCACCATTGATTCTGCATGACCTTGAGCGCGTGGCAATAAACGGTCAAAGTAGAAATCAGCAACTTTGATTTTTGCTTTATAGAACTCAGCAGTTTCTTGGCCGTTACCTGCTTCTAATTTTTCAGAAGCAACCACAGCTTGTTGAGCCCAGAAATAAGCCATCATCACGTAGCCTGAGAACATCAAGAAATCTACAGAAGCAGAAGATACGATGTCGCGGTCTTTACGTGCAGCAAGCATGATACGAACTGTTAAAGTGTTCCACTGAGCACAAAGCTTAGTTAAGTCCCAAGCAAAACGACGTAAATATTTATTACGTGCATGTGCAGCACAGAATTTTAAGATTTCAGCAGTGTATTCACGAACTACTTTACCTTTTGAACTTAACAACACTTTACGACCAATTAAGTCGAGTGCTTGAACACCAGTTGTTCCTTCATACAAAGTCGCAATACGTGCATCACGTGCGATTTGCTCCATACCCCATTCTTTAATGTAGCCATGGCCACCGTAAACTTGCATACCATGGTTAGCAGCTTCTAAACCAAGTTCAGTTAAGAAACCTTTTAAAATTGGTGTATAGAAACCAAGTTTATCATCGTAGTCTTCAAAAGCAGCTTGATCACCACGTGCTAAAGCATCTGTCATTTTGTCAGCGATTTGAGCAGCGTAGTAAATCATAGAACGACCGCCTTCAGCGATTGCTTTTTGAGTTAACAACATACGGCGTACGTCTGCATGGTGAATGATTGCATCAGCAACTTTATCTGGATCTTTTTTACCAGAAAGCGCACGCATTGACATACGATCTTTGGCATATGGTAATGCGCCTTGGAAAGATAACTCAGCGTGTGCAATACCTTGAACAGCAGTACCAATACGTGCTGTATTCATGAAGGTAAACATTGCATGTAGGCCTTTGTTCACTTCACCGATTAAATAACCAGTTGCATTATCAAAGTTGAGTACCGCAGTTGCAGATGCACGGATACCCATCTTGTGTTCGATTGAACCACAAGCGACTGTATTACGTTCACCAACACCGCCATCAGCTGTAGGCATGAATTTTGGTACGATGAATAATGAGATACCGCGCGTACCAGCAGGTGCATCCGGAAGGCGTGCAAGTACGATGTGAATGATGTTTTCAGTTAAATCATGTTCACCAGCAGAAATGAAGATTTTTGTACCGGTGATTTTGTAACTACCGTCTGCTTGAGGTTCAGCTTTAGTTTTTACCTGCCCTAAGTCTGTACCACATTGAGGTTCGGTTAAGCACATTGTGCCGCTCCAAGTGCCTTCAACAAGCTTAGGCATGTATGTTTGTTTTTGCTCATCAGTACCGAATTGCAAAATAGTGTTCATACAACCAGAACTTAAACCTGGGTACATGGTAAATGACCAGTTTGCAGTACCCATCATCTCTGATTTAATCAGGTTTAAAGACATTGGAAGGCCTTGACCACCAAATTCTTCTGGGTAAGAAAGACCTTGCCAACCGCCCATTACGAATTGGTCATAAGCTTCTTTAAAGCCTTTAGGAGTAGTTACTTCGCCGTTGTCAAAATGGCAACCTTCTTCATCACCAGATTGGTTAAGTGGCGACAATACGTTTTCACAATAATCTGCCGCACCTTCAAGAATCATATCAACAGTATCTGGATCAGCATTTTCACCATTTGATAAAGTTTTATAGTGAGCAGGGTAATCTAGTACTTCATTCATTAAGAAGCGGATATCGTGTAGCGGAGCTTTATATGCTGGCATGGCTTTAATCCTAATTTTGAATCATTGTGGGATTATCTGTATCGATGATTTGATTATTCACTCGCATGATAAAAATACAATGTTAATCGCACCCGAAAGAAATGTCAGAAAAGCGAATTTTGTCGAAAATAAATACACCTGAAATTATAATTTCTGCTACATTCAGGACTTATACTTTTATGTGAAAAAACAACTAATTTTCTTATTTTTAGCAAGTTTTGTTAAAAAGATAAAGCGATAAGGTTTTAAAAAAGGTTATGCATTTAAAATATCTCAGTTTATGTTTATTTAGTTTGGGTTTGACCGCTTGTGCGCAGCATAACCTACGTCCATCGGTAGCATCTACTCAGTTAGATCAAAAAGTCATTCAGGGTATGAATGCAATATATGAATACCCAAGCTATGACTATCGTGGGCATTTTAAAGTTAGTGTTGATCCAAATCAGTCAAAAAAAATAAATAATGTAGAAAAAACAGTGCAGCTAGATGCTGCAGTGCAAAAAAAAGTAGATCAATATTTACGTGAACAAAAAATTAATTTGAATAAAAAACAGAAGCAGGCGCTGTATGCCGCAATTGCAAATGAGCAAGCGGATTCAGGCATTTCCGGTGAATCACGCTCAGAAAAAGTAAACGCCGTATTAATTAATTTATTAAATGATCTTCAATTTAGTTACGATGGTTCGGTTCATTATCGTCAAAAAATGGGGTCTTTAAACCTTACAGCAAGGTATGAAAAACCGACACTTTTGGTACAGGCAAAATTGCCAATGGTACTTGATCTGAAAGATTATAAATTTTACGTTAATTATTTTGGATTAATGCCTTATCTGGTCAATAAAGATAATCAAAATAATTTAGCGTATGTCGATTTTTCAAAGTATAAAAATCTGTTTACGAATGTCGATATGAAGAAATTCGTTGAATATGCGAAAGCTTCTGGCGCTGTATCTTATCGTTTGGCTGAACCACAAAATTTACAGCGTTTATCAGTTAGTGACGCTGAGCGTAAAGCGGGAATTGTAGAAAAAATTCGTTTAAAAGATACGGTTGAAGCGTTATTGCTACAATCGGAGCTCTATAGTCAGGTCAATGCTAAATATCTGCAAAAAAATGTTTTCGGTTTTGATGAAGAAAAAATTGCCGAATCTATAGCAACTGAATTAGCTGCTTCGGAAGCGAAGAGAAAGGTAAGTGGTGCTGAAGAGCAGAAAGTTTCTTCAGAAGATGCAGCAGCAGTTAGCCAACAACTTTACTCACTGATTAATGCTCATTTCGGTAATGCTTTAGATTCTGAGTATGATGAAGACCAATCAAGTGCAGTTCAAGCTGGTGCAGCCGAAGAGGAAGCTTCTGATACGGCTCAAGCCGAAGATGTTGCTGTAGCAGATGCTGAAGAAGTCACACAAGATGAAGAAGTGGCTTCACTTACAGAAGATCAGTGTGTTGAATTACAGTCTCAAAAAAGTCCCGTTGCCTTAGGTGATATTAATTACTGTCAAATTTACGGTATTGATGTGCTTGATCAGAGCGCTGGAAATACCGAAAAAACTCAGATTAAAGCTCGTCAAGCTGCGTTGAAACAAACTTTTGCTGCTTATGATCAAAACCAGTTTGTTGATGATGAAGCATTCAAAGCTCTATGGAACAAGCATAAGGCAGAAATTGAACAAGCTTTACCAAAACAAAGAAATCCGGTTGCGATTGATGTCGGACTGGATGAAAAGGGCCGTTTAGTCAACGCGGATTATGATATTGCGTATACACCAGCTGAATTTAACCATCGCTTTAATATTAAAGCAGACATGCAAATTCTCAATTATGGTAAAGCGACCCCAATTAATCAGCAGCAGCTTAAACAGGCTAAATCAGTTGCAGAGGCAAGCAAAGGTTCTTTATTTGAAAACTTCGTAAAAGGATTTAGTGAAAAACTTGGACAGGGTGATGTTTCTGAGCATCCAGTTGGTGCACATAGCGATGTACAAGATTTAGACTCGACTCTAGCGCTGTTGGCTAACCAAACTTATGATGCAACACGTGCTTATGACAAAACGTATAAGGCTGTGTTTATTGCAAAATTGACTGCCGAAAAACCGTCATATATTAATTATTATTCAGTTCAACAGTTGCAAGAAATTGCCGAGGTCTATGCTTATTGGTTCTCTGAAGAGGAAACTTATAACCCTCAAGACAAAGCTTTAGAACGTATTGAGGCATTGCAGAAAAAGCATCATCTTGAACAAGAAGATCAGTTTGATAATGACTTGGGTCGAGCTGTGGACCATATTGTGATCACAACAATACAAGGTGAAGCTGGGCGTGAAGCATGGCAAAAACTACAGAAACAATATAAGCAACCTGAACAGCTTTTCTCAAAACAGTATCAATTAGAGTTTGAAAAACAAAATGGTAGTTCTGATGAAGAAAAACACTTGTTGTCAGAAACAGCTGATATTTTAGGTAAGGTTTATGTCGCTGCTCGCAAACAGCAACTTACGGAAAAAACAATTCAGAAGTTAAAACCTGAACATAATGAATTTATTGATTATGAGATTTTCCGAGATGTTTATAAGCAGATGGTTACAGCTAAAAAATAATAGATGAAATAAAAAAGAACCTACTTCGTGTAGGTTCTTTTTTTGACTTATAGAAAATCTTTTAATTCTGGCTTTACGCCATTCCAGATATAGAAGGCTTCAATGGCTTGGCCAACTAGCATGCCAAAACCTTCTGCATAAGGCACATTGCGTTGTTTAGCTTGATCAAGAAAGCTAGATGGCTTGCCATAGGCCATCTCATAGGCATATTTGAACTCTAGACTTTCTGGTAGTTGTAATGCATCACCAGACAGGCTTGCAGAAGTTGCATTAATTACAATATCAAATTTCCCTTCTAGCTCATTTAGAGAAACTGCTTGCAATTGAGCTTGCGGAACTGCTGCTTTTAGGTCATTTACAAGTTGTTCAGCACGAGCAAGAGTCCGGTTTGCAATCACAATCTTTTTAGCGCCAGCCTGCACAAGCGGGTAAATAACACCACGAGTTGCACCACCAGCGCCTAAAATTAAAACAGTTGTATTTTCTAAGTTCCAATCTAAAGCTTGAATTGCGGCAACTAAGCCTTGGCCATCTGTATTGTCACCATACAATTTACCATCTTCCATCCAAAGTGTATTTACAGCTTTAGCAATTTGAGCGCGTTCAGTCAGCACATCACACAAAGCAAATGCCTGTTCTTTAAACGGCACGGTAACGTTCATGCCACTCCCGCCATTTTCAAAGAAACTACGCATACTTGGCTCAAAACCATCAAGAGGGGCAAGACGTTTTTGGTAGTCTAGGTCAACACCTGTTTTTTGAGCGAAAGCATGATGCAATTCAGGAGAGCGTGATTGTTCGATGGGGTTGCCAATTACTGCAAACTGTTTGGTCATTCTTATATCCAAAATTTTAAAATGGCATGAGGCAGATAAAGTCTGTACTGAATTTTCAGCAGGCCTCACTATAAGCCAAATTTTAATAAGAAAAAATATTTGAATGAGATTCAGAAATGTGAAAATAAAAAAGGAGATTCTTTAGGGTGGAAGCCAAAGAATCTCCAAAAAGCAAAAAATTAAGCAACTTTTTCTTTTAGGTTTAACCAATCACGTGGTTTTAAGTAATAGTCGGTTAAACGTTTCTCTGGTGAGTCTTCATCCCATTCTGGACGATATGACCATGCAGCTAGATTAGGTAAGCTAACTAAAATCGACTCAATACGTCCACCTGTTTGTAAGCCAAACAATGTTCCGCGGTCATAGACTAAATTATATTCGACATAGCGACCACGACGGTAAAGCTGGAACTCTCGTTGAGCTTCGGTATAAGGCTGTTCACGATGTTTTTCAAAAATTGGGAGAATGGCATTTAAATAACCATTACCTACAGCTTGAATATATTTAAAGCAGGTTTCGAAATCCCAGCAATTTAAATCATCAAAGAATAAACCACCGACACCACGCTGTTCATCTCGATGCTTTAGATAGAAATAGTCATCACACCATTTTTTATGTTCAGCATAGACATTGTCACCAAAAGGCTGGCATAGGTCATGTGCGGCTTGATGCCAATCGATAACATCTTGTTCATCTGGATAGAACGGTGTTAAGTCAAAACCACCACCAAACCACCAAATTGGGTCTTGTCCTTCACGTTCTGCAACGAATAAACGTACATTGGCATGAGAAGTTGGAATATTTGGGTTTTTAGGGTGAATCACTAATGACACACCAAGCGCTTGTGCTTTAGCACCAGCAATTTGAGGATGTCTTTCTGTAGCAGAAGCGGGCAGTTTACTAATGTTGATGTGAGAAAACATCACACCACCTTTTTCAATCACGGTGCCATTTTGTAAAACTCGTGAACGACCGCCACCACCTTCTGGACGTTCCCAATCATCAATAATAAATTCACTCGTACCACCGCCAGCTTTTTCTTGTTGTTCTAAACCAGCACAAATACGGGCTTGTAAATCGAGGAGAAATTCGCGGACACGTTGAATATCTGTTGAAGTCGGATGCTGCATAGTGACCCTCAAAGATGATTGAGATAGGAGATAGATACATCAAAACACAAAACCATAAAAAAAGTAAGGGATTTTTAAGAAATGTCTTAAAAATCCCTTCCAATTATTTTTAAATTTATAATTTTATTTTAGAAGTCATCTTTTTGATAAAGGTGATCCATGCGTTCACGTTTAGTTTTTAAATATTGTTCATTAAAAGGATTACGTCCAACCGTTAACGGAACACGACCAACCACATTTATACCTTGATCCTTGAGTGCCTGAATTTTCAAAGGATTGTTAGTAATTAACTTAACTTCTTTTACTTTTAAATGGTCAAGCATAATGCTACACATGTCATAACGGCGTGCATCAGCTGGCAAATTTAAAAGTAAATTTGCATCTACCGTGTCATGACCTTGATCTTGTAAGGCATACGCACGAATTTTATTTGTAAGCCCAATACCACGGCCTTCTTGGCGTAAATATAAAATAACGCCTTGACCTGCTTCGTTAATGAGCTTTTGAGTTGCCTGTAATTGAGGGCCGCAGTCACATTTTAATGACGCAAAAGCATCACCTGTTAAGCATTCTGAATGAACACGTACTAAAACAGGGCCTGTGGGTGGATTTTCTAACCCTTTAGAAAGTGCCACATGTTCTTCACCTGATACTGGATCTTGAAACACAGAAATATTGAATTCACCAAAAGCGGTCGGGAGTTTTGATGTTGCAATGAACTCTATAGGCACAGATTAACTCATCTTTTAACCGAAAACGGTTTAAAGTATAGCGTAATGCTGGGAGATTGGTCGAATTGTCATAATCATTTTGAGCACTAAGGTTTTCTTTTTTGTATAAAGAAGACGATAATAGTTGATAAATAGTCAGATTATTCAGGATAATCTGCCAACCATACCCATACTGTATGAGAGACTGCTTTGCATGACCTCGTTCGCAAATGTGGCTGATTGAAGGTGACTTCATTCGATTGTATGATCGACCCATTTTGACCCAGCTTAGGATTTGCCAGGCTTATAAAGGCTTTGCCACATATGTTGTATACCGAAATTCCAACTCAACGCCCTGTTACGCCATTGTTAGATGCAATTGATCATCCTCAACAATTACGTCAGCTCGAGCATAGCCAATTGGTTCAAGTGGCTGATGAGTTGCGTCAATATATTTTATATGCAGCAGGCCAGAGTGGTGGCCATTTCGGTGCTAACCTCGGCGTGGTTGAGCTGACGGTTGCGCTGCATTATTGCTTTAATACTCCAAATGACCGATTAGTTTGGGATGTAGGACATCAGGCGTATCCACACAAAGTCTTGACTGGTCGCCGTGAGCAAATGACAACAATCCGTGCTAAGAACGGTTTAGCAGCATTTCCAGCTAGAGAAGAATCAGTTTTTGATACTTTTGGCGTAGGGCATTCATCAACTGCAATTTCAGCCGGTTTAGGAATGTCTTTAGCACGTCGCTATCAAAATGACCCATGTGAAGTCGTTTGTATTGTGGGTGATGGCGCAATGACAGCAGGTATGGCATTTGAAGCCATGAACGATGCTGTGGCACACGATGCCGATTTAATTGTTGTACTTAATGACAATGACATGTCGATTTCTTGCAGTACAGGTGGTTTTGCTAAGCATTTAGCTGCAATTTGGGAAAAAGGCCATTTAGTTAATGTCGATGAACATGGCGAGGCGTATGTACAGCCACATCCGAAATGGACGTACAACTCTCGTTTACATCAATCGGCAACAGATGCGGCCGATAATTTATTTAAAGCGATTGGTTTTGATTACTTCGGTCCTTTCGATGGACATGATGTAAATCAACTTGTTCAAGTATTTAATGCTTTGAAAAAACGTAAAGGTCCACGCTTAGTCCACGTCTATACTAAAAAAGGTAAAGGCTTTACTCCGGCAGAAGCTGACCCAATTACCTATCATGCAATTGGCAAAATTAATGCAACTTCTGCAGGTAAAACACCACCAAAATATTCTGATGTATTTGGTCAATGGTTGTGTGACGAAGCTGCACAAGATGAACGTTTATTAGCGATTACCCCAGCCATGTGTGAAGGTTCGGGCATGGTTAAGTTTGCTAAAGAATTTCCAAAACGTTTCTTCGATGTTGCAATTGCCGAACAGCATGCAGTAACACTTGCAGCAGGCATGGCTTGTGAAGGGTTAAAACCTGTTGTTGCGATCTATTCAACATTCTTACAGCGTGGTTACGACCAGCTTATTCATGATGTCGCATTACAAAATCTTGATGTGACTTTTGGAATTGACCGTGCAGGCTTGGTTGGTGAAGATGGTCCAACTCATGCTGGTGCATATGACTATGCATATATGCGTACAGTTCCGAACATGGTCATCATGGCACCAAAAGATGAAAATGAATGCCGCCAAATGTTGCACACTGCCTATGCTTATAATGGACCAGCAGCAGTACGTTATCCACGTGGTGCTGGGGTAGGCGTTGAAATTCAGCAAGAGCTAACTGCTATTGAGTTAGGTAAGGCAGAAGTAGTTGCTGAAATTAAATCTGCTTGTGATGAGCAGATTACGATTTTAGCGTTTGGTAGTCGCGTTATGGTTGCCATAGAAGCTGCTGAGCAGTTTGCACAAAAACATGATGTTGGCGTGCGTGTTGTAAATATGCGTTTTGTGAAACCACTGGATGAAAAAATTATTCGTGATTTGGCTGAACATACACAATTATTTGTAACTGTTGAAGAACACGCAATTATGGGTGGTGCAGGCAGTGCAGTAAATGAGTTCATGGCACAAGAACAAATTGTTAAACCTATCATTAATTTAGGTCTGCCAGATTTGTTTTTGCAGCAAGCGTCACATGGTCAAATGCTACAAGATTGTGGGCTAGATGCTAAAGGTATTTTGAGCTCAATTGAACGAGCTTGGCTTAAGCTAAATCAGGTGGTTTAAGCCTTTAATAAAATTTTTGAAACATTTTTTCCCATAAAGCGCATTCATTTGCTAAAATGTATGCGCTTTTATGCATTATTCTTTGTCAAAATCTTCAAATTTGTATTGTAGTGGGTGTTCAATGGAACCTATGGTGGTTATGGCTGCGCGTGCGGCTCAAACAGTTGGTCAAGAGCTTTTAAAAGCGCATCAAAATCGTCATAAACTCGATTTGCAAGTTGAAGAGAAAGGCATTGATGGCCCAGTAACACGTGTAGATCGTTATTTGGAACAATTGACGATTGATACATTACGTAAAAGTTATAAAAACCATAGCTTCTTAGGTGAAGAGTTCGGTTTGCAAGAAGGCAAAGGCCATGATGCAGACTGGTGCTGGGTAATCGACCCGCTTGATGGCACCCAAAACTTTATTAATGGTTTCCCTCATTTCTGTATTTCTATTGCAGTTCAGCATAAAGGCGTTACTCAACACGGCGTAATCTACGACCCAGTACGTGACGAATTATTCTCTGCAAGCCGCGGTCGCGGTGCGGTGATGAACCAACGCCGTATCCGTGTAAATGTAAAAGATACTTTAGAAAATACATTCTTGGCAGTAGGCCATCCTTACCGTGCTAAACGTGCTGGTGAGATTGTATCTTACGCAGAACAACACTTTGCTTCGTTATTAGCTGTTACTCAAGCTGGCGCACAAATTCGTCGTGGTGGTTCAGCTGCTCTAGATTTAGCATATGTTGCTGCTGGTCGTTTTGATGGTTTCTTTGAACTTGGTTTAAAACCATGGGATATCGCTGCCGGTGAGCTTATTATTAAAGAAGCGGGCGGTGTAGTGGTTGACGCACGTGGTGGTAATGAGTCTCTTGAAAACGGTCAAGTGCTTGCAAGTTCACTCAAAATGCTAAAACCTTTAATGCAAACTGTAGTTCCAGCTTGGGGTCAAGCTGCAAAATAATTTAATTATTTATAAATAAAGCCCTCTATTATCAGAGGGTTTTATTTTTTAAGTAATCGGTAAATTTTAGTTAGTTCAATAAATATGAAGAAAGTTGATTAAAACACATGACTTTTAATTTCTTTCTGCTATAATCCGCCCACGCACTTAAATTTCCGTTCATTACCTGAACATTCTGTTCTATTCATTGTAAGCGCACGCTGTCCATAGAGAGGACCATTTCTTGCGCCCCGATCGCTCAGCGATTCTTCAGGTTCGGCCGTAATCAAGCGTGCGTTTAGTCCACATCGTCGTTACTCGGATTGCTGCTGAAAAAACGTTTCAGCTAACTTTGCTTTGCCGCTTTGTGCCGATGTCTATTTTGTATTTATTAAAAATGGAGCACCCACTAGGGTGAAACTCTCTATGAGCAAAACTTTTGCCGAATTTTCTTTGCATGAAACCTTACAACAAGCGCTTGAAGGTTTAGGTTTTACTACCCCGACTCCTGTGCAAGAACAATCTATTCCTGCAGCTTTAGAAGGTAAAGACCTTCTAGTATCTAGCCAGACTGGTTCTGGTAAAACTGCGGCATTTTTATTACCGACATTACATAATTTAGCTGGTCAAGAAACTTTTGTTCCGTTCAAAGAACGCATGAAAGCTGTGACCCAACCTAACATTTTAGTTTTATGCCCAACACGTGAATTGGCTCAACAAGTTAGCCAGGATGCGATTGCTTTCGTACGTCACATGAAAGGTGTTCGTATTGCTGCAATCATGGGTGGTATGCCTTTTGGTAAGCAAATCCAACAACTTAAAGGCGCGCAAGTTATTGTTGCGACTCCTGGCCGTTTATTAGACTTAGTTAACCGTCGTCAATTAAAGTTAGATAAAGTTGAAGCTTTAATCGTTGACGAAGCTGACCGCATGTTAGACCTCGGCTTCTCTGAAGATTTAGAAGCGATCAGCGATTTAGCTGGTAACCGTCGTCAAACATTAATGTTCTCTGCAACTTTCGCTGACCGTATTATTCGTCTTGCTGAGCGCATGATGAATGAACCTGAGCGTATTGCAATTGAAACAGGTCACAGTACAAACACTGACATCACCCAAACTTTACACTGGACAGATGGTTTCGAACACAAGAAGAAACTTCTGACTCACTGGTTGGCTGATGAAACTCTTGATCAAGCGGTTGTATTCGCGAGCACTCAAGAAGATACAGATATGTTGGCTGAAGAACTTGCAGAAGCAGGTCACTCTGTAGTTGCACTTCACGGTGCAATGCCACAAACAGTTCGTAACCGTCGTTTACGTAGTATTCGTGAAGGTCGTGCAAAAATCTTGGTAGCGACAGACGTTGCTGCACGTGGTCTTGATGTACCGACAATTTCTCACGTAATTAACTTCGGTTTACCAATGAAACACGAAGACTATGTACACCGTATTGGTCGTACAGGTCGTGCTGGGCGTACAGGTCAAGCAATTACTTTAGCGACTTATCGTGAACGCGGTAAAATCCGTGCGCTTGAAGACTATTTAGATGCACGTTTAAGTGTTTCTGAAATTGAAGGCTTAGAGCCATCTCCACCTCCTGCTCGTTCAGGTCGTGATGGCGGTGGTCGTGGTCGTGGCGGCAACGGTGGTCGTGATGGTCGTCGTGGTGGCGGTTTTGGCGGTGGTCGTCGTTTTGAAGGCGAAAGCAACTTCAAGCGCCGTGAAGGTGGTCGTGATGACCGTCCACGTCGTAGCTTTGATGACAAACCACGTGGTGAACGTCCATTCGGTGGTGAAGATCGTCCACGTCGCGAGTTCAATTCAGATCGCCCACGTCGTGAAGGTGGTTTTGAAGATCGTCCACGTCGTGAGTTCAATTCAGATCGTCCGCGTCGTGAAGGTGGTTTCAACGATAAACCGCGTTTTGACTCAAATGATGACAACCGTGGTAACCGTGTAGATTACAAACCACGTCGTGAAAATGGTTTTGGTGATCGTCCAAAACGTAGTTTCGGTGGTGAAGATCGTCCACGTCGTAGCTTTGATGATAAGCCTCGTGGCGAGCGTCCATCATTTGGTGGCGAAGATCGTCCACGTCGTGAGTTCAACTCAGATCGTCCACGTCGCGAAGGTGGTTTTAACGATAAACCGCGTCGTAGCTTTGATGATAAACCACGTGGTGAGCGTCCAGCGTTTGGTGGTGAAGATCGTCCAAAACGTAGCTTCGGTGGTGAAGACCGTCCACGTCGTAGTTTTGATGATAAACCGCGTCGTAAATTCGACCGTTAATCAAAAGTTCGTTTAAAGAAAGGCCAGTAGAAATACTGGCCTTTTTTATTTTTCAGTTTTGTTATAAAATAACAAAGTGTGAATTGGTTCAATTTTTTATTAAATAATGAGTAAAAGTAAACGAAAAGAAACAATAATGGCACAGTTGAAGAACTTATTAGTTCAGCACGGCTTGCCTTATCTTTTTATTGCACTTGTTTTGTGTAATGGGGTTTATTTTGCCTATGCTTTTATAACTGGAAGTTCTATTGAGCAGTTTCAAATTTCTGAATTAACCTCTTTTTACGAACATACCTCTTCTATTTCTATCAACTAAGTTAGCTTTGCATTTGTCAAAATAACAACAAGTTTGCCAATTTTCAGTGTTATAGTATGCGTGCATAAAAGTGCAGGAACGATTGCCATTATGAATAATAAAACTCCTCTCTCGACTCAACCACTTATTGAAGTGAAAAATTTGAGTTTTAATCGAGGGGAACGCGTCATTTATGACAATATTAGTTTAAATATACGTCGTGGCCAGATTACGGCTATTATGGGACCTTCTGGTACAGGTAAAACAACATTATTACGTCTGATTGGTGGACAGTTAGTTCCTGATCAGGGCGAAGTTTTGCTCGACGGTAAAGATATTGCAAAAATGTCTCGTCAGGAACTTTTTTCAGCCCGTGCGCGTATGGGAATGTTATTTCAGAGCGGTGCTTTATTTACGGATATGTCTGTCTATGAAAATGTGGCATTTCCAATTCGAGCACATACCAAGCTTCCTGAAAATCTAATTGCTGAACTGGTTGCATTAAAACTGGAATCAGTAGGCTTGCGTGGTTCTGAACAATTAATGCCTACAGAACTCTCAGGTGGTATGAACCGTCGTGTTGCTTTAGCACGTGCGATCGCGCTTGACCCTGATTTAATCATGTACGATGAACCTTTTGCGGGGCAAGACCCCATTGTAAAAGGTGTATTGACACGTTTAATACGTTCATTGCGAGAAGCTTTAGATTTAACCACAATTATTGTTTCGCATGACGTTCCCGAAACCCTTTCTATTGCTGACTACATTTATGTTGTAGCAGAAGGAAAAATTCAGGGAGAAGGAACACCAGAAGAATTACAGGCATATGCTTCTCCATTTGTGCGCCAATTCTTAACAGGTTCGGCAGAAGGACCAGTTGAATACCAATTTAGCCATCAAGCCTATTTAGATAACGAGGTTCGTCCATGAATACGATTGCCTGGTTAGGTAGACTCGTTATTGAGCGGATTCGAGGGATTGGTGTTGCGGCACTAATGCTCTTACAAATTGTTTTTTCTTTTCCTTCATCTGGTGGGTTTGGACGATTTATTTACCAAATGCATCGGGTAGGGGTGATGTCTTTGTTAATTATCACTGTGTCGGGCCTATTTATTGGTTTGGTACTGGGTTTACAAGGATATTCAATTTTAGTGAACGTCGGCAGTGAATCAATGCTAGGCACCATGGTGTCTTTAACATTGCTGCGTGAATTGGCACCTGTGGTTGCTGCGTTATTATTTGCTGGTCGAGCAGGTTCTGCATTAACAGCAGAAATTGGTTCAATGAAGCAAAGTGAACAACTTGCCAGCATGGAAATGATCGGGGTTGACCCATTAAAACAAATCGTATCACCACGTCTTTGGGCGGGAGTGGTCAGTTTACCGATGCTAACTGTCATTTTTGCTGCGATTGGTATTGTGGGCGGTAAAATGGTAGGTGTCGATTTTCTTGGCGTCGATGAAGGCTCATTCTGGAGCGGTATGCAAAACAACGTGCAATTTGGGCATGATGTCGTAAATGGCATTATCAAAAGTATTGTGTTTGCTTTGTTATGTACATGGATTGCGGTATATCAAGGATATGCGTGTGATCCGACTCCAGAAGGAATCGCAACTGCAATGACGAGAACAGTTGTATATTCTTCATTATGTGTTTTAGGTTTTGATTTCGTGTTGACTGCGGTCATGTTCGGAGGGATTTAATGAAATCACGTAGTAGTGAGCTGGCCGTAGGTATCTTTGTTATTATCTTCGGTATTGCCTTGTTCTTTTTAGCCATGAAAGTTAGTGGCCTTGTTGGTACTAATTTAAATGATAGTTATACCATGAAGGCTCAGTTTGATAACGTCAATGGTTTAAAGCCTCGTGCTAAAGTAACGATGAGCGGTGTCACAATTGGTCGTGTTGATTCAATTACCCTTGATCCAGTTACGCGTTTGGCTACGGTAACCTTTGGTTTAGATGGAAAATTGACAAGCTTTAATGCTGAGCAGCTAAAAGAAGTTCAAAAAAATGCTTTAGATGAACTACGTTATAGTTCTGATTATACGCAGGCTTCTCCAGAGCAACAAAAAGCAATGGAACAGCAACTGATCAGTAACATGTCCTCCATCACCAGTATTGATGAAGATGCTTATATAATGGTTGCAACTAATGGTTTGTTGGGTGAGAAATATTTGAAAGTCGTTCCAGGTGGTGGTTTAAACTATCTTAAACGTGGCGATACAATTTCAAATACCCAAGGAACCATGGATTTAGAAGATTTAATTAGTAAATTTATTACTGGTGGTGGCGCAGGTAAAGTTGCCGCTGGTTCATCCTCAGCAGAAGAAAAAGCTCCTGCAAGTACCGACAGCAGTGCACAGCCGTCATTTGTTGAGTAAGAGTTTATTTGAAGGAGTGGTTCCAGGTGAATACGTTGTTTAAACAAACCCTGACAGCAAGTCTTTTGTCTACTATGATTGCAGGTACAGCTTTTGCTGCACCTTCAGAAGCACCGCCTGATTTTATTAAGCGCGTTGCTGATGGCTTGATCGCTCGTTTAAAAGCAGATCATGCTAAGTTGCAGAACAATCCTGCTTTAGTAAAATCAATTGTACGTCAGAACTTAGACCCATATGTTGATTCACAAGCGTTCACTCGTATTGTGATGGGTACTTATGCGACGAATCAGTATAGTACAGCTGCACAGCGTGCTCAGTTTGAAACAAACTTCCGTAATACATTAATTGAAAATTACGGTAGCGCATTTGCTAAATATACAAATCAAAGCTATACCATGCGTCCTTACAAGGCAACTGCGGGTAAAAACCCTGTAGTGACATTGGACTTTAATCACAATGGTGAAAAAATTCCTGTTTCTTTCCAGTTGGCTGACAAAGGTACTCAATGGAAAATCCGTAATATCAATGTTTCTGGTATTGATCTAGGATTACAGTTCCGTAATCAGTTTGCTGCAACAGTGAAACGCAATGGCGGTGATTTAAATAAAGCAATTGCTACGTTCCAACCTGATGCAGACGCAGCTGTTAATCAAAACAAAAAGAAATAAGTAGGTGACGTGTGGTTCAGTATCTCAACCAACAATTGGTTGTTTCGGGAAAAATTGATTTTGAAAATGCGGAACAACAGTATCAAGCAGGTTTAGCTATCATAAAGAAGCAACAAAGCTTCCCACTTGTGGTGGATTTAACTGAGCTTGAGCATGGTAGTACCTTGGCCTTGGCTGTTTTAGTTCAATGGTTACGAGAGACTCCAAAAAATACTGGTTTGCATTTTAAAAATGTCCCTGAAAAAATGCTGAAGATCATTCAAGCCTGTCATTTGCAGGATGATCTGCAAATGATCTGATGTTGTTGATGTAAAAAAGCACCTATATTTAGGTGCTTTTTTATGCTCGAAATTAGCATTTTATTACAAAGCTTAGATCCATTTTTTCCAGCGGAAATAAATGATCGGCCCAATAAAGAAACCCATAATAATCAGCAAAACAACGAAGAAACTGGTCGTACCATGTGCAAAAGGTAATACGTCTGTGTTCATACCGTAAATACTGGCAATAAGCATCGGAGGAGCTAACATACTTGGTAAGATCGAGAATCGACGAATCGTATCATTCTGTTCTGTGTTAATGAATCCAGACGTCGTATCAAGTAAGAATCGTACTTTTTGGAATAAGAACGCATCATGTTCTACCAGTGAGCGTACATCTTCACTGAGCTCTCGAATGTCTGCATCATAAATATGACTGCCTAATGCACGTGGACGCGATAAGAAAGTAAGTACACGTCGTAAATCAATGAGACAAAGCTGTGCTTTTCCTAGCATGTCTTCTTGTTGAGCTAGGCGTGTAATCATGTCATCGAGATCTAGAATTTTTTCACGTTGGTGGTTATTAAGAACCTCGGTGGAGTATTTTTCTAAATCTTTGTGGATATCTTCTAAGATATCCGCAAGCTCATCGAGTTTTGCTTCAAGAAGGCCTAATAAGATCCAGGTAGGATCTTTATAGTCCATGTCATAGTCATTTCGGCGAGCACGGGCACGAAAGGCACGAAACGCAACTAGTTTTTCTCCACGCATCGTAAAGAGGCGGTCTTTATGTAAAATGAAAGCTACGGTTTGCACCATGGCAAGCATATGTGATGACTCTTCAGCGTCGCCATCCACCTGATAATTTTTATTTTTCGTTAAAAAATAAGTACTGATGTGCAAAATACCGTCATCATCACGGTAAAATCGTGCAGAAGATGAAATGTCTTCAAGCGACTTTAGTGTTGGTAAATTTTGGTCATAGGCATCTAATACCCATTGTTGCTCTTCTTGCGAGGGTGCAATAAGATCAAGCCAGACTAATTCGGGATGTAGATCAAATCCACCATTGATGGTGGCATCTTCCAGACTTCCGCGTTCTGTGGCATAAAAGGCTTCAAGCATGTGTCTTTTTTCCTCACGCAGTCTGATGGAAATGGATGGGTGTATTTTAGACAAGGATTTGCCGAAAAACACTTGCCAATACGCTATTTTGCAAAAAAAAACTCTATCAATAGTTTAGTTTGTCAGCATGACAGTTCAATAAAACGGTTTTTTACACTATGAAATCAATTTGTATTTTCTGTGGTTCATCTCTTGGTTCAAATCCAATTTTCCAACAAATTGCCCAAGCTACAGGCGAGGCTATTGCAAAACAAGGGAAGACCTTGGTTTATGGTGGTGGTCGCTCAGGCCTAATGGGTGTGGTGGCCGATAGCGCCTTACAAGCAGGTGGACAAGTCATTGGCGTGATCCCTCGTGCTTTAGTTGATCGTGAGTTAGCTCATCCGGGTCTAACCAGATTATATGTGGTTGAAAATATGCATGAGCGTAAAACCAAGATGGCGGATCTTTCAGATGGCTTTATTGCTTTGCCGGGTGGCGCTGGTACATTGGAAGAAATCTTTGAACAATGGACGTGGGCGCAATTAGGGATTCATCAAAAGCCTTGTGCTTTCTTAAATGTAGCGGGCTTTTATGAAGATTTACTTAAAATGATTCAAGGAACGGTGGATAATGGATTCAGCCAAGCACGGTTCGTTGATAAATTGATCGCATCAGACAAAATTGAAGATATTCTTCAACAATTTGAGCAATATCAGGCTCCTGCTCCAAAATGGACAAACGCAGACGTCCAACCATAAACGAGGTTAAATAGGTGAAAACAATTACGGTCGCTGCCGCAGTGATCTTAAATGAGCAAAATCAGTTGTTGCTTGTAAGAAAGCGTAATACACACGCTTTTATGCAAGTGGGTGGCAAGCTGGAACCTAATGAGGCACCAGAGATCACCATGCAGCGAGAAATTTTAGAAGAAGTCGGAAGCTCTTGTGTGATTGAGCAATTTATTGGTCATTTCGAAACAGCAGCTGCCAATGAGCCAGATCATATTCTGGTGAGTCATTTATATCTTGTTCAGCTTGATCAGGCCCCTAAAATTGCAGCCGAAATTGCAGAAATGAAGTGGATAGATTTAAATGATTCGGAAACTCAACTTGCACCATTGACCCGAGAAATTGTCATTCCTTGGTGTGAAGAGTATTTATCTACAGTGCAATAGCTTAACTCTTCGGCGTTGCTGCTAGGCACGCCGTATGAATGGATGTGCAGCCTAATTGTTTAAGTGCCTGACTGAGCGCATGAACAGAGCTTCCCGTGGTTATCACGTCATCAATAATGAGAACGCGGCGATAACGTCGTTTCTCTTGATGATGAGGTAAAAATTGTTGTTCTATATTTTCAAAGCGTTCTAGCCGAGTAAGTCCTTTTTGAGAGTGCTCGTTTAAGCGTTGAATTGGTTGCCAAACAGGTATTTTTAAGTGTTTGCTTAATATATTGGCGAGTACTAAGGATTGATTGAAACCACGCTCGATTAAACGTTGATTGGAAATTGGCATAGGTACGATCGCTTGTACCTTGGGAAATTTTAATTGTTTTAAAATTTCACCTAATAAGATCTGATAATGTAATTTTTGTTCATATTTAAACTGCTGAATAATCCGGTTAACCGGATAAGCATAATTACAAGCCACAAGAACAGAGTGATTATTACGTTGAATCGTTTGTTTAAGCCAAGGTAGCTGTTCCCAACAGTCTTTACAGAGCGAGTATTTTTCTCGCGTGCCTAACTCGCACAATGAGCAAGGTGAAAATAACTGAATAAGATGTTGGAAGTTTAAAAAATTAAACATAGGCGTAGCGAGGCGCCTCAGGAAGCCAACGTTTTAATAGAGCATCTGCCTGTTCTGGATAATCTTTTAAAACTTGCTGTGCCACATAGTGGGCTTGACTCAGTAGGTGATCATCTCGCTCTAATCGGGCCACCCTAAATCCCATATCCCCAGTTTGTTTAGTTCCTAGTAATTCACCCGGCCCACGTAATTCCAGATCTTTTTCCGCAATCACAAAGCCATCATTACTTTCTCTTAAAATAGAAAGTCTCTCTTGTCCATTTTGAGAGAGAGGCGTTTTATATAAAAGTACGCAAAAACTAGCTTGAGCACCTCGACCTACGCGACCTCGTAATTGGTGTAGCTGAGAAAGCCCTAAACGCTCGGCATTTTCAATCACCATAATGGAAGAGTTAGGAACATCTACTCCAACTTCAATCACTGTTGTTGCGATAAGAAGTTGTAATTCATTATTTTTAAATGCTTGCATGACGGCTTGCTTTTCATCAGCTTTCATTTTGCCGTGTACCAAACCAATATTGAGTTCAGGAAAGCGTTCTTTCATCTCTTGGTAAGTTGCTTCTGCTGCTTGAGCATCTAAAGTCTCAGACTGCTCAACCAATGTGCATACCCAATAGGCCTGTTTCCCATCTCTGCAATTTGAAGCAATACGTTGAAGCACTTCCTCTCGACGATCAAGAGGAATCGTAACTGTTTGAATTGGGGTACGGCCTGGAGGTAACTCATCAATTATAGATGTGTCTAAATCACCATAAGCACTCATTGCTAGAGTTCTTGGAATCGGAGTGGCTGTCATCACGAGTTGATGTGGAGTGAACTGCTCAGCACCTTTATTGCGTAAAGCTAAACGTTGGTCTACACCAAAACGATGTTGTTCATCAATAATCACTAGCCCTAATTTAGCGAAGCCAACATTATCTTGAAATAAGGCATGGGTACCGACAATAAGTTCCGCGTGGCCTTCTTTAATCTGTTGTTCTGCTTGGGCACGGGCTTTACCTTTTTGTTTGCCAGATAACCATGCCACGGTAATACCTAATGGTTCAAACCAACGTTTAAAGTTTAAATAATGTTGTTCTGCAAGAATTTCAG
Organism: Acinetobacter sp. AOR18_HL; assembly: GCF_027855145.1. Classification (NCBI taxonomy): domain Bacteria; kingdom Pseudomonadati; phylum Pseudomonadota; class Gammaproteobacteria; order Moraxellales; family Moraxellaceae; genus Acinetobacter; species Acinetobacter sp. AOR18_HL. The sequence goes on from NZ_JAKTIG010000012.1 coordinate 86,716, forward strand.
TAGGAGCCATTAATGCAACCTGCCAATCTGCTTCTAAAGCATGGCAAGCAGCTATAGCGGCAACAAGGGTTTTTCCAGCACCTACGTCGCCTTGTACTAAACGTAGCATAGGTTGGTGTTGTTTTAAGTCATTTAAAATTTCTTTAGATACACGTTTTTGTGCATTGGTCATTTGAAATGGTAAAGCTTCTAATAGTTTTTTAGCTAATACTTTACTGCTTGAAAATGCAGGTGACGCAATTTGTCGAATATAAGCACGGCGATTAAGTAAACTAATTTGGTGCGCAACCAACTCTTCAAAAATAAGCCGTTGCTGTGCAGGGTGCGAGCCTTGAGCCAATTGCAGCATGTTGGCATCCACAGGAGGCTCATGAATGTAATACAAAGCCTCTTTAAGCGCATAGCCATTGGTATATTGCTTTGGGAGTAGCTCTGGTAAGGCGTCGCTATGATGCTTTAAAGCTTGTTTAACGTATTCGCGTAATTTGGGTTGAGTTAATCCATCCGTACTTGGATAAATTGCTGTCAGCTGAGTTTTTGGTAGAGGTGTATGTTCATGAATGAGTTGAATTTCAGGATGATACATCTCAAGGCCGCGAGCACCTACACGGACTTCACCAAAAATACGTAAGCGATGACCGGGTTTTATTTTATCAGTCAGGTTTTTATAAATATGATAAAAGCGTAAGGTGACTTTACCGAATTCATCTTGCACCAAGGCTGCCATAGATTTTCGCTTTCCCGGAGGGAAATCAATTGATTTGACTTCTCCTTCGAGTAAATAGCTCCGCCCAACCACAAGTTGATTCATTGGAATAATCGTACTGCGGTCTTCATAATCACGTGGCAGATGAAACAGTAAATCATCTGTGGTAAAAATATTTAGTTTTTCGAGTAGGGCTGCTGAAGCCGATCCAACGCCTTGTAACTGATGGACTGAAGTCATGTCCCCTCAACGAGTTTTCTATGCATATATTATTTATCGGTTATGGTAAAACATCTCAGCGTGTTGCTAAACAACTATTTGAGAAAGAACATCAAATTACCACAATCAGCCGTAGTGTAAAAACGGATAGTTACGCAACACATCTGGTTCAAGATATCTTTAAACTTGATTTAAGTAAAATTGAACCTGTGGATGTCGTATATATTTTACTTTCTCCAAACGAGAGTACGGTTGAGGGCTACCAACATACTTATGTAGATAGTATTGAACCGATTCGAGATGCATTAAAAATACATCCAGTAAAAAAAATAATCGTTGCCTCTTCTACGCGGGTGTATGGTGAAAATGCAGGGGAGATCATTGATGATTTTAGTGAAATTCATCCAAATGATGCTCAAGGCCATATATTGCGTAATATGGAGCTACTTTGGCAAAAATATTATCCAACTCAATCTGTAATTGTTCGCCCTACAGGTATTTATGGAACTTCCATTGCCCGTTTAAAAAAAATGGCTGAAAATCATCAAAGTTATCCAAATATACATTATAGCAATCGAATACATATTGATGATTTAGCAAGATTTTTGGCTTTTATGGCTGATTATGAAAGTCATCAAGCAAGCTATATTGTGACTAATAATCAACCATTACCTTTGCATGAAGTTATTGTGTGGTTTCAAGAACAATTGGGTTTACCAGAGTTAACGTTAGAATCAAGTCAAATTTCAGGTAAAAGAATTTATGCAAAACATTTGCCAGCAACGGGTTTTCAATTAGAGCATCCGATTTGCTTTAATGACTATTTATTATGTTTAAATGTTCATAGCACTAAATGAAATTTTGATTAAACTTTAAATAAGAACATAAATACCTGATGAGGCAGTCAAATTGCCGATAAAGATAAAAAGGTTGAAAGTGAAAAAAATTTGTTTAGCTCTTATCTTGAGCGTAACAGCTGTTGCGAGTTGGGCTGAGGATCAGGTGTGGTGTGCCTATGATCCTATCGGGTCCCAAGGGGATATTACTCGCCGTTTAAATGACATTCGGCTTTATGCCCAGCAATATCAAGTCAAATTTAAAGTGGTTACCTATCAAAAAGAACAGCAGGCCATACAAGCTTTTGATGATGGAAAATGTTCAGGTTTAGCTGCATCCAATTTCAATACTTATCGTTATAACCAATTTATGGGAAGTACCGCGGGTATAGGGCTTATTCCTAATAACCGTACGGCCAAAAGCTTTTTGCAGCTTTTAAATCATCCTACAATCGAGAAAAGGTTAGTTTCTAAGAATTATGAAGCTATAGGAATGATTCCGATTGGAACTGCTTACATGGTTCTAAAAAATAAGAACCTCTCTAGAGTCGCTCAATTAAGAAATCAGCGTATTGGGGTGCTACCCAACAATCCACCACAACAAGCACTGGTACGAAGTGTAGGTGCTCAGCCAGTTTATGTCGATTTATCTAACGCGATTGCGCAGTTTAAGCAAAATAAAATCGATATTATTGCTGCCCCAGTGTATGGGTTATTACCGTATAACTTACAAAAAGAATTTGGACCAGATACTCAAGTCATTAATTTTCCTTTGGCATATTTCGGTGTCAACTTAATTATTAAGCCGCAAGCTTATCCTGCTAATTTTGGCCGGAAAATTAGAGGATGGTTTGTTCAAAATAGCCAATTGCTGACGAATCGTGCGACACAATGGGAAAATCATTTACCTGCTTATTATTGGGTAGATGTCTCTTTTTATGAGAAGCAAAGTTATGACGTAATGGTTGCCAAAATACGTAATCAGTACGTTCTTTCAGGTTATTACGATGCTTATTTCGTTCAGCTTATGAAGCGCTTACGTTGTATGGACGATCCACGTTATTTTGAATGTCCAATTCGCTAATAAAATAAAAGGCAACCGAAGTTGCCTTTTATTTTGACTGAAGACTTTAAGCTTTTTTGCGTTTTAAACGGCGTTTAGCTTGTTGAGATGCCATTGCTTCAAGAGCATCTTTCAATTCTTCGTCAGTAAAGGTGGTGATGTGCTGCAACATTTGCAAGGTTACTTCATCAAGCACCAACTGTGCGCCAGCAGCCATTTGACGGAAGTTGTCATCAAACTCAATTTGGCCTTGGTCATTGGTACGAATGTAATTTTGCTGAGTAAGTACTTTTAAGAAGCTTTGGAATAAAGCTTTATCGAAGAACTCTGGCGAATTAAATTCATAGAGAACTGATAAACGTTGTCCTAATAAATGACTTAATTCTTCAACTTGTTTAGCAGAGATATTACCTGAACCACGTTGAGTAATGAGCGCAAGTGTCATGTAGTAGCGCTCAAGACTTTGCTTAACTGGCGTTGCTAAAACAACAAGCTGATTATGCTCTTCTGTATTTGGCGCAGAGCTAATCAAGTTACCTTCATCATCTTGTTGAATAAGGTTAGATTGAACTAGAGCATCTGCATATTGCTCAACTTGTGCCTTAAGCTCGCTGCTCTTCCATTTAAGGAATAACTCAGCTTTCAAGAATGGATAGAGCGTATAGATGACATTGGTTAAATCTGAACGACTGATTTTTCCATTATGTTCAACAAGTGATGCCACTAATGAAGGTAAAACAAAGGCGTGCAAGATGTTATTACGGAAGTAAGTCAGAAGAACAGCTTGGTTATCTTCAATCGCAATAATATCGCCCAGTGCATGCTGAACGCGTTTAATGAGTTTAAGCTTTAAACCATACGCAATAATTTCTTTACCAGAAAGTGGCGTTACTTCCATACGTTGGTCATATGGGAAGTTCGATGCCAAGTTACGATAAGCTTCAAGTTGTTTAATACAGATTTCTTCATCAAGCGTATGCTTTGGAGTTGCAAGCAAAATAATAGAAAGTAAAGAAACAGGGTTTATCACCACAGCTCGGTTAATATTTTCTAAAATTGCATGTGCAGAGCTATTTACTGCATCTGAAACAGCTTGAGGAATTGGGTCGTCATTTTTCTCGATGTAAACATTTTCAGCATTATGTTGCTTAAGCAGATCATCAAGGAAAACAGGTTCTCCAAAGTTCACGTGGACTTTACCAAAGATACGTTCAATTTTTCGTAAGGTTTTCACAATACCAAAAATAGATTCGGCTTCTTTTGGCTTACCTTGCATTTCGCCTACGTAAGTTGAGCCTTCCATAAGTCGTTCATAACCAATATAAGTTGGTAAGAAAACGATAGGTTTAGCACGGCCACGTAAATGGCTGTGAACTGTCATGGCAAGCATACCGGTTTTAGGCGGTAATAAACGTCCAGTACGTGAACGTCCACCTTCAATAAAGTATTCAAGAGGCGTGTTGCGTGACAAAATACTATATAGATATTCTTTAAATACAGTAGTGTAGAGTCCATTTCCACGGAAAGAGCGGCGAATGAAGAATGCACCGCCACCACGTAGAAGCTGTCCAACAAAAGGTAAGTTTAAGTTATCGCCCGCAGCAATATACGGAACCATTAAGCCACGTTTATAGATCACATATGACAATAGTAAATAGTCAATGTGACTGCGATGGCACGGTGTATAGACAACTTCATAATCTTTCGCTAGTTCACGAACCGTACTAAAGTTATGTACTTCTACGCCGTCATAAAGCTGGGTCCATAGGCGTGTTAAGGCAAGATCGGCAAAGCGCACTGCTGAGTGTGAATAATCCGATACGATTTCATTCACATAGCCGATCGCACGGCGTTCAGCTTCAAGCATGCTCACTTTTCCGCGAATACTTTCACGGCGGATTGCTTCTTGCACATCACGAGATTTAACAACCGATTGCATGACATTGCGGCGATCCGACAAATCGGGGCCTAACACGACTTCACGCTGACGGTCTAAATAATCATTTAACGTACTTACAATATAAGTTGCTGGTGAAAGATTTGGATAATGCTGCTGTGCATATTCAACCAATTCACGTAGCGATTGTGGTTCATGAAATTCTAAATAAGACTGACGGCCATGCAAACCAATATTAACCAGCTGCTTAACTGTGCTTGGTGTTGCCCATGTGTCGGAAAATAATAATTTAAACCAAGAATCTTCTTTATCTGGCGAACGGCCCCATAAAACTGTAACCGGAACAAGCTCTATATCAAGTTCAGGGTTTTCTTGTAAAACTTCAATAAGTTTTATTAAACGCGGTGGAAAAGCATGAGGAGGCGGATTCAGTAAATTATTTTCATCATTGTGCTGTAAAAATAAAACTGATGCTTTTTCCTGATGAGTACCCACAATGAGTGGGTCTAACGCAGGTTTTAAATTTAAACGACGCGTTTCTCCATCAACCACTAGAGCATTGCTTCGAGAGTGGTTTTGTAAGACGTAACAAACCACTTTTTGGCGGTCAGTTTTTGCTTCTGTTTCTGTTGTTTCTGATACTGGTTCAGTAGGAACTTCCCCAAGAACATGTGGTGTTACCACGAGGTCAAGTAGTTTACTCGAAAGCCGACGATACATTTGACCAAACCCACTCTTGGACATAAGAACTCCTACTTCTTAAAGACAAATCCCAGCACCAAATGCAGAGGGTAATTATTTTGCGGCATTTATTAAAAAAACAATATGCTACTTTCTTATAAATTATAATGCTTTTGGCATATTTTATCGTTAAAAATCGTATTTTTAGCTGTTATATGAGCAATGTTCGTCAGAAGTTGACTGATTGTTCCATGTTCAAATAGTTTTTTATGGCACAATAGATTCTACACATCTGTACTTTAATACGATTTTTTACCTGAAATATGAAGGTATCTCTCATGAATGCGTTAACCCAAGAACTTGTCGATCTTCTTACTTTAGAAAAGCTAGAAGAAAATATTTACCGTGGCATAAGCCGTAATCTCGTCGGTAAACGTGTCTTTGGTGGGCAGGTTTTGGGTCAGGCTTTACGTGCAGCATCTTATACAACCGATCGTCCAGCGCATTCTTTGCATGCATATTTTTTATATGGCGGCGATATTAATGCCCCAATTATCTATGAAGTAGACCGTTTACGTGATGGGAAGAGTTTCGTAAGCCGTCAGGTTCGTGCAATTCAGCATGGGCGCGTTATCTTTTCGGCGATGGTTTCTTTTGCTAACCCCGAAGAAGGCTTGAACTATCAACATCAAGAACCAGAGTATCCTGCACCAGAGACTCTTAAATCTGAAAATGAGCTCAAAGAAGGTATTTTAAATTTCGTACCTGAAAATGTTCGTGCTAGTTTCATGCGTGAGCGCCATGTAGAAATTCGCCCAATTGATCCGGTAAATCCGTTTCAGCCTCAACCTGAAGCTCCTTATAATGCGCACTATATCTGCACACATGACCGTATTCCAAAACAATTAGATGACATTGCTTTGCATCAAGCAATTGTTGCGTTTTATTCAGACTTTACCTTAATGACAACTGCTTTGAGACCGCATGGGCTTAGCTATATTTCTCCAAGTTTGCAGTGTGCGAGTATTGATCATGCCATCTATTTCCATCGCCCGCTGCGTGCTGATGAATGGATGCTTTACGATATGGAAGCAACCGTTAGCGCAGCTTCTCGCGGCTTGAACTTTGGCCGTATGTGGCAAAATGGCCAACTTGTATGCAGTACCGTGCAAGAGGGTTTAATTCGTTTGCGGGAAATTGAAACGCAATAAGCTTATTTATAAAGCCATCTCATCAGATGGCTTTTTTTATTTTTAATTGAAACGATGTGACAAAAAATTGCTCGTATGAAAAGCAAGCTCATGTCATATTTGCAAAAGGATTGCCAACTGAAAAAAATAATGCTGATATGAACTTAAACACACAAATTCTTATTGCGGCCATTTTAGGCTTAGCCTTTGGTTTTATATTAACGTTGTATCCCGATACTGCGTTTGTAAAACATAGTTTATATGGGTTAGGTATATTAAGTAGTGTCTTTATTGGGCTGCTTAAAATGTTGTTGGTGCCTTTGATTTTTAGCTCGATTGTTGTGGGTGTCTCTAATTTGAAGGCGGGAGGGCAGTTAGGTCCAGTCTGGAAAATTACCTTTTTATGTTGTTTGACCACAACAACACTAGCTTTAATTCTAGGTATAAGTTGTGCTCATCTATTTGAAGTAGGGCGCGGTATAGATATTTCTATTTTCCAAACGTCTATGCAAAACTATCAGGCACCAGATAGTTTAAATCCTGCAAGTTTTTTCACTAATTTTATTCAAAATACATTAATCAACCCATTTAAAGCATTCAGCGATGGTAACGTTTTAGCTGTTGTGGTGTTTGCACTATTTGTTGGTGTTGCTTTAGTCCATGGCGGTGAGCGTTTTAAAAGTATTCGCTTATTAAGTCATCAATTTTTTGAAATGATGATGATGCTAGTCGGCTGGGTAATGAAGCTAGCACCTTTGGGTATTTTTGCTTTATTAGCAAAATTAATGGCAACCGAAGATATTTCAGTATTAAGTCGTTTGGCTGAGTTTGCTGTTGTAGTGACAGGGACTACCATTTTTCATGGTGCTGTTGTTTTACCGTTACTACTTTGGATTTTTGGCCGCATGAGTCCTTGGGCTTTTTTCAAAGGAACACGTACAGCGCTAATTACAGCATTTGCAACCAGCTCTAGTTCTGCCACAATGCCCCTTAGTATGAAATGCGCACAGGAAAACTTAGGTGTTCGTCCGCAAACAGCTGGTTTTGTAATTCCTTTAGGTACACAGCTTAATATGGATGGCACAGCACTATATGAAGCAGCCGCTGCATTGTTTGTCGCAAATTTGGTGGGGCTAGACTTAAACCTGACACAACAAATTATTGTGTGTTTAACAGCAATGATTGCATCACTAGGAGCCCCTGGTATTCCAAGTGCTGGTATGGTTACCATGATTATGGTTTTACAGTCTGTAGGTTTACCGGCTGAAGCAATTGCAATTTTACTTCCGATTGATCGTCTATTGGATACGGTAAGAACAGTGGTAAATGTGCAGGGTGATATGATGATTAGCGTGGTTGTAGATCGTTATACAAAAGATAAAGATATCAGTGTCTAATCTCCTAAATAAAAAAGCAGGATTTTAAATCCTGCTTTTTTATTTTTAAGCCGCTTGTAACTCGGCTCTTTTTGCTGCTGGAGATTGCGATAAATAACTTACCGCATCTTCAGTGCTGCCTTCCTTGACTGGATCATACCAAGGCATGAGGTAATCAATTTGTTGAGCAATAAGCCAGATTGGGTTTGGTAAAACCTGATTATCTTTTCTGCTAATTTTATACCACTCTACAGCAACCCATACTGGGAAAAATCTAGATTTAGCAGCATCAGCAAAACGTGGATCTTGTTTCATAATATGTGCAGCGCCATCTACCCATAATCCAAGCACCAGTACAATCACTGCAAGACTTAAATAGTAGCGTGGAATATATCCACCACCCAAATGGCGGTATAAATCAAAAGCAACGGTACGGTGTTCAATTTCTTCTGAACCATGCCATTTAACCAGATCGACCATTTCAGGGTCAGCGCCTAATTCTTCCCAACGCTCGTTATAGAGTGCATATTTCCCTAATACACAGGTCATATGCTCAACAGTTGCAATAACGCCTAAACGGAAAAGATCCCATTGCCCTTGTAGAAATTGAGGGACTTCTTTATCAAATGGTTTATCTGCTAAGGCAGTGGTAAATAGATAATTCATAATGTCCAGATTTCGCTGGATATCAATATTACGTGCGCTTAAATATTCTTTATTGGCAGAAGTATGCGCATTGGCATGCATAGCTTCTTGGCGGATAAATGCTTGCACATCCTGTTTAAGTTTTTCATCTTTAATTTGCGGTAAAACTTTATTGTACAAACGGCAAAACCAAAATTCTCCGGCAGGTAAGATGTTATTAATTTCATTAATAAAATAACTTGCGAAAGGCTGATTTGGAATCCAGTCAACAGGGGTATCTTTCCAGTCAAATTTTACTTTACGTGGAAGAATTTTATAGTCAATAGAAGAACCTAAAGCCTTGTTCTTCAAAAAAGATAACAATTTCATCATTTAGTCCTGATTTTTAACTCGATGAAGTTATAACGAGTATAAAAAAAGCCCCTACATTTGTGTTTAGCAATAGGGGCCAATTTGAAAATAAATTTAATAAAGAAATTGTATCTGTTTTGACGATTTACTCTTCAGTATCCTCATCTGATGCTTCAGGGATCGCGTCAACGTCAAATTCCGGCTCTTGATCAAGCGTAAAATGCAGGCGTCCAGCCATAACACTTGCTAGCTCTTCTAAACCTAATTTATTAAGTGATGAGAAAAGTTGAATCGAGAAATCAAGCTTCATTTTTTTCAGTTGTTGCTTAACTTCTAATAGCACTTTGTTTGCAGGGCCACGATTAAGTTTGTCTGCTTTCGTTAAGAGAATATGAACAAAGAGATGACGTGAATAAGCCCACTCTAGCATCATCATGTCGAAATGCTGTAGAGGATGGCGAATATCCATTAGTAATACTAAGCCTTGTAAGCTTTTACGATGGATTAAATAGTTCTCTAATTCTTTTTGCCATACTCGTTTCATATCTTCAGGTACGGCTGCATAGCCATAGCCAGGAAGATCGACTAAACGTTGATCGGGGTTGCCTAGACTAAAGAAGTTAATCATTTGAGTACGGCCAGGTTTTTTAGAGGCACGTGCTAGCTGTTTTTTATTGGTTAATGCATTGATAGCACTAGACTTACCGGCATTTGAGCGTCCTGCAAAAGCGATCTCGTAGCCACTATCTTCAACACAAAGTGCCAATTTAGGTGCACTCATTAGAAACTCAGCTTGGCGTAACCAGTTGAGTGATTGCACAGCATATGCCGTGATCGCTGGATCTGGTTTCTTTTCATAGCTGATCTTTTGCTTGGGTGCGAGTCTGGCTTTGGTGTCTTTCGATTTTTCACTACGACGCATAAAAAATAACTTTTTAAATGAGAGGGCTCGCGCCTAGTATAAAGGAGCTTGGGTATTCTTGCTAATTTTCAATAAGTCGACTTATCAAAATCAGTAGAGCTTAGATTTGTAAAAATGCAATAGGGGAGTTGGCAGGAGCAGATTTTGATTGCTGCAAAACTTCTCCGAGTGTGTATTGGTCTAGACTTTGATAAAAACTCTCTAAAGCCTGATCTAAAATACCTTTTAAACCACAGTGACTGCGTAATACACAAGGTGGTGTATTACATTCAACGATTTGATTGTCGCCCTGTAATATTCGAACGATTGAGCCTAAATTTGAGTTAAGTGCATCTGGATTTAAGCGAATTCCCCCGCCTTTTCCACGAATGGTAATGATCCATTCTTGCTTGCCCATGAAGTGAACAACTTTAACTAGATGGTTTTGTGAAACATGCAAATCTTTCGCGATTTCTGCAATCGTGTAGGGTGCATCACTTGGGCGTGCAACATACATTAAGAGTCGTAATGCATAATCGGTAAATTTATTAAGCTGCATGATCACCAAAAATGGAAGAGATAAAAAGGATGATCATCTTAGCCTGAAAGTCTAAATAAGAAAACTTTCAGGCAAGGGGTTTTTACATTACAGCGTTAAAGGGGCTGAAACCTGTACTTGATCACCGACTCTATAATGCTCAAGTAGAATATTAGCAACTGAAAACTCAGTATGATTTTCTTCAGGCTGCACTTCAAAGTGATACGAGTTATCTTCTTGAGCTTCAGTAAATTTAAAAGCTTTCGGTTGTTCAAGCTGTTGTTCGGGAACTTGTACTTTAACTGAAATAAAGGCATTTGCTGGGCTAGTCAGTACGTCTTCATGGTCAGTTGCTTTTAAAGTGAAGCGTTTGCCAGATTCCAAAGGATCAATTTGAGTAATTTCAAATGAACGCCAGCCAGCCCATCCACCTTTTAAGCTTTCAAGTTGTTCATATTTTTGTTTTTCAACACCAATCAAGATATCAGCCAACTGTAAGTATGCTTGTTTCCACGCTTCAATAAGCTCTGATTCGAATGGCACGTTAAGTACTTCACTAATTGAATGAAGCAAGTTGTCCCCAACAATTGCATATTGGTCTGGTTGAATATCTAAGCTCACGTGTTTAGTGGTGATGCGTTCTACCGCTTTAGCTAGAACAGTAGGGTTCTCAATATTTTCTGCATAAGCAAGCACAGCAGCTGCAAGAGCACGTGGCTGACGTAAGCTGGTTTGGTCATCTAAATTAAAAACATTTTTTAACTCGGGATTGTTATTAAGCATGCGCTTATAAAAGTATGTAGTCAGCGTAACGCCGTGTTCACGTAAAACCGGTACAGTAGATTTAACAAGTTCAATTTGTTGTGGAGTCATGGCTAGACCTTATTTATCTGGCTATATAAGATGTATTTAAAATACATCTTTAAGAAATTAATGGCAATAACTTTTTCCTAAAAAACCATAAAAAAATTAGGGGATATGAAATCCCCTAAAATTAACGCAATTTTTTTAATATTTTTATTTACCAAATAAAGAGCCGAGCAAGCCTCTTACGAGTTTTTGTCCCGTACTTCCTCCTAAGCTGCGTGCAGCACTCTTGGCAAAAGTTCCAACAATGTCTTGTGTGAGTTTAGCTCGTTCACGGGCTGCTCTTTCTTCCTCTTTTAATTGCTCACGTGCCAAACGTTCCTGCTCTTTAGCTTGCTGTTTTGCTAAAGTTTCTTGTTCTTTAGCTTGTTGTTTTGCAAGTTCGGCGTCTTGCTGCTGTTGTTCGCGTTCAGCAACTTTATTCTGTAGCATTTCATAGGCACTATCACGATCTACAGCTTGTTCATAAACCCCAGCAATAATACTTTGCGAGATTAAAGTCTGACGTTCTTCTGGAGTGATCGGTGTAAATGCAGAGTACGGAGGCATAACCCAACCACGTTCTACAATCTGTGGCGTACCTTGTTCATCTAGACAGCTAATGAGTGCCTCACCAACACCAAGTTGGGTAATAGCTTCATCAACTTTAAACTCTGGATTAGCACGGAAAGTGTCTGCTGCGGTTTTTACAGCTTTTTGATCTTTAGGGGTGAATGCACGTAATGCATGTTGAACGCGATTACCAAGTTGACCAAGAACGCTTTCGGGTAAATCGAGTGGGTTTTGAGTAATAAAGTAGATACCCACCCCTTTGGAGCGGATTAAACGTACAACTTGTTCAATCTTGTCTTGGAGTGCTTGACTGGCATTATCAAATAATAAGTGAGCTTCATCAAAGAAAAACACGAGTTTAGGTTTATCCATGTCACCGACTTCTGGTAGCTGTTCAAATAGCTCTGAAAGCATCCATAAGAGGAAAGTGGCATATAACTTAGGTGTATTCATGAGCTTGTCGGCAGCAAGAATATTGATATAGCCGTGTCCGTTTGCATCAGTTTGGATAAAATCCAGAATATTTAAAGCTGGTTCCCCAAAGAACTGTTCTCCACCTTGGTCGGCAAGTGCTAATAAATTGCGCTGAATAGCGCCTAGGCTTGCTGGAGATAAATTGCCATATTCAGCTTTAAATTCAGCTGCATGTTCACTCACAAAAGTAATCATGGCTTTTAAATCTTTAAAATCGACTAATAGTAGACCTTGGTCATCTGCAATACGGAATACAGCAGATAAAACACCTTCTTGGGTATCATTTAAGTTTAGTATGCGAGCCAATAAAATTGGCCCAATTTCAGAAATAGTGGTTCGGATAGGATGGCCTTGCTGACCAAATAAATCCCAAAAAACAACTGGGTTTGCTGCAAATGGAACACTATCAATTTGTAAAAGTTTTAAGCGTTCATTAAATTTATCCGAAGCTTCACCAGCTTTTGCAAGACTCGAAACATCGCCTTTAGCATCGGCAAGAAATACCGGCACACCGATTCGAGAGAAACTCTCTGCTAGAACTTTTAACGTAACTGTTTTACCTGTACCTGTCGCGCCTGCAATAAGTCCATGACGGTTAGCAAACTGGGGAAGTAAAACAATTTCTTTTGATGTGTCCTTAATATTTTTAGCAATAACAATCGGTGTACCCATATATTTTTATCCTATGGTTTGAGTCACTATAATCTTGTCGTTTTACAGTTGTTTCAGTGCATTTTCGATATCTTGTATCAAATCTTGCGGATCTTCTAGTCCTATACAGAATCGAACCAATAATCCTTGTTGTAAATGTGTATTCTCAAGTTTTCTCATCATTTTTAAATCATAAAGCATAATCAGGCTAACGGGTCCACCCCAGCTAAAGCCGAGCTTAAATAACTCTAATGCATCGCAGAAACGACGTACTGCTGTAATGTCATATTCAGGTTTAAAAATAACACTCACTAAGCCAGCACTTTGACCGTCTATGCAGATTTCTTGCCAATATTGATGGCCTGGTGAGGATTCATCACTTGGGTGTAGAACTTGTGCAAATTGAGGCTGGTTCTTTAGCCATTTAAGTAGAGTGTGAGCATTGGCTGACTGTTGTTCATAGCGTAAAGACATATGAGCAAGGCTGCGTTGAACTTGAGCTGCATCATCTCCAGAGATTGCGATGCCCAAAATAGCATGCGTACGGAATAAGCGGTGATGAAGTTTCTCATCACGAGTTACAATGCTACCCATTAAAATGTCACCACCACCACTTGGATATTTGGTTAGTGCGTGAACGGTTAAATCAACAGATAGGTGTTCATCAGAAAAATTGAAAGCATTAAACGCAAGCCCCGCTCCCCAGGTGTTATCTAGAGCAGTCAATACACCATTTTTTTTAGCTTTTTTGACTAGATTTTTAAGATCAGGGAATTCTAAAGTAACTGAACCTGCAGCTTCTAACCATAATAGTTTACTTCTTTCGGTGGGTTGAAAACTTGCAGCGTCAATGGGGTTATATACTTTAACAATAATGCCATATTGACTTTGTAGATAAGTTAAATGCTCTAGATTTGGACCGTAAATATTGTCTGGAACCCATACTTCGTCATTAGTGCTTAAAAATGCTGAGTTCACAATATTAATTGCGGATAGGCCACTCGGTGCAAGTAAACAATGCAAGCCACCTTCAATTTGCGCAATATTGTCGCCTAAGGTGAATGTGGTAGGGGTGCCATGTGTTCCATAGCTATAGTCATACTTATCAGTCCAATGACGATCAAAAAGGTGCAAAGTTGATTTGAAAATAATAGTTGATGCGCGAAATAAGGGAGGTTGCACTGTTTCAATGAATTGCGGAGCCTTTCTTGGGGCATGAATGAGACGAGTCTGGAAATCGTTATGCTTTTTCATAGTGCGTTATGTTTTAAATGATAAAGTTAGATTAAGAGAAATTTAAATTCTTCGCCAGATTTATAAAGTTTTGTAAGACGTTTCGTTACAGTAGACCTATAAAACAAAAACTTGGCTTTATTTTTGCAAAGACCACTACAACATTCTAACAACAATAGGTTTAAGCGCATGAAGTCGCATTTAAGAGTTCATTATTTTCAACATATCGCGGGTGAGGGGTTTGGGAGTTGTTATTCATTTTTAAAAGCTCACCACGCGACTATTAGTTCTACGGAGTTTTTTGCACTTCCGGTTGATCGGTCACTTGAAATAGAAGCTTTACCACAAATTGATGAGGTTGACTTATTATTAGTCATGGGTGGCACCATGAGTGTAAATGATGAGGCGAATTATCCATGGCTTAAGATAGAGAAAAGATGGTTGCGTCGTTATTTAGCAGCAGGAAAGCCTGCTATAGGTCTCTGTTTGGGTGGGCAGCTAATTGCTAATGCACTAGGCGCCGCAGTCAGTCGAAACCGCTATCAGGAACTTGGCTGGTCGACAGTTCAAAGGGTAGCAAATTTACCTCAAGACAGCTTTCCATTGCCTGAAAAGATAAAGGTGATGCAGTGGCATAGCGAAACATTTGAAATACCCAAAGGTGCTATACACTTAGCCGAGAATATAGCTTGTCGTAATCAGATGTATCAAATTGGAAAAAATGTGCTTGGTTTTCAATTTCATCCAGAAATGACACCAGCAACGTTAGAACTCTTGCTTGAAAATGAAGAAGAGCTATCTATTTTTAATGGGGAATATGTTCAGCCTGTGAGTGAACTGCAATATTCAGAAGCACAAAAATTTGAACAAGGTAATCAACTCTTAAATAAAGCGATTGAATTTGTCATAAATGCCTAGAGTTAGTTGAGAATACTAGGTTAAAGTGCGTTTTGAACAAAAAATAGAAAAAGAGAATTGCATAAGACTTAAACAATCGTTATAATGGGCGACCCTCAAAAGGAGGGGCATTTACTGCGAAGAAAGTAGTAAATGTGCATTACAGTCGTGGCATCGATCATGACCTTAGTGATTTTCACTGCCTTTGACACTTACCAATGGGTGAGATGCGTCAAGGGTGATTCTTTATATGTTTGGCTTGGAGTTTACTGGTATGTCTAACCAGAGAATTCGTATCCGTTTGAAGTCTTTTGATCATCGTCTGATTGATCAATCTGCTCAAGAGATCGTAGAAACCGCTAAGCGTACTGGCGCACAAGTTTGTGGTCCAATTCCGATGCCTACTCGCATCGAACGCTTCAACGTTCTTACTTCACCGCACGTTAACAAAGATGCGCGTGACCAGTACGAAATCCGCACCTATAAACGTTTGATCGACATCGTTCAACCTACAGATAAAACTGTTGATGCATTGATGAAATTAGATCTTGCGGCTGGTGTTGATGTTCAGATCGCTTTGGGTTAAGGCTTTCGGTTGATTAACTTCTAAGTTAATTAGGCCGCTTTTTTAGAGGTTTATGCACATGGCTATTGGTTTAGTCGGTCGCAAATGTGGTATGACTCGCATCTTTACAGATGCAGGTGTTTCTGTACCTGTTACAGTCATCGAAGTCGATCCAAACCGCATTACGCAAATCAAAACACTTGAAACTGATGGTTATCAAGCTGTTCAGGTAACTACTGGTGAACGTCGCGAATCTCGCGTAACTAACGCTCAGAAAGGTCACTTCGCGAAAGCTGGTGTTGCTGCTGGTCGTTTAGTTAAAGAGTTCCGTGTTACTGAAGCTGAGCTTGAAGGCCGTGAAGTTGGCGGTACTATTGGCGTTGATTTGTTCGCAGTTGGTCAAATTGTTGACGTAACTGGTCAATCAAAAGGTAAGGGTTTCCAAGGTGGTGTTAAACGTTGGAACTTCCGTACTCAAGACGCTACTCACGGTAACTCAGTTTCTCACCGTGTATTAGGTTCTACAGGTCAAAACCAGACTCCTGGTCGCGTGTTCAAAGGCAAGAAAATGGCTGGTCACTTAGGTGATGAACGCGTAACAGTACAAGGTCTTGAAATCGTATCTATTGACGCTGAACGTTCTGTTTTAGTTGTTAAAGGTGCAATTCCTGGTGCAACTGGCGGTGACGTGATTGTACGTCCTACCATCAAGGCCTGAGGGGAAATACCGTGAATTTGAAAACTGTTTCCGGCTCTGCTGTTGAATTGTCTGAAGTTGCTTTCGGACGTGAATTTAACGAAGCTCTTGTACACCAAGTTGTTACTGCTTACTTAGCAGGTGGTCGTCAAGGTACTCGTGCTCAGAAATCACGTGCAGACGTTTCTGGCGGTGGTAAAAAGCCATTCCGTCAAAAAGGTACTGGTCGTGCTCGTGCGGGTTCTATTCGTAGCCCTATCTGGGTTGGCGGTGGTAAAACTTTTGCTGCTCGTCCACAAGATTGGTCTCAAAAAGTAAACCGTAAGATGTACCGCGGTGCAATGCAATGTATCTTAGCTGAACTTGTTCGCCAAGATCGTCTTGTATTAGTTGAAGAGTTTGCAGTTGCAGCTCCAAAAACTAAAGAATTGCTTGCAAAGCTTAACGACTTAAATGCTGCTCGTGCATTAATCGTTACT
Source organism: Acinetobacter sp. AOR18_HL (assembly GCF_027855145.1). NCBI lineage: Bacteria > Pseudomonadati > Pseudomonadota > Gammaproteobacteria > Moraxellales > Moraxellaceae > Acinetobacter > Acinetobacter sp. AOR18_HL. The sequence continues at coordinate 103,534 of NZ_JAKTIG010000012.1, forward strand.
GACGCTGTAGATGAGAACTTATATCTTGCAGCACGCAACCTTCCGCATGTAGATGTGGTAGATGCAACTGCAATCGATCCTGTAAGCTTGATCGCGTTTGATAAAGTTGTGATGTCTGTAGCTGCTGCTAAGAAAATTGAGGTAGAACTCGGATGAACAACGAACGTATCTATCAAGTCCTAAAAGGACCAGTCTTCTCAGAAAAGGCACAAGTATTAGGTGATACTGTTGGTGTTCAAGTATTTAAAGTAGACATCAATGCTACTAAACTTGAAATCAAAAAAGCAGTTGAAAAACTTTTTGGTGTAGAAGTTGTTAAAGTTAACACAACTATTACTAAAGGTAAGACTAAGCGCTTTGGTCGTACATTGGGACGCCGTTCTGATGTTAAAAAAGCATACGTCACCCTGAAAGCTGGCCAAGATGTTGAAATGGCTGACTTGGGCGATACCGCTGAAAGCGCAGCGGAATAAGGACGAAAATTATGCCGATTCAAAAATGTAAGCCAACGTCTCCAGGACGTCGCTTTGTAGAGAAAGTGGTTCATGACCATCTTCACAAAGGCGCTCCTTACGCACCGTTGGTTGAAGCTAAAAAACGTACTGGTGGTCGTAATAACAACGGTCACATTACTACTCGTCACGTTGGTGGTGGTCATAAACAACACTACCGTATCGTTGACTTCAAACGTAACAAAGACAGCATCCCAGCTGTTGTAGAGCGTATTGAATACGATCCAAACCGTACAGCACATATTGCTTTGTTGAAATATGCTGATGGTGAGCGTCGTTATATCATCGCACCTAAAGGCTTACGTGCTGGCGATAAAGTACAATCTGGTAACGATGCTCCAATTCGTCCAGGTAACTGCTTGCCACTTCGTAATATGCCGATCGGTTCTACACTTCATAACGTTGAACTTAAAATTGGTAAGGGTGCGCAATTAGCGCGTTCTGCTGGTGCTTCTGTTCAGTTGTTGGGTCGTGATGGTTCTTACGCAATTATTCGTCTTCGTTCAGGCGAAATGCGTAAAGTACATGTTGAATGCCGCGCTGTAATTGGTGAAGTTTCTAACCAAGAAAACAACCTTCGTTCATTGGGTAAAGCTGGTGCTTCGCGCTGGCGTGGTGTTCGTCCTACCGTACGTGGTATGGCGATGAACCCGATTGATCACCCGCACGGTGGTGGTGAAGGGCGTAATAAAGGTATTCAACCTGTAAGCCCATGGGGTCAAAAAGCTAAAGGGTACAAGACACGTACCAATAAGCGTACGACTAAGATGATTATTCGCGACCGTCGCGTCAAGTAAAGGAATCTGACTAATGCCTCGTTCTCTGAAAAAAGGCCCATTCGTCGATGCGCACTTGTTCGCTAAGGTTGAAGCGGCTGTTGCTAGTAACTCTCGCAAGCCGATTAAAACTTGGTCTCGTCGTTCGATGATCCTTCCAGATTTTGTTGGTTTAACAATTTCTGTTCATAATGGTCGTAACCACGTTCCAGTAATTGTTACTGAGCATATGGTTGGTCATAAACTCGGTGAATTCGCGCCAACTCGTACCTATCGTGGTCACGGTGTTGACAAGAAATCTAAACGTTAATAGGTGTCATGATGGAAGTAACTGCTAAATTACGCGGTGCCGCTATCTCGGCACAGAAAGCACGTTTGGTTGCAGATCTTATTCGCGGCAAATCTGTTGCGCATGCTTTAAATATCTTAAACTTCAGCAATAAAAAAGCTGCTGTTTTAGTAAAAAAAGCATTGGAATCTGCGATTGCAAACGCTGAACACAATAACAGTTTAGATGTTGACGATCTTAAAGTATCTACGATTTACGTTGACGAAGGCATGAGCCTTAAACGTATTATGCCACGTGCTAAAGGCCGTGCAGATCGTATTACTAAGCGTACTTGTCACATCACCGTTAAGGTAGGGGTTTGATATGGGTCAGAAGGTTCATCCAATCGGTATCCGCCTAGGTGTTGTGAAACGTCATAACGCTAACTGGTATGCGAATCCGAAACAATACGCTGAATACTTGCTTAAAGATCTTCAAGTTCGTGAGTTTTTAACTAAAAAACTTAAGAATGCGATGGTAAGCAACATTCTTATCGAACGTCCGTCAGGCGCTGCTAAAGTAACTATTAGCACAGCTCGTCCTGGTATCGTAATCGGTAAAAAAGGCGAAGATATTGAGAAATTACAGCGCGAACTTACCAGCATTATGGGTGTTCCAGCGCAAGTAAGTATCAACGAAATTGATCGCCCAGACTTAGATGCGCGTTTAGTTGCTGAAGCAATCGCTTCTCAATTAGAAAAGCGTGTAATGTTCCGTCGTGCTATGAAGCGTGCGGTTCAAAACACTATGCGTGCTGGTGCTAAAGGTATCAAAGTTGAAGTGTCTGGCCGTTTAGGTGGTGCAGAGATTGCTCGTACAGAATGGTATCGTGAAGGTCGTGTACCTTTACATACGCTACGTGCAGACATTGACTATGCAACTATGCGTGCAGAAACAACTTACGGTACGATTGGTGTTAAAGTTTGGATTTTCCGTGGCGAGATTTTAGGTGGCATGAAACAAGTCATGAACCCTGCTCCTGCTGAAGATCGTCCAGCTAAACGTGGTCGTGGTCGTGGTGAAGGTCAAGAGCGTCGTGGTCGTCGCGGTGACCGTGCTGCTGACAAGGGAGAATAATCCATGTTGCAACCTAAACGTACCAAATTCCGTAAGGTGCACAAAGGCCGTAATACTGGTCTAGCGCATCGTGGTAGTACAGTATCATTTGGTTCGATTGCAATCAAAGCAACTGAACGTGGTCGTATGACTGCTCGTCAGATTGAAGCTGCACGTCGTACTATTAGCCGCCGTATTAAGCGTGGTGGTAAAATCTTTATTCGCGTATTCCCGGATAAACCAATTACTCAAAAGCCTCTTGAAGTGCGTATGGGTAAAGGTAAGGGTAGCGTGGAGTACTGGGTTTGCCAGATCCAACCAGGTAAGATCCTGTACGAAATTGAAGGTGTGAACGAAGAATTAGCGCGTGAAGCATTTGCTTTAGCTGCTGCTAAACTTCCGTTTAAAACCACTATCGTGACTCGGACGGTAATGTAATGAAAACTAAAGATCTACGTGAAAAATCGGTAGAAGAGTTGAAAGCTTTGCTTGATGAGCAACAGCTTAATCAATTCCGTCTTCGTATGGCGAAAGCAACTGGTCAGTTGGGTAAATCGCATGAAGTGCAAGTTGCTCGTAAGACAATTGCTCGTATTAAGACACTCCTTACCGAAAAACAGGGGAACGGACAATGAGTGAAAAAACAGTCCGCACGTTAACCGGCAAAGTAGTAAGCGACAAAATGGACAAGTCTATTGTTGTTCTTATCGAACGCCGCGTTCAACACCCGTTGTATGGCAAATCAATTCGCCGTTCAACTAAGTTACACGCTCATGATGAGAACAATGTTGCTAAACTTGGCGATGTTGTGACCATTAAAGAAAGCCGCCCAATTTCTAAAACTAAAGCTTGGACTTTAGTGGAAGTAGTTGAAGCAGCTGCTGAGTAATTCGACGTTCTTGTTGCATCATCGGTCAATTTCGAGTACTCTTTGAGCCTTTCGAAATTGTGACCGGTGATGCTCGGTTTTGGAGTAGGGCAATGATTCAAACCGAAACTATGCTCGACGTAGCAGACAACAGTGGTGCTCGCCGCGTACAATGTATTAAAGTACTTGGTGGTTCACATCGTCGTTATGCTTCTGTTGGCGACATTATTAAAGTTACTGTAAAAGAAGCAATCCCACGCGCACGTGTTAAAAAAGGTGACGTGATGAATGCGGTTGTAGTTCGTACTAAATTCGGCATTCGTCGTCCAGATGGTTCTGTGATCCGTTTTGATGATAATGCTGCAGTTATCCTGAACAACAACAAAGCTCCGATTGCTACTCGTATCTTCGGACCAGTGACTCGTGAACTTCGTACTGAACAGTTCATGAAAATCATTTCATTGGCTCCTGAAGTTCTATAAGAGGCAATCATGGCTAAGATTAAAAAAGGCGATCAAGTTATCGTGATCGCAGGTAAAGAAAAAGGCAAACAGGGTACTGTATTGTCTGTTTCTGAAGACCGCGTTAAGGTTGAAGGCCTTAACTTAGTGAAGAAGCATCAAAAGCCGAATCGTGTAACTGGCGCTGAAGGCGGTATCGTTACTCAAGAAGCTTCGCTTCATATTTCAAACGTGGCAATTTTAAATGCTACAACCCAGAAGGCTGACCGTGTTGGTTACCAAGTGATTGATGGCGTGAAAACTCGCGTTTATAAATCAAATGGTGAATCAGTGGCGGTAGCGAAGTAATAGGTTGAAAAGGCAATGGCCAGACTTAAAGCACGTTACAACGAAGAACTTAAAGCGAAGTTACAAGAAGAACTTAGCATTAAGAACGTGATGGAAATTCCACGCATCACAAAAATTACCCTAAACATGGGTGTAGGCGCAGCTGCAACTGATAAGAAATTATTAGATGGCGCTGTAGTCGACATGCAATTAATTGCTGGTCAAAAACCAGTAATTACACTTGCTCGTAAATCTATCGCTGGTTTCAAAATCCGTGATGGTTGGCCGATTGGTTGTAAAGTTACTTTACGTGGCGACCAAATGTACGAATTCTTGGACCGTTTGATCTCAATCGCAATCCCTCGTATCCGTGACTTCCGTGGTTTCTCTTCGAAATCATTTGATGGTCGTGGTAACTACTCAATGGGTTTGAAAGAGCAAATCGTTTTCCCTGAAATCGATTTCGATAAGATTGATCGTATTCGTGGTATGGATATTACTATTACTACGACTGCTCGCACCGATGACGAAGGCCGTGCGCTTATGCGTGCATTCGGCTTCCCGTTCAAATAAGAGGTCGATATGGCTAAGAAAGGTATGATTAATCGCGAATTGAAACGCGAAAAAACAGTTGCTAAATACGCTGCAAAACGTGCTGAATTAAAAGCTACGATTGCAAACGTAAATGCAAGTGAAGAAGAGCGTTTCGAAGCGATGTTAAAGTTACAAGCATTGCCACGTAATGCATCTCCGGTACGTCTTCGTAACCGTTGTGGTTTAACTGGTCGTCCTCATGGTTACTTCCGTAAGTTCGGTTTAAGCCGTAACAAATTACGTGACACAGTAATGCAGGGTGATGTACCAGGCGTTGTTAAGGCAAGCTGGTAAGGAGCGACTAAATGAGTATGCAAGATACCGTTGCCGACATGCTAACACGTGTTCGTAACGCACAAATGGCTAAGAAACAAACTGTTTCTATGCCTTCTTCTAAGTTGAAAGTTGCAATTGCAAACGTACTTCAACAAGAAGGTTATATTTCAAATGTAGAAGTTGCTCAAGAAGAGACAAAATCTACTTTGACAATTACTTTAAAATATTTCGAAGGCAAACCAGTTATCGAAATGGTTAAACGCGTAAGCCGTCCAGGTCTTCGCCAATACCGTGGTAAAGATAAACTTCCAAGCGTTAAGCAAGGTTTAGGTATTGCAATTGTTTCTACAAGCAAAGGCATCATGACTGATCGCGCTGCACGTGCTGCGGGCGTTGGTGGTGAAGTTATTGCTTTTGTTTCTTAATAGGTGATTCCTCATGTCTCGTGTGGCTAAAGCCCCAGTAACTGTACCTAATGGTGTAGCAGTTACTCAGAACGGCCGGCAGGTCGAAGTGAAAGGCAGCAAAGGTACATTGTCTTTCAACCTGCATGCGCTGGTCGAGCTAAAACAGGAAGAAGGTAAACTTCAACTTGCTCCAGTTAAAGAATCGAAAGATGCTTGGATGCAAGCTGGTACTGCTCGCGCTGTATTGAATAACCTTGTGAAAGGGGTTAGTGAAGGCTTCGAACGTAAGTTGCAGCTAGTTGGTGTTGGTTATAAAGCTGCGGTTAAAGGTACTGTTGTAAACCTTAACCTTGGTTTTTCACACCCAATTGACTACGCTTTACCTGAAGGTGTAACAGCGGAAACTCCAACTGCTACTGAAATCATTTTGAAATCAGCAAACAAGCAGTTGTTAGGTCAAGTAGCGGCAGAAATCCGTGCATATCGTTCTCCTGAACCATATAAAGGTAAAGGTGTTCGTTATTCGGATGAAGTCATTCTTCGTAAAGAAGCTAAGAAGAAATAAGGCGCGAGGTTCTTATGAACGAAAAGAAACAATCCCGTTTGCGTCGTGCGAAAAGCACACGCTTGCACATTCGTGCATTGGGTGCGACTCGTTTGTGTGTAAACCGCACTCCGCGTCACATCTATGCTCAAGTTATTTCAGCAGATGGTGGCAAAGTTTTAGCGCAAGCTTCAACTTTGGATGCATCTTTACGTAGCGGTACTACAGGTAATGTAGACGCGGCTACTAAAGTAGGCGCTTTAATCGCAGAGCGTGCGAAAGCAGCTGGTGTAACTAAAGTTGCATTTGACCGTTCTGGTTTTAAATATCATGGTCGTATCAAAGCCTTGGCTGATGCTGCTCGTGAAAACGGCTTGGAGTTCTAATCATGGCTAAAGTTGAACAAAACGAAGGTCTTGTTGAAAAGCTGGTTGCCGTTGATCGTGTAGCCAAAGTTGTTAAGGGTGGTCGTATCTTCTCTTTCACAGCATTAACTGTTGTGGGTGATGGTAATGGTCGTGTTGGTTTTGGTCGTGGTAAAGCTCGTGAAGTTCCAGCTGCTATTTCTAAAGCACTTGAAGCTGCACGTCGCAACATGATTACTGTAGACCTTGCAGGTACTACTTTACAACACCCTGTGAATGCTCGTCATGGTGCAAGCCGTGTATATATGCAACCTGCTTCTGAAGGTACTGGCGTAATCGCTGGTGGCGCAATGCGTGCCGTTCTAGAAGCTGCAGGTGTACATAACGTACTTGCTAAATGTTATGGTTCTACTAATGCTGCAAACGTAGTAAACGCAACTTTTAAAGGTTTGCGTGATATGACTTCTCCTGAGAAAGTCGCTGCGAAACGTGGTAAATCAGTAGAAGAAATTCAAGGGTAATCAATCATGAAAACGATTAAAGTTACCCAGACTAAATCTTCTTCACATCGCTTGAAAAATCACAAGCTTTGCTTACAAGGTTTAGGTCTGCGTCGTATTGGTCATACTGTAGAAGTGCAAGATACGCCTTCTAACCGCGGTATGATCAACAAAGTCTACTATATGGTTAGTGTAGAGGAATAAGCCATGACTCTGCGTTTAAATGAACTTGCGCCTGCAGAAGGTGCAAAACGTGAACACCGTCGTTTAGGCCGTGGTATCGGTTCTGGCGTTGGTAAGACTGGTGGCCGTGGTGTCAAAGGTCAAAAATCACGTAAAAGTGGTGGCGTTCGTCCAGGCTTTGAAGGCGGTCAAACTGCGATTTATCGTCGTTTACCTAAATTCGGTTTCACTAGCCAAATCGCTTTAAAAACTGCTGAAGTACGTTTATCTGAGTTAAGCAAAGTTGAAGGCGACATCGTTAGCCTAGAAACTTTGAAAGCTGCGAATGTTGTTCGTCGTGACCAAATTCGTGCTCGTATCGTACTTTCTGGTGAAATCACTCGTGCATTCACTGTTCAAGGTGTTGCATTGACTAAAGGCGCTAAAGCTGCGATTGAAGCAGCTGGCGGTAAAGTCGAGGAGTAATCTCGAGTGTCTATGTCTCCTAGTTCTTCAGGTCATGTCAACATGATGAAAGGTCAGCCATTTCATGTGAAATACCGTGAAATTATTCGCCGGATGAGTTTTCTAATCGGTGCATTGCTGGTCTTTCGACTAGGAGCGCATATTCCAGTACCAGGCATTAATAATGCTGCGTTAGAAAATTTATTTCATGCGAACCAAGGAACTATTCTTGGGCTATTCAATATGTTTTCTGGCGGTGCTTTAGAGCGAATGTCTATTCTTGCTTTAGGGATTATGCCGTACATTTCTGCGTCAATTATTGTGCAGTTAATGTCTACTGTAATTCCATCACTTGAAGCCTTGAAAAAGGAAGGTGAGCAAGGTAAGCGTAAAATTAATCAGTATACGCGTCAGGGCACATTGTTGCTTGCAGTGGTTCAAGCAGTTGGTATGTGTGCAGGTTTGATTGGACAGGGTATTACTCTGTCAGTTGGTCTTGCATTTTATATCCCAGCAGTAACTTCCCTTGTCGCTGGAACTATGTTCTTAATGTGGCTAGGTGAGCAAATCACTGAAAGAGGTATTGGTAACGGTATCTCAATGATTATTTTTGCAGGTATTGTTGCTGGTTTGCCTAAACTAATTATGCAATCAGTTTCTTCTGTAGATAATGGTCAGACAAGTTTAATTGGTCTTGTAATCTTTGGTCTTTTGTCTTTAGGTGTATTGGCAGCTATTGTGTTTATTGAGAAAGCACAACGTCGCATTCCAGTAAACTATGCGCAAAAGCAACAAGGACGTCGTATATTTACAGCACAGCAGACGCATTTGCCATTAAAAATCAATATGGCTGGTGTTATTCCTGCGATTTTTGCAAGTTCTTTACTCTTGTTCCCAGCAAGTCTTGGTCAATGGGTGGGAAGTGCAGATCCAAATGCTGGTTTTATTAAAAGCAGCTTACAAGATTTAGCTTTAGTATTGTCGCCTGGACAGCCTTTGTATTTGGTGCTCTTTGGTGCGTTAATTATCTTTTTCTGTTACTTTTATACGGCTTTAGTATTTAGCCCTAAGGAAGTATCAGAAAATCTAAAACGCAGCGGAGCTTATGTGCCTGGTATTCGCCCAGGTGAGCAAACTGCTCGTTACTTAGATCATATTCTTAATCGTTTGACGTTTATTGGTGCGATTTATATTACGGTCATTTGTTTAATGCCAATGATTCTACAAAGCTCTTTTGGGATTCCATTCTATTTGGGTGGTACCTCATTATTGATCGTAGTTGTCGTGGTTATGGACTTTATGGCTCAGCTACAAGCGCATTTAACATCTCATCAATATGACAATCAAACATTAATGAGAAAAACGACTGCTCATCCTAAGGGATAAGCGCACTTAGAGGTTTCATCATGAAAGTACAAGCTTCTGTAAAGAAAATTTGTGGTAGCTGTAAAGTTATCCGTCGTAATGGGGTTATTCGCGTAATTTGTAGCGCAGAACCTCGTCATAAGCAGCGTCAAGGTTAATCTAATCAAGACCTGTTGATTTCAGTAGGCGAATTGGGTTAATATCCGCCCCTCAAGATTTTTGTGGGGCGGTTGATTATCTCTACTGCCTTTTTGGAGAAAGTGAATGGCTCGTATTGCCGGTGTAAACATTCCGGATAACAAGCATGCTGTTATCTCCCTCACTTACATCTTTGGTATCGGTCGCCACACTGCTAAGAATATCTTAGCTGCAGTTGGTATTACTGAAACTACTAAGATCCGTGAGTTGGACGATGCTCAGCTTGATGCGATTCGTGCAGAAGTTGCTAAGGTTCCTACCGAAGGTGACTTACGTCGCGAAATTTCCATGAACATTAAACGTTTAATGGATTTGGGTTGCTACCGCGGCCTTCGCCATCGTCGCAGCTTGCCTGTCCGTGGTCAACGCACCAAAACTAACGCACGTACCCGTAAAGGTCCGCGCAAACCGATTAAAAAGTAAGATTTCTGGAAGCTAAAAGATGGCTAAAGATACTCGCACACGCAAGAAGGTCACTCGTACCGTCTCTGAAGGTGTTGCACACATTCACGCGTCTTTTAATAACACCATTGTTACGATTACTGATCGTCAAGGTAATGCATTGGCTTGGGCCACCTCTGGTGGACAAGGCTTCCGTGGTTCACGTAAATCAACTCCGTTTGCTGCTCAGGTAGCTGCTGAAGTTGCTGGTAAAGCAGCTTTAGATTACGGTTTGAAAAATCTGGACGTCCTTGTAAAAGGTCCTGGTCCAGGTCGTGAGTCTGCGGTTCGTGCATTAGGCGCAGTGGGTTATAAGATTAACAGCATTACCGATGTGACTCCAATTCCTCACAACGGTTGCCGTCCACCTAAAAAACGTCGCGTGTAAGGAGAAACATTCATGGCTCGTTATATTGGTCCAAAATGCAAACTCTCTCGCCGCGAAGGGACAGACCTGCAACTTAAATCTGGCGTTAAACCATTTGACGTCAAAACTAAAAAAGCTAACAAAGCACCTGGTCAACATGGTCAGGCACGCGGTGGTAAGCAATCTGAGTATTCGCTACAATTACGTGAAAAACAAAAAGTCCGTCGTATTTACGGTGTGTTAGAACGTCAATTTAGTAACTACTATAAAGAAGCAGCTCGTGTTAAAGGCGCAACAGGTGAGAACTTGTTGAAATTGCTTGAAAGCCGTCTTGATAACGTTGTTTATCGCATGGGTTTTGGTTCTACACGTGCAGAAGCTCGTCAGTTAGTAAGTCACCGTAGCATTACTTTGAATGGTCGTCGTGTAAACATCGCATCTATTCAAGTTAAAGCTGGTGATGTAATTGCGGTTCACGAAGGTGCTAAACAACAATTGCGTATTAAAAACGCGATTGAGTTAGCTGCACAACGTGGTATTCCAGCTTGGATCGAAGTTGATCATTCTAAGCTTGAAGGTACGTTTAAAGCTGCACCAGATCGTTCTGATTTACCTGCTGAAATCAACGAAAGCTTGATTGTAGAATTGTATTCTAAATAATCCTTGAGGTAGCAATAATGACGCGTACTGCAAACGAGTTTCTAACTCCGCAAGCGATCAAGGTCGAAGCGGTAAGCGGGACCTCGGCAAAAGTGATTCTAGAACCTTTAGAGCGTGGTTTTGGCCACACTCTAGGTAATGCTTTACGTCGCATTCTATTGTCTTCTTTACCTGGCGCTGCTGTGGTTGAAGTAGAAATAGAAGGTGTCGAGCACGAGTACAGTACTTTAGAAGGCTTGCAGCAGGACATCGTCGAGCTCTTGCTGAACCTAAAAGGATTGTCTATTAAGCTGTTCGATCAAAATGAAGCATATTTAACATTAGAAAAACAAGGTCCTGGCGATATTACTGCTGCTGACCTTCGTTTACCTCATAATGTTGAAGTGGTTAACCCAGAACATTTAATCGGTACTTTAAGTGCTTCAGGCTCATTAAAAATGCGCTTGAAAGTTGCTCAAGGTCGTGGTTATGAAACATCTGATTCTCGTTTCCCTGAAGGTGAAACACGTCCTGTGGGTCGTTTGCAATTAGATGCTTCTTATAGCCCGATTAAACGTGTTTCTTACACCGTTGAAAATGCGCGTGTAGAACAACGTACCGATTTAGATAAACTGGTAATCGACCTCGAAACAAATGGAACGGTTGATCCTGAAGAAGCAATCCGTAAAGCGGCAACAATCTTGCAACAACAAATTGCAATTTTTGTTGATCTTCAGAAAGACCAAACTCCAGTTGCTCAAGAGCCTCGTGAAGAAGTTGACCCAATCTTGCTTCGCCCAGTAGATGATCTAGAGCTTACTGTTCGTTCTGCTAACTGTTTGAAAGCAGAAAATATTTACTACATTGGTGATCTTGTTCAACGTACTGAAGTTGAGTTGTTAAAAACTCCTAACCTTGGTAAAAAATCGTTAACAGAGATCAAAGATGTTTTGGCATCGAAAGGCTTACAACTCGGTATGCGTCTTGAAAACTGGCCACCAGCTAGTCTTCGTATGGACGACCGTTTTGCCTATCGTAGCCGTTAATTAAGTAGGACTATCACCATGCGTCATCGTAATAGTGGTGTGAAATTAGGCCGTACAAGCAGCCATCGTAAAGCGATGTTCCAAAACTTGGCTAATTCTTTATTTGAACACGAGTTGATCAAAACAACTGTGCCTAAAGCTAAAGAATTACGTCGTGTTGCTGAGCCTTTAATCACTCTAGCAAAAAACGATACTGTAGCAAATCGTCGTTTAGCATTTGCTCGTACTCGTAATGCTGCAACTGTTGGTAAATTATTTACCGTACTCGGCCCTCGTTACAAAGAACGTAACGGCGGTTATCTACGTGTTCTTAAAGCGGGCTTCCGTGCTGGTGATGCAGCACCGATGGCTTACGTTGAGCTTGTAGATCGTGAAGTAAACACTTCAGCTGAATAATTGATTTTATTCAAAAAAGACCGGTTTTATACCGGTCTTTTTTATTTCTAGTCACAAAATAAATTATAAAAATGTCCTCAAGTGACATAAAAAAGCAGATAAACGGTCAAACTTGACATTGTGTATTGTCAAAATTGTGTTTTAATAAACTTATATTCTCAACAATGGGTATAAAAATAAAATGGAAAAGCAAGTTGATATTTTAATCATTGGCGCAGGTATTTCAGGAATCGGAATCGCTGCCCATTTGTCAAAAAATTCACCTCAAAGACAATTCGAGATTTTAGAACGTCGTGAGTCTTTTGGTGGAACATGGGATCTTTTCCGTTATCCTGGTATCCGTTCAGATTCAGATATGTCTACTTTTGGTTTCAACTTTAAGCCATGGTGTAAAGCGAATGTATTAGCTGATGGTGCTTCTATTAAAGGATATTTAGGTGAAGTAATTAATGAATTTAAATTAAAAGAAAAAATTCATTTTGGTCATCGCGTACTTTCTGCTAATTATGATTCGGCTTCAAAAAAATGGCAGGTTGTAGTCGAAGATAGCAATAAAAAGCAGCAGACTTGGATTGCCAACTTTGTTGTAGGTTGTACAGGTTACTATAATTATGATCAGGGTTATGCGCCTTCTTTCCCAAATCAAGAAGCATTTAAAGGGCAACTCATTCATCCACAGCATTGGCCTGAAAACTTAGATTACACAGGTAAGAAGGTGGTTATTATTGGTAGTGGTGCAACAGCGATTACTTTAGTACCAGCAATGGCTAAAGGTGGGGCAGGTCATGTGACCATGTTGCAGCGTTCACCAACGTATATTGCTAGCGTTCCTTCTATCGATTTCATCTATGAAAAAACGCGTAAATTTATGTCTGAAGAGGCAGCTTATAAATTTACCCGTGCCCGCAACATTGGTATGCAGCGCGCTATTTATGCGCTTTCTCAGAAACATCCTAAAACTGTACGTCGTTTACTTTTAAAAGCAATTGAAGTACAGCTTAAAGGTAAGGTTGATATGAAGCATTTTACACCTTCATACAATCCTTGGGATCAGCGTTTATGTGTAGTGCCAGATGGGGACTTGTTTAAGATTTTACGTGAAGGCAAAGCAAGTGTAGAAACTGATCAGATCGAGAAATTTACTGAAAAAGGTATTTTACTTAAATCTGGTAAACATCTTGATGCTGATATAGTTGTTTCTGCAACAGGACTACAAGTTCAGATTATGGGGGGAGTTCAGGCTACTCTTGATGGGAAACCAATCAACTCATCTGAACATATGCTTTATAACGGCATAATGCTAAGTGATGTGCCGAATATGGCTATGATTATTGGCTATGTGAATGCCTCATGGACACTCAAAGTAGATATCGCTGCCGAATATATTTGTCGCTTATTAAACTATATGGACAAAAATAGTTATGATGAAGTGATTCCATCGGGTGATAAGACTGTGATGGAAGAAGATACTGTAATGGGTAAATTATCTTCAGGTTATATTAACCGTGCAGCACATGAACTTCCTAAACAAGGTAAGCGTGCTCCATGGCAGGTGACTAATAACTATTTAGAAGATAGAAAGTCTTTGAAAAATGCAAAATTTGAAGATGGCATTCTTCATTTCCATAAGCGTTCTGAAGCAAATGAGCGTAAACCAAAATTAGTATCTTAATTCGTATGAAATAAGAAAAGGGGCGTAATGCCCCTTTTTTTATGAAACTATTAAAGTGTTCTTGAAATTAATTCTTTCATGATTTCATTTGTACCTGCATAAATTCGATTTGCTCGATGATCAATGTATGCACGTGCAATTGGATATTCAAGCATATAGCCATAACCACCATGTAATTGAAGACATTCATCTACAATCTTCGAGAACATATCAGAAATTTTATATTTAGCAGCTGCGGCAGCTTCTACACTCAATTTTTCTTCAAGTTGTAATTCCATACAACGATCTAAATATGTCCGGCAGAAATCGATTTCTGTTCTGAGTTCCGCAAGTTTGAAGCGCGTATTTTGAAATGCGCCAATAGGTTTACCAAATGCTTTACGATCTTTTGTATATTGAACAGTATGTGCAAATGCTGCTTCAGCACCTGCCTGACAAATAATAGCAACTAACATTCGTTCCCATGCTAATTCTTTCATGAGCATGATAAAACCCATACCTTCCATGCCTAAAAGATTTTCTTTAGGAACACGAACGTTATCAAAGAAGAGTTCGCAGGTATCTTGGCCTTTCATACCAATTTTGTTTAGAGGTTTACCTTTACTAAAACCAGCACGATTTGCTTCTACAATAATTAAGGATAAGTTCGCAGAACCTTTGTCACTATTACCAGTCTTACAAACGACTACTGCCATGTCGCATAAGTAGCCATTCGTAATAAAAATTTTAGAGCCATTAATGACATATTCATCACCATCAAGTACGGCGGTTGTTCTTACCGCTTGTAAATCTGAACCAGTGCCTGGTTCCGTCATTGCAATAGCAGTAACAACTTCTCCAGTTGCCATTTTGGGTAACCATTTTTGTTTTTGATCTTCATTACCAAAATTATTAACGTAATTAGCAACAATATCGGAATGTAGAGAAAAACCAGTACTTGAGTCCATCGCATACGCTTGTTCTTCAATAAGAATCATACTGTATAGGCGATCTACCCCAGAGCCACCATATTCCTCGGGCATTGTGGTGCAAAGAAGACCCAGTTCTCCAGCTTTATTCCAAAGATCTCGGTCAACATGTTGCTGTTTTTCATATTTCTCTATATTGGGAACGACTTCCTTTTCATAGAATTTACGCACTGTCTCACGGAAGGCTTCGTGTTCTTCATTGAATAATTGTCTTGGTAACATATTTGGAATAGGACGGATGGCACCAGATTGCATTTGTATTTCTTCCTTGGTTCAGGTGTGATGTTATACCCTAAACATACGTAAGCATTTCATGCCTCACAATGTGATGAATGCTCAATTATGCAGACAAGATGATAAATTTGGTCAATTTGATATTTTTAGCGATCTTTAGGATGTGATCAGGTAAACTAGGCGCACTATCAACGCAGATGGGGACCTAAATGTCTGACGAAATGACCTTGGAAGAACGTAAAGTAATTTATCGAGCACGCCGCGGCTTAAAAGAAATTGACGTCTATTTTGACCCGTATGTAAAAAATTATTATTTAAAAGCTGATCCGGCTGAAAAAGCATTATTTGCAGAGTTGGTTGATCAAGAAGATCCAGATTTATTAGATTGGTTCATGGAAGTTTCTGAACCTCCACGTACTGAGTTACGTGAATTTATTTATAAACTAAAACAGTATGTGCATGGCTAAACTGTTTTGATAAAAGAATTAAATTTTGAGCTGAAATATAGCCGTGTCTCGGTAATATTTCAGCTTTTTGTTGGTTTGGGTTTAGCAATTTTGCTTTATCAGTTATTAACGCCGATATGGTGGCTATGTGCTGTCATTCTTCTATTTATTGGTTTTATTTTCTTTTTAAAGCAAGCACAAATATCTCAAATTGAATATTTAGATCAAAAATTATGGTCGGTTGCATATTTCTCGAAAAAAGAAATTTACCGCGCGGAAATTACTAAAATAATTGATTATCAGTTATTTGTAGTTATTTATCTTGAAGAAACTCCTACGAACATAGCTATTGTTTGGTTCGATCAGCTTCCTATTCAGCAGTGGAAAAGATTAAAAGTCTTTGAAAAGATCTATTAATTGTTAGACAATTCTACAATTGTATATTTATTTAAAAATTATAAAAAACAAAAACTTAATAATTTTTTTCTTCATTAAACGTCGGATTGTCTAATTAAAATATAGAAAAAAGCCAATGAAAGCCAATTGTCTGACAATTTCACCTATGGGTAGCTATTTGATCGGTTAAAGTACAAACACCAACGTAAAGTGTGTCGGAGGTCTCAAAATGGAGATGCCAACATGGTCGTTCTTGGTCATTGCCATAATTCTGGCAGTGGTGATAGGAAGAGCAGGAACTTTACTCAGGGAACATCTTAACAAAGTTAGTTTTAACAAGGTTAAGAGACAGAGGATGCAAGGTCGTCGATCAGTCAATTATTAAAATTGGTTAATCGATTAATTTCATCAAGTGTCCAGTTTATAACTGGGTGCGATTGTAGTAAGGAGGTCTCTCATGGAGATTTCAATGTGGATGTTTCTGTTAATTGCAGTCGTTATGGCTGTAGTAGTAGGAAGAGCAGGAACTTTACTTAAGGATTATATAGAACAAAAATAATATAAGCCGTTAAAAGCTTATCCCAGTTAATAAGTAGCATGTGCTGAACCGTCGCAATGCTACTTTTTTTTGCCTAAAATTTGTGTTTCCTCGAAAAACTGTCAATTTTATCTGCTGTGAAGTGTGTCAAAGTATAAGCGCTACAATTAGAGTAATTACTCTTTTATTCAAGATATGCATCTGCTAATGTACATCTGAAAAGGAAAAAACAAATTACATAGAGGACAGGAAGATGTCTAAAGTCCAAAAAATAAGCCAAGGTTTGGCGGTAAGTTTTCTTGCAGCTTCAGTTTTATCAGGTTGTTCATACGTCGTGAAAACCGGAGCAAATGTTGCTCTAGGTTTTACGGAAAAGCACGTCGTTCCACCTATTTTGGCAATGCAAGATGCTGAAATGGTATGTAATACCGGTAGTGCGTTAACGCCTGCAATCATGTCTACCAAAGGGATGGGTGCAGATCCGACACGTGTTGCAGTATTAATGTATGCAGCATCAGGTGTATGTGCGGAAAATCAAGCTTTAGAACAAGAACTTCGTTATTTACGTGCTTCAAAAGCAGGGCAGGTAACAGAAGCCCAAGATGCACGTATTGCACAGAAGCGTTGGGCAGCAATTGCAGCTGAACGTCAGTATACAGGCTATAAGTTATTTGCCGATCGTTGGGAATCTAAATATAAATATCACTTAGGTGACTCTTGCCCAACGATGCGTAATGACACTGATCAAACCGTTTATTTACTTGGCATGATCAGTGGTCTTCAGGCTGTGACCAACGATATTAACTCAGGCGGCGCAGTCAATGTTCCTAAAGATATCGCTGCTATTGTAGAGCGTGGCATGGTTTGTCTAGATAATGAAAAATTCTGGGGCGCACCTAACGCAACGCGTGCTGTTATCTGGACTTTATTGCCAGGTGCTGATGAAGGGAAACCTGATCCGTACCAAACTTTAAAACAGTCAATTCAGATTGGTGAGAAAAAAGGTGTTCGCCTATCTCATGCCTTATATGCTGTAGCTGCTCAAGCAAGCGGCGATGATGCAAAAATCCGTGATGCATTAAGAACCTATGCAGCATCACAAGCTGATGACAAACCTGTCAATCCGAACTTTAAGTTAATCGATAGTATGGCTGGTCTTATTGTACGTGGTATCTCTGACCGTTACTGGACTGAGCATACTGGTGTACGTACCGGAGATGATGGTATGTCTCATTTCTGGGATGATAAAAATGAAGGTGCAGCAGAGCTAGATGAGTTGTTTGATGGGGGCGCCGCTTCAGAGGTTCCTGCGGATTCATCTGCTCCACCAGCAGCGCAGTAAGAATATTTGAAAGACTAACTTCTTGCGAGTCTATTGTTAAGTTCTACAATAATTGTAAGAAGTTTAATTTCAAGGAGTGTGCCATGAAGGATCATGTACTGAATAGTAAAGTGCTTTTGGTCGCAGTGTGCATTTCCATATCTGCATGTCTACAGGTGTTTCCTGATACTTTTATTTATTGGCGCGAAAGTTTACTTGGCGAATTCTGGCGTTTGTGGACTGCACATTGGGTACATGTTGGATGGGTTCATTTCCTTTTAAATATGATGGCATTCGCTTGTTTACCCTTTATTTTTCCACATACAAAAGCATGGCATCTTCTAAGTCTACTTTTGCTGTTGCCACCCTTTATTAGTTTGGTGTTCTACTTTTATTTACCTTATATCGAAGCTTACGCAGGTCTGTCTGGTGTCTTACATGGACTATATACAGCGGTTGCTTTGGTCTATCTGCAATATCGTAAAGAGCGAAATTTTGCTTTGCTGGTTTTAGGGTTAATTATTGCCAAACTCATATGGGAAAACACTTTTGGACAAACAGGAACTGCTCAACTAATAGGGAGTCCAGTTTTAACTGAAGCTCATCTATATGGGGCAATTGGTGGAGCAATCTTTGGAGGATGTTATTGGATTTTCCAGAGATTAAAAAAGAAACATTGACAATACAAACTGTTAAAAAAGAGATTTTAGTCATTCTTTATTAACAAAGTTTGATGCAAATTTGATCGTTGAATAAAGGGATTGGTAGAAGGGGGATGGATTTAACCCCTGACCAAGAAAAATTGCATGACTCAAGTCCTTATTTTTTAGGGATTTGAGAGAACAAAATTGGAATATTTATGCAAGAACATCAAGAAAAAAGATCTGGATTAGGTCTGCTGGGTTATATCTGGAACGAATGGATCTCAACATTCGTCATCCTCATTCTGCTATTAATGACGCTAATTATTGGTACCGGGGAAATGATCCACGGACAATTATTACGTATCGGGGAACGTCTTTATGGCGACCCTGCTACAGGTATGCAATATTCTTTTTTGCGTGCTGAGCCTGAAAAGCCAACTTGTGATCGACATCCAAATATCGAGGCTCAAGTAAAAGAACAAATGAAAGCGAACGCGTCTGATGATTTCGCGAGTTTCTTTGGTGCAGCATCGGAAAGTGATGTCCGTGCATCACTACTCGCAGCAAAGCAACAATGTGATGAAAAATATCAGGCGTATGATAAAACTATTAAATATATCGAAGCTAACCCAGGGGTACGTACTTACCGTGCTATCGAGACAGGTTTCTTCGGTATTTTTAAATTTGGTACAGAGAACCGTGCCATTTTACTGGTCTTTATGGTTTTGATTTCTGCGATTACTGCATCGTTGAAATATCACCATATTGGTTTGCGTAATCCGGCAACAAAAATAGATTACAAAGTATATTCCCTGTTTATGTTGATTGGTAATGCACTACTTAGTACCTCTGTCATTAGTCAGTATCGTTCCGTCATAAATTCTGGGGTAACACCTACCTATGAAACAGTAACGATTTACTGGATGTGGATGATTCTATTTGTTGTTCTGACTTTAATTAGTTTGTATCAATTATTTGTTTCACCTCCACCAAAACGTGAAGGCGGTAATATAGGTTTAGCCTTACTATCGGTGCCTCTATATGCTTACATGGCGTTAATTACAGGCATCGTATTTACGTTCTTTATGGATTACCCAATGGGGCAAGGTATTTACCTTGGTTTATTGGTTGAGTTCTCGGGTATCTTCTTAAACCTTGCCTTGTTTATTTGGGCAGGTATGCTTTTAACTCAAACACGCGTTATGGACTTGTTCCTTAATGTGCTTCGTCCATGGAACTTGGCACCAGAAACCTTAACTTGGTTAATTCTAATTGCTGCTGCTGTACCAACAGCTTATACAGGTGCATCAGGTATTTTCGTTATCGCAGCAGGTGCAATTATTTATAAAGAAGTCTGGAATGCGGGTGCTCGCCGTCAATATGCTTTGGCTGTGTCTGCAATGTCAGGTTCTTTAGGGGTAGTTGTACGTCCATGTCTACTGGTCGTTTTAATTGCAATGCTTGATAGCCGTCATGTTACGTCGGATGAGCTATTTGGGCATGGTATTTATGTATTTTGGTTAACTGCATTTATTTTCTTGGGTGTTTCACTACTTTTAGCTGAAGAAAAATTCCGTGTGAATTCACCAAAAGTTGCGATTCCGGGCATGATGCGTGCCTTTGTACCTGTAATTCCATACATTCTGATCACTGCTGTTGTTCTTGCGATCTATAAATATGCATTAGATACAGGAATGAACGAGTTTACTGCACCAGTAATTTTGCCATTAGTTCTGATCGCAATGATCTTGTACGACAAATTGGTTGCGACCAAAGAAGCGCCTGCAATCAATATTCATGAAGCGATTGTTCGTGAACACGAACAAAAATCACCATTCTTGCGTGCACATGATCCGCATAGCTCTCAATACCGTCTTGGTTTTGGTGGAGCACTTCGATTTGCGACCTCAGAAACTGTAGGTCATATCGGTGCTTTAATTATCTTGATGGCATTGTCTGCAAGTGTAGGTGGTTTAATTGAACGCTCTGAAGTGGTCGAATTATTACCGACTCATTTGGGCAGTATTTACATTTCACTTGCATGTATTGCGCTATTACTTGCCATTATTGGTATGTGTACAGATCCATTTGGTGCTGTAATTTTAGTTGCTGCAACTATTGCACCTGTAGCATACGAAAATGGTATCCATCCAATTCATTTCTGGATGATTGTGTTGGTTGCATTCGAATTTGGTTACGTAACACCACCAGTTGCCTTGAACCATCTACTTACGCGGTTGTCCGTCGGAGATGATGAAGTGAATGCTGCTGATGCTGAAGCGAAAGAGAAATATACAAGCTTCTACTTCCGTTATGAGCGCTGGTTGCTACCAATTATTGTCTTGTTCTCATCATTGGTATTAGTGACTTATGTGCCATATGTATTTAAGTTATTCGATTGGTATAAATAACTTAAATCAAAGTATTGGTTATACAAAAAAAGCCTTCCTAAATGGAGGGCTTTTTTAATAAGTAGATTGAGTAAATTTAGAACAAGATGATTAGAATTATTTAAATCCGGCCAAAAAAGCTAAAGATGTACAGCTTTAGCTTTTTTTAAGAGTTCATTGAAAAACTATTGCTGTTTAAGCTGAGCTTCAAGCAATTTAACTTGTTCTTCTTTGAGTTTAGTTAGTTGATCCGCATCTGCATGCTGAGCTTTTAAGGTGGCTTCCTGATCTTTTAGCTGCCGATGAATATCTTCAAGTTTAGATACTTCTTCTTTTGCTAAAGACTCTTGTGCTGGGACAGGCTCTTTAAGCACATTTTCACTGACAAGTTGCTGAGAGCTTGCATTTTCAGCTAAGGGTTCAGAACTTGGTAATGGCTCAGCTGGTTTCGGTTTAGCAGGAGCAGGAGTCGAGACAGGTTGTGGATCAACCAGTGGTGCTGACGACTCGGTTTTTTTAAAAAACCATTGCGCTGCAAAAAAAAGCACTACGAGAATGCTTAAGCCCCCAATTAAAATCCATAATAATTTTGAGTTTTGTTTTCTTTGTAGTGGCATGTTTAAGACCTTTAGTCGGGACGACGTGGCTTGAACTGTATTACCCCAATTTCATCCGGTTCAGCAGGTGTTTCAGGCTCATCAACATGAGTCGGACGATTTTCGCTATAACCGCATTCGATACATTCAATCCATTCGTCTTCTGCGGTGGTTAGCATGATAATCCGATCTATGGCTTCACATTTTGGACATTTTGCCCCAGCAATGAAACGTTTTTTCATCTTTATCACCCTAACCACACGATCAATTTAGGCCCATAGTTTAAGCGGTTTTGTTGTCATTCGTCCAACCTTGATGACGTAACAATGCGTCAATTTTAGGCTCGCGTCCACGGAAATTCACAAATGCCTCAAGCGCAGTGTCTTTTCCACCCACAGCTAGAATTGCCTGACGGAATTCTTTACCCGTTTGAGTGTTAAAAATGCCTTCATTTTCAAAACGATCAAATGCATCGCTCGCTAAGACTTCTGCCCATTTGTAAGAGTAATAACCTGCGGCATAACCGCCAGCAAAAATATGACTAAAACTATGTTGGAAACGGTTGTAGTCGACAGTAGGAACGACCGCATATTGCTTACGAATATCGTCTAAGGTTTGCTGAATTTGCTCACTGTTAAGGGCTGGCGTTTTTGTGTGAATGGTCAAGTCAAATAATGCAAATTCAAGCTGACGTAAAGTTTGCATACCAGATTGGAAGAATCGAGCATTTAATAAAGCATCTAGTAATTCTTGTGGCAAAGTCTGTTTACTATCGATGTGTTCACTTAATACATCTAGGCTTTCTTTATCCCATGACCAGAATTCCATAAACTGGCTTGGTAATTCTACTGCATCCCAAGCAACACCATGAGTTCCTGCAACCGAGATATTATCTACTTCGGTCAACATATGATGTAAACCATGTCCGAACTCATGGAACAAAGTAATCACTTCGTCATGAGTCAATAAAGCAGGTTGGTCACCTACTGGAGGAGTAAAGTTACACACCATATAGCAAATTGGTTTTTGTAAGCCATGAAGTGTTTGCATGCGCGAGCGGAAGCCATTCATCCATGCGCCACCACGTTTGCCTGTACGTGCATAGATGTCAAAGAAGAAGCCACCAATCACTTGACCTTGGTCTTCTAATTCAAAATAACGTGCATCTGGATGCCAGACAGGTGCTTGTCTTTCAATAATGTTAATGCCGTATAGACGCTGCACAATCTGGAATAATCCCTGAATAACTTTAGGTGCAGGGAAATAAGGTTTTAATGCTTCTTGAGATAAGTTGAATTGTTGTTGTTTAAGTTTTTCAGAATAGTAAGTTGTATCCCAAGGTTTAAGCTCATCAACACCATCTTGTTTAGCAATTTCTTGAAGTTCGGCAACTTCTTGAAGCGCAGGAGCACGCGCATGCTCTGCTAGGTCAACCAAAAACTCATGTACTGTTTTTACGTCCGGTGCCATTTTGCTTGCAAGAGAATATTCAGCATAGTTATTGAAACCAAGTAGTTTCGCCATTTCCTGACGAAGACTCAAAATTTCTTCCATAATTTTGCTGTTATCAAATTCAGTTGGTTCAGACTGATCAGATGCGCGAGTCACATAAGCTCTATAAAGCTCTTCACGCAATGCACGGTCATCTGCATAAGTCATGATTGCAAAATATGCTGGGAAATCTAGGGTTGCTACAGCTTGGTCAAGTTCACGTTGTTTGCCGTACTGTTTTAATAACTCAATATTACTTTCTGGAAGACCTTTTAGCTGATCTTCGGTAAGTGGTTTAAAGTAAGCTTGTGTTGCATCAAGTACGTGGTTTGAAAAATCAGAAGAAAGCTGTGAAAGACGCGCAGAAATCTCTGCATAACGTTTTTTCTCTTCACCCTCTAAGGCTACACCTGAAAGTTTAAAGTCACGTAAAGCTAGACGGATAGCACTTTGCTGTGCAGGGCTAAGAGAGCTATAACCTTGACCATCATGGATGTGTTGATAGGTTTGATAAAGCGCCGTGTGTTGACCAAGCTGAGTGTAATATTCACTTAATGCTGGTAATAAAGATTGATAGACTTCTCTCGTTTCTGCATTGCTCATTACAGCGTTTAAATGCGATAAAACGCCCCATGATTCACTTAGATTATTTTCAAGCGTATCGACTTGCCCAAGTACGGCAAGTTGCTGAGCTGCATCTGTAGGTGCAGCCGTAAGAGTATTTAAAAATTCCTGACCTGCTTGGATCGCTTGTTGAATGTCTTGTTTTAAATTTTCTAATTCAATTTGGTCAAAACGCGGAGTTGGTAAAGTCGCTTGCTGTAAAGTCATTGCTAATAGCCACATTATTTTTTAAACATGGTATTAGATGTAGGTCCTCTCAAGTCGGAAATCAAGCTTAATGTGTAAAATAACCCCTTTTAAAAACAAATAAGCCTCCTATTGGAGACTTATTTTTGAAACGTGATAATTATTTACTCACTATTCAGCCTTTGATTTTGCATTCGACTTTTTCTTTTTAGGCTTAGATTTTTTCTTCACCTTTTCTGATTTAGTCTCGGCTTTTGCTGAGGTTTTTTTACCAGATTTTTTGGTGTAAGAACTTGGCTTACTTTTTTCTTTCTTTTTGTGAACAGGTCGCTCACCATCACTACTGACAGTTGGTTTACTGAAAACTTCTTCAGTCGCCTGCGTAGTAGTTTTAGTCGTACGCGGCGCACGGCTACGAACTACTCGGCCTGCATGGGTAACTTGCTTAATGAGCTTGAAGTCAATTTTACGTTCTTCCAGATTGACACCAGCGACCTGAATTTTAACTTCATCGCCCAAACCAAAGACTTGTCCACGATTTTGACCTACTAGATTTTGGCTCGCTTGGTCATAAATAAAGAAGTCATCGCCGAGTTGGCTAATATGAATCATGCCATCGACATATAGATCTTTCAGTGTCACGAATAAACCGAATTCGGTCACCGCACTTACAATACCAATGAATTCATCACCTAGATGCTGCTGCATGTAGTGACATTTCAACCAAGTTGTTACGCTACGAGAAGCTTCATCAGCACGGCGCTCTGTTTGAGAGAAATGTTCACCTGCATCATCTAGTGCAGCACCAGAGAGTGGATAAGGCTTTTGTTTGAGATGTGCTTTAATGGCACGGTGTAATAATAAATCTGGGTAACGACGAATTGGCGAAGTGAAATGCGTATAAGCTTCATAAGCCAAACCATAGTGCCCTGCATTTTTTGCGCCATAATAAGCTTGCATCATTGAGCGTAATAAGACGGCATGAATACTAGGAGCATCAATACGATCTTTAGTTGCTTCAATTACTCTTTGATAGTCTGCTTGAGTTGGTTGGTCAGGGAAGGGTAGACCCAGTAATTTCACAAAGTCTTTTACTTTCTGAATACGTGAAAACTCTGGAGCTTCATGCACGCGATACAACATTGGAACATCATGTTCTAATGCATATTCAGCCGCAGCAACGTTAGCAAGTAACATGCACTCTTCAATAAGTTTATGTGCTTCATTACGTGTACGTGGCAAAATTTCTTTAATCCCGCCTAGCTCATCAAAAGTCATGTAAGTTTCAATGGTTTCAAATTCCATTGCATGACGATCAGCACGTAAATTTTTCAAAATCTGATAAAGCTGGAAAAGCGTATTTAACGATTTATGAACATCACGGTCTTTTGGAATTGCATCTGTTGCGCCGTCAAAATATTGTGCTACCTGTGTATAGGTCAAACGCGCTTTTGAATGCATCACTGATGGATAAAAATCGTAACCAGTTACACGGCCTGTACGAGAGAGTTTCAAGTCACAGACCATACATAAACGGTCTACATGAGGGTTTAGAGAGCATAAGCCATTTGACAATGCCTCTGGTAGCATCGGTAATACGAAATGCGGGAAGTATACCGAAGTACCACGTTCCTCAGCTTCTTCATTGAGGGCTGAGTCTAAGCGTACATAATGGCTAACATCAGCAATTGCGACCACTACACGATAACCGCCACCTGGACGTTTTTCTGCATAAACCGCATCATCAAAATCTCGAGCATCTTCACCATCGATCGTAACTAATGCTAAATCTCGTAAATCAATGCGGCCTTCACGGTCTTGAGCAGATGGTTCTTTAAAGCTTTCAGCTTCTTTTATAACTTCATCTGGAAATTCGTAAGGTAAGCCAAACTCAAGAATAGTCTGCGGAATAATAATTTCTGTATCAGCTTTGTCGGCCATAGACTGAATAATATGCGCCGTCGCAAATTCTTCACGAGTCGGATAACTATCTATTGCGACACGTAGCATATCGCCAACATTTGCTTCAGCATGCGTTACCAGTTCTTTTTCTAAAGGAATAGGTTGGTGCTGATTTGGATTGTTGGGCTGAATAAAATATTCACCATCGTGAACCGACAATTTACCAATTAATTGTTTAACACGATGTTGTAAAACTTCTGTGATAAATCCCCAAGGTTTGCCTTTACGATCAACTGAAGTCTGTCGCACTCTAACTCGGTCACCGTTAAAGACTAAACGTAATTCACGTTCAGGAAGTAAAAGGTCACTTTGACCATCAATATGCGCTGTGCCTAAACCTTTACTATTGATATAAACAGTTGCTTCATAGGTCGGTTGATCTGCCACCAACTGAAATTTAAACCCGTCTTTCATGATTTGACCATCACGAACCATAGCACTTAAGCGATGACTGAGTGCTTCAATACTTTTTTGGTCATGAATATTAAAATGATCGACAAGTTCTGCATGAGATTGCGGTGTCTGCAATTGTTCCAATGTATCTAAAATAAGAGTACGGCTTGGAATAGGATTGTCATAACGTTCAGCTTCAGCTTTCGCTTCGGGGTCAGCCCAGTTTTTTGTCATGTCGTTTGGTTTCACGCTTGGCAGATAAGTTTAGCATAAGTCATGCAGACCCGAACTGCACGTTTAGGTTTGCAATAATGTGTTATGCACTACAGTATTTTGATGAAGAAATAATATCTATCTTAACAAGCGTTTGATCGAAAAAGACGAAAATAATGAGAAAATTGCTTAAAAAATAATTCATTGAACTAAAAAATAAGAAAATTTCACTATGATGACTTGAACAATAGGGTTTTAGTTTGTATTATGGCGGCTCGTTCCGGTGAGGTGGATGAGTGGCTGAAATCACTTCCCTGCTAAGGAAGCATACCTATTACTGGTATCGAGGGTTCGAATCCCTCTCTCACCGCCATTTACTTAATGCGCTCATAGCTCAGCTGGATAGAGCACTTGGCTACGAACTAAGGGGTCGGGAGTTCGAATCTCTCTGAGCGCACCAAGTAAAATAGAACGAATCGCTGAAAGGCACACAAGTTACGCGCTCATAGCTCAGCTGGATAGAGCACTTGGCTACGAACTAAGGGGTCGGGAGTTCGAATCTCTCTGAGCGCACCAACTTGAAGAATTAACCGCTTTTATAGCGGTTTTTTTGTGCCTGTTTTTTAGTACTTTAAAAAAATCTAAATTTATAACTTTTTAATTATATTAGAGATAATCATAAATGAACTTAGCTTTATTTGACTTTGATGGCACGATCACTCATAACGATACATTCAGTCTATTCCTTAAATTTTCTTTAAATAAAAAAACTCAAATACTAGGTGGTATTCGACTTGCACCTTATATAGCGGGTTATAAGCTTGGATGGGTAACCGATAAAACTATTCGAACTAAACTCTGTCAGGTGGGATACGTGGGCTATGATGCGGCTTCCCTAAAATATATGGGGGAAGAGTTTGCTAAAAATATCCTTCCTACCTGTGTGCGTCAAAATGCTTTGGAACGTATTCTTTGGCATAAAAAACAAGGTGATCGGATTGTTGTTGTATCTGCATCATTAGGTGTTTATTTAGAAAGCTGGTGCCAATCTTTAGATTTAGAAGTTATATGTAATCAACTTGAAATACGTGATGGTATTTTGACAGGTGATTTTATTAATGGTGATTGTGGTTATTTAGAAAAAGTAAATAGAATAAAAAACAAATATGATTTAACTCAGTATTCTACAATTTATGCTTATGGTGATACACCTAATGATTATGCAATGTTAGAGCTAGCGCATAAGAAATATTATAGATGGGAAGAAGTGAATTAATATTTAAAGATATATTAATAAATAAAGCCACTTGTAATAAGTGGCTTTATTTTAATGACTTATATTAAACAGTATTGAAAGAGTTTTCTAAGAAGTTATCGGTAAGTAATGATGTAGGTACGATAGTATGCGTTGTATTAGTTACGCTTGATACTGTCGACGTTACTCCACCGAGTAAGCTACCACCAGTTAATCCACCTAGTAAATTAGAAATAACATCTAATCCGCCTTCACCAGTCACACCGCCCGTTAAGCTACCCACGATATCTGTTACGATGCCGATAGGGTTGTCTGTACCGCCAGTAACGCCACCAGTTAAGCCGCCTAGAAGGTCGGTCACTAAGCCAAGAGGACTATCACCATCTACGCTACCAGTTAAACCGCCAAGTAAATCAGTGACTAAGCCTAGTGAGCTATCTCCACCAGTAACCCCACCAATAGTTCCTGTCAATCCACCAATGATTTCTGTTACTAAGCCAGTAGCAGTTGTGCCATTTGTAATCAGCGTATCGAGAATACCGGTAGCAGATTCAGTAGCACCTTGAATGTCTCCACCCACTAGATCAGAAATGACTTCAAGCGTGCCATTTACTGTGTCACGAGAAGTTTCGAAAGTTAATGTGCCGAGGTCTGCAAGTTCAGAAACAGGATGTTCTGCTTGTGGAAGAATGCTGATAATTGTATCTGCAACTGTATCAATGCCAGTGTTGATAATTTCAGTTTTTAAGCTTTCTACGCCCTGAAGGATATCAATACCGCCTTGAACAACATCAATCACTGGAGAGATTGGAGAGGTTCCATCACCGATACCACCAGTTACACCGCCAATAATGTCAGTAATTACTTCAAGTGGGTTACCGTCAACGCCACCAGTTACACCGCCAATAATGTCAGTAATTACTTCAAGTGGGTTGCCATCAACACCACCAGTTACGCCACCGATGATGTCAGTAATTACTTCAAGCGGGTTACCGTCAACACCACCAGTTACACCGCCGATAATGTCAGTCACGACTTCAAGAGGATTACCACTAACACCGCCAGTTACACCACCAATAATGTCGGTTACCACGCCAAGTGGGCTATCACCACTTGTTGCGCCGCCGATAATGTTATTAATAATTCCAGTAGCAGTTGAGCCATTTGTAATCAGTGTATCGAGAATACCGGTAGCAGATTCAGTAGCACCTTGAATATCACCACCAACTAAATCAGAAACAACTTCAAGTGCACCGTTTACTGTGTCACGAGAAGTTTCGAAAGTTAAAGTGCCAAGATCTGCTAGGTCTGAAACAGGATATTCAGTTTGTGGAAGAATACCAATAATAGTATCAGCAACAGCGTCGATACCAGTATTGATGATCTCAGTTTTTAGGCTCTCTACACCTTGTAGAATATCAATACCGCCTTGAACGACATCAATCACTGGAGCGATTGGAGATGTGCCATCACCGATACCGCCAGTTACGCCGCCGATAATATCAGTAATTACTTCAAGCGGATTACCGTCAACACCACCAGTTACACCACCGATAATATCAGTAATTACTTCAAGCGGATTACCATCAACGCCACCAGTTACGCCACCGATGATGTCAGTAATTACTTCAAGCGGGTTGCCATCAACGCCACCAGTTACACCACCAACGACATCTGTAATGCTTCCGACAACGTCAGTAACAATACCTGTCGCAGTTGTACCATTAGTGATTAATGTTTCAACGACACCAGTAGCAGACTCAGTTGCGCCTTGAATGTCTCCACCCACTAGATCAGAAATGACTTCAAGCGTGCCATTTACCGTGTCACGAGAAGTTTCGAAAGTTAAAGTGCCAAGATCAGCAATTTCAGAAACAGGGTGTTCAGTTTGAGGAAGGACACCAATGATAGTATCAGCAACAGTGTCGATACCTGTGTTGATGATTTCAGTTTTTAGGCTTTCAACACCCTGAAGAATGTCGATACCACCTTGAACAACGTCAATAACTGGAGCAATTGGAGAAGTTCCAAGATCAATACCGCCAGTTACTCCGCCAATAATATTAGTTACTGTGTCTACAGGACTTGTAGAACCGATACTGCCAGTAACAGTACCAACGGCATCAGAAACAAGGCCTGTTGTGGTTGTTGTAAGAGTATTTGTTACTGTAGATAGAGTATCTGAAAGTAAACCAGAAGTTGATATCTGGCCTTCAATAGAAGAACTACCAGTTACAGTAGTGTTCACCGATACAATATTACCCAAATCTTGAGTAATTTTTGATATCGAAGATACGAGGTTTGTTAGTAAGAACATGTTGGTCTATTTCCTATATAATTTTGTATTTTTAAGTAAGTATTATTTATTGCGCTTTATAATTAATGAGATGTGTATCTCAATAATTGCGATTTAGTATTGGTTAGATCTCAAAAGCTGTCAATGTGTATTTTTAGTCACATTTTTTGTTATTAAATAATATTTAAAGAAATAATAATTTATTTAATTTAGACATAAAAATAATAATAATTTTTATATTATATAATTTTAACTAATTATTTTTTTAATCATATTCTCACTTATTTGAGGCATTATCTTAGTCAAATTTCAAACAGTCTTATAATGGTTAGGTTCAACCAGAAATATATTATTTATATAATGTTGACTAAAACAGTAGCCTTTATCTTCTAGATAGATGGCAAAAAGCTTCAAAAATTCGATAAAACTTATTTGAAAAAAAATATTTCAGATACATCTTTGGTGAGCAAAGTTTCAATAACTTTAGCTACAAAGCTATGTAAACTTGAGTGATGGCTAAGAACTAGACGTTTGATGACAGAAAGATGAAAAAAGGCTTCCTAAGCCTTAAAAAATGCGTATAATGCGCAACATCAAGTACGCGCTCATAGCTCAGCTGGATAGAGCACTTGGCTACGAACTAAGGGGTCGGGAGTTCGAATCTCTCTGAGCGCACCACTTGAAGAATTAACCGCTATATATAGCGGTTTTTTTGTACCTGTTTTTTATTAGTTCGATTTAAAAGCTGGTGCTCATGGCAACCAGCTCTTAAATGATTTGAAGTTGAAAAAAATTAGCCAAATGTTTTAAAACGGCTTTCGTCTTCAATAAAAGCTTTTTCACCTGCTTCGCCTTCAATTGAACCAAATACTAATTGGGCTCTTAGTTTCCATTGCGCAGGAAGATCAAAAGCAGCATTAATTTTCTCATCGATAATTGGGTTGTAATGTTGTAAAGAAGCTCCAATACCTTGCTCAGCCAATACATTCCATACTGCAAATTGTGCAATTGCTGTTGAGTGTTCAGACCAAACTGGGAAATTATCAGCATATAATTCAAATTGCTCTTGTAGACCTTTAATCACATCTTGGTCTTCAAAAAATAAAACTGTACCAGCACCCGCTGCAAAACTTTGAATTTTTTGTTCAGTTCCAGCCAGTGCTTCGGCAGGAATAATCGTTTTTAATACATCTAAAACAATATTCCAGAAATTTTGATGAGACTCATTAAATAAAATTACAATGCGAGATGACTGAGAGTTAAATGCTGAAGGGCTATGTTTGACCGCTTCTTGAATTAACCCTTCAATCTCCGAAGGAGTATGTTGTAAGTTTTTCCCGATCGAATAAATAGAACGACGTTTTTTAATTAATTCTAAAAAGCTTGGCTGATTGAAAAGAGGGGACTCTTGAGTGGCTTGAGTAACCACATCTTTTGAGACTGTTGTTTTTTGATTTAAGCCAAATAATTTTGCAAAGAAAGACATGAGACATTCCACTAAGAAGGTAATGCTCTTATTGTAGAAATTTTAAAAACTGAAATAAGTTCAAAAAATATGAATCTACGTTCTATATATGCAACGTAGTTGATCTTCGAATCTCATAATAAGCTCTACTTTTAAACAAAATAAAAAATAGCCTTTGATTCATTTTAAAGCTGAAATGAATATGCTCTAATAGTTTCGATTTATTGAGTATTGATGCAGTGCAATGACTGAGCAAAAAACAGCTTTATCTTTACGTTACTATTTGAATTTAGAAGAGTCACAAGATGGATTTTCATTAGTGACATTTGGGAAAAAGCAATTTACCCGTTTTCTTACACCTGCAATTAGTATCGCAATTATTATTTGGGGATTTTATTTAGGTCTCTCTGGGGTTGGACGATATTATGTCGGGTTAGGCGTATTTTTTCTGGTGATGCAAGGCCTGATGCGTTACTGGCTTTTACCTATGTTATTTAAGCGTCAATTTGTTCGTTACCAGTTTGGAAAGAGTGAGCAGGGAATCGACTTATATCAAGATTACTTTGAGCTTTATGCCAATGGTCGTAAGCAGGTGATGCAATATACGGATGTGCAAACTTTTGCTAAAGGTAAATTGACCTACATGCTTGAGCTAAAGAATAAAACTGTAATTATTGTACCAAAGCGCGCATTTGCACAGGTTTCAGATCAAACCATATTTGAAAATACATTTAAGAAATAAATTATTGGAATTATTAGCCGCAACAACAAAGGAAGCCTCATGAATACACGTCCTTCAAAAATCGTTTGCGTGGGCAGAAGTTACGCCGATCATGTCAAAGAATTAAATAATGCTATGCCTGACAGCCCTATATTATTTATTAAACCACCGAGTAGTTTGATTGGTTTAAATGACGGTATTTCTTGGAATCCAGCGTGGGGCAGTTGCCATTTTGAATGTGAGTTGGTGTTACGTATTGATCAACCTTTGAAAGGTGAAACAGATCCTGAAAAAGCTTTAAAAGCGATTGGAGCAGTAACTTTAGGTCTTGATTTAACAATGCGTGATTTACAGAATGATCTGAAAAGTAAAGGCCACCCATGGGAGCGAGCTAAAGCTTTTGATGGTGCTTGTGTTTTGGCAGATTGGGTTGATACAAAAGAAATTACAAATTGGCAAGAGACCAAATTCACTTTCCATATTAATGATGAATTGCGTCAAGATGGTAATACTGCACTGTTAATGTTTACTATTGGTGAACTTTTAACTGATATTAATCAGGTTTTTTCACTAGAGCCAGGTGATGTGATTATGACAGGTTCACCTGCTGGGGTTGGACCATTACATGCAGGTGATCAGTTGAAAATAACATTAAAAGGTGCAACGCAAGATTTTGCATGGCAAACTTTTGTAAAAGCATAACCCACTCCTAAAATTGCCAATTTTTAACCCTATTATTTTTTTAATAATAGGGTTTTTTATTGGGTAGGAAAGAGTGTCTATACTATTGAAGAGTTCTACTTTCTTATTTCTCTTCAAAAATTGTTGAGAGCGGAATAGAAAGTTTTGCTGCTAAATAATCATTAGATTCGACCAAGGCGGGTCCTATTTTTTCCATCCATTCATCGTCATCATGTACATTCAAAACATCTTCACGTAATGGTAAAGGGTATGGAAGAGCAGTGAAAAAGCTCCAGAAGTCAACTTGGGATAAATTGCGCGCAAGCACATATTCATCTTTATCGGTACGTTTAACCAAATTTTGCTCTTCAAGTAAAAGTACATAAGCTGGCCAGCGGCCAATTTCTCCGCGACCTAAAATTTCTAAAGCTTCTTTGTCACTTACACTTTCACCGAGTTTCTGTTTTTTATAAAACAGCTCAAGAATATCTAATAGCATTAAAACAGGATGACGTTTTTGCTCTTTACCCGAGTGAAAAGCAGTTAGAGCAAAACTTACTTCTACACCAAGTAAAATAATGTTCCATGACAGGAAGATCCATAGAAGAAAAATTGGCACTGCTGCAAATGCACCATAAATAATTTCATAACTAGTGAAATTTGACATCACAAAGCTAAAGAAATTTTTGAGTATTTCGAACAGTACCGCACTTAAACAAGCCGCTATTCCTGCTGCATAAACTGGGACTGTACGATTGGGAATGGTCCAATATAAAATGAAGAAACCCAAAATAGTGAGTACAAAAGAAATTAGCCAGAGTAGAAATGCGCCATCAAGTTGATAACCTGTGAAGTTATTGCTTAATAAGTTCATCGATGCAACTGTTGATGAAATAACAAATGCACTGCCTAAAATAATCGGACCTAAAGAGATGATTGTCCAATAGCGCATAAAGCCCATAATGCCACTACGAGTTTCTTTTACACGCCAAATACGGTTAAAGACGGTTTCAATTGAGGTCAGCATTAAGACAGTAGTAACGAATAAAAACAGCACACCAATAACGGTTAAGTTGCTAGATTTTTCTGTAAAAGCATTTAGCGCTTTATCAAATGCAATCGTACTTTTCGGTAAAAAATTACTATAAATTAAATGTTGCAGCTGTTGTCTTGCGGGTTCTAACGCTTTGATTGAAGAAATAATTACTAAAAAAACCGTTAACATCGGCACAACTGCGAATAGCGTTGTATAGGTGAGAGAGCCAGCTTGTTCACGGCACCGATCAGCTTCAAAACGCTTAAATACATATAAAACGAACTGAAACCAGGTTTTATTATAAAAAGGAAGTTTACTTAAAAAACGTTGTAACATGCGTCGTCTATCCCGATTTTTTTAATCATCATGTTGGGCGATTGATAGCTTATGAAAGTATGAGCTTAAGTACTCAAATCGTAGATTAAAGCAAAATAATAACTTATAGAATTAAAGTCGTTCTGTAAGTTTACTATGTGCTATAGAAAGAATTGTAGCCATAAACTTTTTTCAACAAAGTAGGCTTTCTGTTGTCTAAGCAAGGGTTTACCAAAAGTAGATAAACTTTTTACTCGATGAGTCCGAGAAATTTGCTCGCATTATCTTTTGTGCTACCTCATCAATCACCTCTAGAATTTCATAAAATTGGTTGCGCCAAAAAAATAAAAAATCCCGTATAGTGTCTTTTTAACAAAATTTATGAAACCGATGCAACCTTACATTCTTGTACTCTATTACAGCAAATATGGTTCTACTAAAGAAATGGCTCATTTAATTGCCAACGGTGTTGAGTCTGCGGGTATGTCAGTGAAAATTCGGACAGTACCAAATATTGCTCCAGCTGTCACAATAGCCGAGCCAAGTATTCCGGAAGAAGGTGATATCTATTGTACGTTAGATGATCTAGCGAATTGTTCAGGTTTAGCGTTAGGTTCTCCAACCCGTTTTGGCAATATGGCAAGTGAAATGAAATATTTTTGGGATCAAACAACCAGTCTTTGGCTCAATGGGGCATTACATAATAAACCCGCTTGTGTTTTCACTTCTTCTGGTTCAATGCATGGTGGGCAAGAAAGTACTTTACTCACTATGCTACCGCCGTTATTTCATCATGGCATGATGATTTTGGGATTACCTAATGCAATTCCAGCCTTATCTAATACTAAAACAGGGGGAACACCTTATGGCGCAAGCCATGTAAGTGGACCGCGTCATGACCAAAACTTAAGTCAGGATGAAAAGATTTTGTGTGAAGCTCAAGGCAAACGTTTAGGAGAGGTTGCCAAAAAGCTTTTAGTTTAGTTTTGAGCAAATAAAAAAGAGCGGATATCCGCTCTTTTTTAGGTGTACATCTTATTCTTTTACAAAAGTAACTTTGCCATCTGTAAGAGAGTGTACACGTGCTAATGATTCAACGCGGTAGCCTTTCTCAAGCAATAAATCACGACCTGGTTGGAATGATTTCTCAATCACAATACCCACACCTACAACTTCTGCATTTGCTTGGTGAATTAAATCAATCAGGCCTAATGC
This sequence comes from Acinetobacter sp. AOR18_HL, assembly GCF_027855145.1. Classification (NCBI taxonomy): domain Bacteria; kingdom Pseudomonadati; phylum Pseudomonadota; class Gammaproteobacteria; order Moraxellales; family Moraxellaceae; genus Acinetobacter; species Acinetobacter sp. AOR18_HL. The sequence goes on from NZ_JAKTIG010000012.1 coordinate 138,685, forward strand.
TGCTTGACCATTTGCCAAGAAGTCATCAATAACTAATGCTTTATCAGTTGAATGAAGATGTTTATTTGAAATCGCAATCGTGCTTTCAGTTTGTTTAGTAAAACTAAATACTTTAGAGCGATATAAGTCATCTTTTAAGGTCAATGACTGATATTTGCGAGCAAAAATTACAGGTACACCAAGTTCTAAACCTGCCATGATTGCAGGTGCAATACCTGATGCTTCAATGGTAATAATCTTGGTAATCCCTGCATCTTTAAAGCGAGCGGCAAATTCTTTACCAATCTGCTGCATTAATACAGGATCAATTTGGTGGTTTAAGAAAGCGTCGACTTTCAAGACTTGATCAGATAGAACGATACCTTCTGTTAAGATTTTCTGTTCTAGTGCGTGCACGGGAGAATCCTCTAGACGGATGCTTTTTAAAGCAAATGCGTATTTTAAAAAGCATCCAAAAAAATGCAAGCTTTAATTCGTCTTACCTGTATAACTTGTTAATAACAATCCATAAGAAGTTTTACCATCAATATGACTGACTTTAACTGGTAAATAATCTAATTTCGGAGCTAACCAAAAGATTGTACTGCGTTCAGGTTTGTTGTGTTGTAAAACCACTTTAATGGTATCGAATGTTCCATAAGAGGTTTTAATTTTCTCATTACCTTGTTTTACAAATCGACGATTTTCAACTTCTTTTGCATCTGCAAGTGGATAAGAGGACTTCAGTGAACCATTTTTTAAGTCTTCACGCAGTTGTAACTCTGCGTTTAACTCATCAAGAACGCCTGCATGCCAAGCAAATGAACGAGCTTTATCATCTTTCTTGGTAGAGATAGTTTTGCTATTTGGATTAAAGTTAATACTCATGGTGTTGTTATGAATCAAAATTTTGCTGGTACGGCTAAAACTTTGAGACCCAATTTTACCATTGGTGAAACTAAATTTACTTGTTTCACTTGCGGACGCAATTCCGCCTGCTTTTGCAGTGAATTTATAAGTCCAGTTATTACCTTGTTGGCTTAAGGCACGTGTAGCCGACCCCATGCCTTTATTATTGTAAGTAAACTGATAATTTGCCTGAAATGGGCTCATGGCAAGTGCATGGCTTGAGAAGCCTGCAAAAAGCAAAGTTGTTGAAATACCTGTTGCGATGCCAAACGATTTCAGAAATTTTGTTGCCATAAGTAAATATCCTTGTACAGACTAAAAAGTCAGTGCTGATGCATCTGTAACTTAAGCATATTATGCCTGTTGATCATGGAGAAAAAATCAGGATTTATGCTAAATGTGTAATCTATTTGTGTTTTTTGGCAGTTAATTCATCTTCATTTATAAACCGTTTACTCATCTTTTTGCTGAATTGGCGTTATTTCAGAATCTGTGAATTCTTCTTCAAAATCGTCGTCCTGATCACGAGAAAGTAAGGCTGCTAAATTCACATTTCCAAATACAACTAACTCAGCTTCACGCACTCGTGCGTAATTTATATGTACTTTGCCTAATGTTTCGATGATGCTGGCTTTTTTGCCAAACCAACGGTTGAGATCAAGAAAAATGAGTTCATCGCGTTCTTCTGCTACATTAAAACGTTCAAGAATCATCCCCAAAGGGTCTTTTTTCAAAATTTTATGGTAATAAAAAACTGCGGCTTTTACGGCGATCTTTTGCCAAAAGTTTTTATATTTCGCTTCAATAATTTGTGTATTGCTAATTTGTTCAAAAACTAAAAGTTGTTGTTCTTTATTAAATTCCATCTGGATCAGTTTTAAATCAACCGATAGTGTGGTTTCTAAACCTTTTACATGCATGGTTGCATATAATCTTAACCAGTCATGATAAAGATCTGCATGTAGGTCATCTAAAAACTCAACATTATTTGTCACGTAACGTTGCAAAGTAGCATTCAGAAAGGTTTGTGATAATGTAAAATCTCTTTCTTCCTCAATGAATGCTTCTGCTTTTTTATAGACTTTTTGAAGGCGTCTGACTAATGAGGAAAATAGCGTTTGCATAAAAGAACTTCCAGAAGATAATTTACTAAAGAGCCCACACAATCTTTATTATGATAAAAAACGGGTTTTGATATTGCAGTGTAGCAAATTTACTTGATACATTTTGACAAAATGAAAATGGATAAAACCCTATATTTGAAGTGAATCACACTTTTATCCATATTTGAATATCAGTTTGTATTTTATTCGGTATTAAACCGTGGGGAAAAGGCATTTATATGCTTTTAAGATTATGTTGAACAAAAGAAGTTTATCCATAGAGCCTTTTCATCATTGGTGGCAAGACCGAGTCTTTATTGCCGCAACAATATTGGCAATCTTACTGCATATTTTTGTATTGCTCATTCACTTTGCCATGCCTAGCCCCTTAGAGCAATCTACTAAAGAAATTGCAATTTCAATTCGGCCAAGCAATGAGCCAGTTCACCAAGCAGATTTTTTAGCGCAAGCAGATCAGCAAGGTGCGGGCGCATTTCGTGAAGCTCATCGGACTTCTAGTGATACTCCAAATCCGATGCTCAATGATGCTTCAACTGGAAATACTGAGTTAGAAAGTTTGCAAAAGATACAGCAACAAAGAGAGCTTAAATTTGAAGAAAAAGTTTTAATGACGGTTTTGAGTTGGCAGAAACAAGCGGATGCAAGCCAAAGAAAAAAAGAACTAGAACAACTACAAAGTCAATTTCAAGCAAAAGCTGCCATGGTTGCAAGCCTTGAAGCACAATATTTGCAACGCCAACAAGATTTCAGCCGTCAGCAAAAAATAAAGACAGTAGACGGAATTCAAGCGAAGAAAGAGGCTTCAGCTATTTATTTAGATAAATTTCGTGAAAAAGTAGAGCTTTACGGTAATCGCTATTACCCTGAAGAAGCCAAACAGCAACAGCTAAGAGGTGAAGTGCGTTTAATGGTTATTTTGAATGCTCAAGGCGGAATTCGTGCAATCCGACTGCTTGAAAGCTCAGGGCATTCAATACTAGATGAAGCAGCTAAGTCTTCAGTACGTCGCGGTGCACCATTTGGGCATTTTGATGCGAATATGAAAGATATTTCGGAGTTGCGTATTGTACGTACTTGGCGTTTTGACCCAGCTGAAGCTGAATTTGAGGTTCACTAATTAAAAAATGTGGATAACTTTTAGGATATCCACATTTTACTAATAATCACATTATTCCTGATAAGGGTTAGCAATATTGAGTTTTGCTAAAATTTCAATTTCTAAGCCTTCCATTTCTTCTGCATCTTCATCACTAGTTTCATGGTCATAGCCAAGCAAATGTAAAACACCATGTACTAATAGATGTGCAAAATGATTTTGGGCAGTTTTTTTCTGTTCTAATGCTTCTTGTAATACCACTGGAATACAAATAACTAAATCACCTAGAGGTAAGGCATCTAGCATTGGTAAAACTTCTTCTGGAATATCACTTGGGAAAGATAAAACATTAGTTGGTTTATCTTTTTCTCGGTATTGCAAATTGAGTTGCTGGCTTTCTTCCAGATCAACGCAAGCAACCCCAATTTCACAATCTTCTTTATAACCAACGTGGCGTAAAGTTGTCTCAATAATTTTTTTGAGTTGAGCTCGTTTGAGCTCTAACTCAGGTGATTGAAAGTCTTGTTGTAAACTTAAACTGATTTTCAAAATGAATCCTTAAGCATCCTGATGTTGCAAGTCTGCTGCTGTATCGTTTTCAGCAACTAATGCTTCTTGACGTGCTTTACGTTCAGCACGTGCTTCAGCATTAAGACGCTGTTGTTCACCATCCCAACCTTCATACGCTTCAACAATTTTTTGAACAAGTTGATGACGTACAACGTCACGGGAATGGAAACGGGTAATATGAATTTCTTTAATGTTCTCGAGTACACGTAGTGCATGTGCCAAACCAGATTGTTGGCCTCGAGGTAAATCTACTTGGGTAATATCACCTGTAATCACTGCACGAGAACCAAAACCTAAACGGGTCAAGAACATTTTCATTTGTTCAGGCGTTGTGTTTTGAGCTTCATCCAAAATTACAAATGAATGGTTAAGTGTGCGACCACGCATATATGCAAGAGGTGCAACTTCAATCACTTGACGCTCGATTAACTTGGCAACTTTTTCAAAGCCAAGCATTTCGTAAAGAGCATCGTAAAGAGGGCGTAGGTATGGGTCGATTTTCTGAGTTAAATCACCCGGTAAGAAACCTAGCTTTTCTCCAGCTTCTACAGCAGGACGTACAAGTAAAATCCGTTGGATTTCATTACGTTCGAGCATATCTACTGCTGCGGCAACTGCTAAATAGGTTTTACCTGTACCCGCAGGGCCAACACCAAAAGAAATATCGCTTTGCAAAATACGTTGTACGTAGCGTTTTTGATTGGCACCACGTGGGTTAATACGGCCTTTTCGAGTTTGGAAATAGACATCCATTGGTGCATCATGTTCATCCATTTCTTCTCCAACTAACTCGAAATTACGTTCGGTTTGAGAAGATTGAATTAACAGATGCAACAGATCTGCACTGATTTGCTGGGATACCTCAGACTCTTCGTAGAGTCGTTGCAATAATGCTTCGGCTCTCCCAACAGCATCTATCTCACCATCGATATGAAAAACATCTCCACGATGAGTAATTTTGACATCTAAACGCTGTTCAATTTGCTTAAGGTGCCCATTATAGGCACCCAAGATGCTCTTTAAACGTTCCATTGAAATTTCAGGAAATGTTACGGTACGTCGAATCGCTGCAGTCAAGAGAAAACCTTTCAGTAGACTTTAGAATACCTCTACATTACGCCACGTCAGGCTCAAGATTCAAGAGCTCACCGTAAACTAAATTTAAAGTTTTAATTTCAGTAATCTCGATCTCTGCAAAACGACCTACCCAAGAAGCATCACCTACAAAAGTGACTAGACGTGTATTATCGGCTGTACCTAGTAAAATATTAGGGTCTTGGTCCGAAACTTTTTCAATAAGAACACGTTCAATTTTGCCAAGCATTGCATCAGTTTTTTCAATGCTAGACTGTTTAATCACTTTCTGAACTTGGGCTAAACGCTCTTTCTTAACGTGCTCAGGCGTAGTATCAGGCAAGTCTGATGCAGGTGTTCCTGGACGTTTTGAATAAACAAAGCTATATGAATGATCAAAATCTAAGTCTTTGATAAATTGAAGTGTTTCGGCGAAGTTTTCATCAGTTTCACCAGGGAAACCAATAATAAAGTCACTCGATAAATGCATATCTGGACGTATTTTTCTTAACTTGGCAATCTTGTCGATATAAACATCAATCGTATGATTTCGCTTCATTGCCTGTAAAACATCATTTGATCCACTTTGAACAGGTAAGTGTAAATGCGACACCATTTGAGGTAAATCTTCATAACACTGAATTAGCTCGTCAGAGAACTCAAGTGGGTGCGATGTTGTATAACGTAAACGTCCAATACCTGGAATTTCTGCAACGAGTCGTAACAATTCAGGGAAGGTACAGATGCCACCTTCAAAGGTTTCTCCGCGATATCCATTTACATTCTGACCCAGAAGTGAAATTTCACGGACACCTTTTTCCGCAAGACCTGCAATTTCTGCAAGTACATCATCTAATGGACGAGAAACTTCTTCACCTCGTGTGTAAGGAACTACACAGAAAGAACAGTATTTAGAGCAGCCTTCCATAATAGAAACGAATGCTTTAAAGCCTTCTACACGTGGTTCGGGCAAGAAGTCGAATTTTTCAATATCTGGGAAAGAAATATCAACCAGTTTGATTTTATCTTTTTTAGGTTTTTCTACTTGAGCATTATGTTGATCAAGCATTTGCGGTAAACGGTGTAATGTTTGTGGACCAAAAATCATGTCTACATAAGGCGCACGTTTTTGAATGTTGTCACCTTCTTGAGACGCAACACATCCACCGACACCAATCACAAGATCAGGATTTTTGTCTTTGAGTTTGCGCCAGCGACCTAATTCACTAAATACTTTTTCCTGCGCTTTTTCGCGAATAGAACACGTATTCATGAGCAGAATGTCTGCTTCATTAGGGTTGGTCGTTAAAACGTAGCCGTGAGAATCCCCTAAAAGATCTGCCATACGGTGACTGTCATACTCATTCATCTGACACCCTTGAGTTTCAATATAAAGTTTTTTTATTGAAACATCAGTGGTGTGCGTTGGCTGGGTAACAGTGTTTTCTGAGGCAGCTTTGGCACCATTGGGAATGAAGGTTTGAACCGTCATGCAGGCTCCTAACAGATCGATCTAAAAAAGAATAAATTGGCCCAAAATGGGTCAAACCATCTATTATAGCAGTATTTGAGCTGAACCGATAACAGTAAACTTTCAGAACATGACAGTTTTTGTGAAGTAAATTAGGTGAATTTTAATGATGTTGAATCATAGAGTTACATAACACAACAAAAGAAAGCACGAAGAATAATTAAACTATGCGTTGAAGGTGAATAGTCAGGGTTTAGCATATATATGAGACCAAGTAGAAAGAGCTCATCAATCCATAGTCGTGTAATGAAAGATAAATATATGCATCGTAGCTGGTTAGGAGCTATGTGTTTACTTGGTTGTTCATTTACCTATGCTGCCGAAGAGCAGTTTAATGATGCACTAAATGCTGCAAATAGTGGTAATACCGTGTTATTAGACCAATATCAGCTTGCTATGCAAAATGATGTGTTGGGATACTATCCAGAATATTGGAAACTTAATACAAACCTTGGCTTTCAACCTACTGCCTCTATCGTAAGCTTTGCTCAACGCTATCCACAATCAGCAATGGCTGAAAAATTAGCAGCCGATTATGTTGAAGAAAAAGTTAAACAAGCTGACTTTGCATCTGCACAACCCGTCTTATCTTATGTCACCAACCCTGACCAAGCCGAAAATTGTGCTTTGGCACAGGTGCGGGCGAAAAGCGGTGATGCATTAGTTTTTGCTGAATATAAAGATGTTTGGTTAGCAACTGAGTCACAACCAGAATCTTGCTTAGGTTTAGGGCGCATGATGTTATCTAGCCCTTTAATGAGCGCACAAGATAAACAACAACGTCTGTGGGTGCAGTTGCGTTCAGGTTTGTCTGGGCAGGCGCTTGCTACAGCACAGACTCTGGGTTTGAATTTGTCTTTGGCTCAGCTTAACCAAATTCAGGCCAACCCACTCAATTATTTATGGAGTGCGCCTAAAACAAATGATGCAGATTATGCTTATTTAATTTTCGCGTTAGGGCGTTTAGCTAATAATGACTTAAGTAATGCTTTTTCAAATGTGCAGCGTGTTGCCCAAGGTACGCCACAAAATGTTCAAAAATATTTATATCGTACGGTAGCCTATATTGGTGGCACCACGGTAATGAAAAATAATTTTAATCGTGAAGTTCTTCAATATTTTGATGCAAGTTATGGTTATCCATTAAGTCCAGAAGAAGCCGAAATTTATGCGCGTCAGGCGATTCGTTTTGGGGCGTGGGAAAGTTTAATTCGCGCTATTGATAGTATGACGGTAACCCAAAAGCAAGAAGATCGCTGGCAATATTGGCTTGCTCGTGCGTCAGAGCAGCGTGGTGATAGTGCTTCTAAAGCAACAGCACAACAAATTTATAGAAAACTAGCTCAGGCTGGTGATGACTATCATAACCTTTTAGCAAAAGATCGCTTAGGTGAACGTTATAACCATCAACCTTATGATGATCAGCCGACAGCAAGTGATTTAAGACGTTTAGATCAGAATATTCACTTTAATCGTGCTTTTACTTTAAGACGTATTAATGCAAATCCAACTTATACGAATCGAGAGTGGAATTGGGCAGTTCGTCAAGCGTATCTTCAGCACGATGATGGTTTACTTTTAGCTGCGGCAAAGCGTGCTCATGACATGGGCTGGTATGATCGTGCAATTTATGCAGCAGATCGTACAACAAATAAGCATAATGATACTTATCGCTATGTGACTCCTCATAAGACTAATGTCGTAAGCCATAGTTACAATGCAGGAATTGACCCCGCATGGGCTTATGGTTTAATGCGTCAAGAAAGTCGGTTTGTTACTTCTGCGCGTTCTCACGTTGGGGCGGGCGGTCTTATGCAAATTATGCCTGATACAGCGAAGTTGATTGCACGTCAAATGGGTGAAACTTATAATCCGGCTGCATTAAATGAAATGAATACCAATATTCGATATGGAACATTTTATTTGTCGATGATTCAGGGACAATTAAGCAATAACCCTGTTTTGGCGACAGCAGGTTATAATGCGGGGCCTAATCGGGCTAGACGTTGGCAGCCGGACTATCAATCAATTTCGGCTGACCAATATACTGAGACAATTCCATTGTTAGAAACCAGAGACTATGTCAAGCACGTTATGACGAATGCAACACATTACGGCGTAATATTGGGTCAAGGGGCCCAGTCGTTATCGCAGCGTATGAAAGTCATTCCAATGCGTACGTCGCCTTAACTTTAAGGTGGTTGATGATGGATCTTCTTTTAATTGGCATATTCAAGTTTTAATTAAATGAAATATAGATATTTGGAACTTCGTTCAATTTTGCAACTTGCATGGTGGCTCATCTGTGCGGGAGTAGGATTGATGAGTTCCGTTTTATATGCCGAACCTGTTAATTTACAGGGGTATGTTATGCATGTGCAAATGACACCTGCCGCATGTGCATTAGATCCCTCTAAACAAAAACAACGTAAATGTCTTGAAGGATATTCACTGACAATTACAGGCCTTATGCCGGAAACAAACCAAGGTAACTGCTCAACAGACAGTTCTGCAACCTTATCTCCATTGCAAGCCAAAGTCGTAGCTCGGGTTATGCCTGATAATAATGCTCGTGTACAGCTATGGAAAAGTGTAGGTGGATGCGTTCCTATGAATGCAAGCCAATATTTCCGTACGGTTATTAATTTCGCTGAACGTTTAAAAATTCCGGCCAGTCTCACAAGTTCAACAAATGTTGAAATGCAGCAATCTGCGTTAAGACAGCAGTTTGTACGTCTTAATCCGAGCTTACCTCAAAATGGTATCCGTTTTAGTTGTCAATTATCACGTTCGGATGTGGTCTTAACGGAAGTGAAAGTTTGTTACACGGTAAAGGGCCAATATAAACAGTGTGCAAATCATGTGGTATCGAATTGCCCTGGTGAAATCATGATTAAAGGTAGTTATTAAAGATTACAGACATTTCGTAAGGAAATGCTCACCATACATTGAATCTATTTGTAAAGATTAATTTGTATTTTCTATCAGACTTTTGGTGAAAACGAGTGGCTTTTACATGCATCTGCCAAATCTTTAGAGTACAATCTTTGCCGTTTATGATGATTTGGTTAGATGGAATTCCTATTTAGCCCGATTAAGGACACTCATTGGAGACAATTACATGAAGCAACCCGTTCGTGTTGCCGTGACTGGCGCTGCAGGTCAAATTGGTTACAGCTTATTATTCCGTATCGCAAGCGGTGAAATGTTAGGTAAAGATCAACCTGTTATTTTACAATTGCTTGAAGTTCCAGTTGAAAAAGCACAACAAGCGCTTAAAGGCGTAATGATGGAACTTGATGACTGTGCTTTCCCTTTATTGGCTGGCATGATCGGGACTGATGATCCGAAAGTTGCATTTAAAGATGCTGACTACGCATTATTGGTAGGTTCTCGTCCACGTGGTCCTGGTATGGAACGTGCTGACTTGTTAAAAGTTAACGGTGAAATTTTCATCGGCCAAGGTCAAGCATTAAACGAAGTTGCTAGCCGTAACGTTAAAGTATTAGTTGTAGGTAACCCTGCAAACACTAACGCTTACATCGCAATGAAATCTGCTCCAGATCTTCCAGCGAAAAACTTCACAGCGATGTTGCGTCTTGACCACAACCGTGCGTTGACTCAAGTTGCTCAAAAAGCTGGTGTTGCAGTTGCTGATATCGAAAACTTAACAGTTTGGGGCAACCACTCTCCAACAATGTATGCTGATTACCGTTTTGCAACTGCAAATGGCGAAAGCTTAAAAGACAAAATCAACGATCCAGCTTGGAACAAAGACGTATTCCTTCCAACTGTTGGTAAACGTGGTGCTGCGATCATCGAAGCGCGTGGTTTGTCTTCTGCTGCTTCTGCTGCTAACGCTGCAATTGACCATATGCGTGACTGGGCGCTTGGTACAAACGGCAAATGGGTAACTATGGGTATTCCATCTGATGGTTCTTATGGTATTCCTGAAGGCGTTATGTTCGGTTTCCCTGTTACAACTGAAAACGGTGAATACAAAATCGTTCAAGGTTTAGAAATCGATGAATTCAGCCGTGAGCGTATCAACTTCACTCTAAACGAGCTTGAAGAAGAACGTGCAGCAATTGCTGACATGGTAAAATAATTCATCAGCTTGATGAGTTAAAAAGCACTCTTTTAGAGTGCTTTTTTATTAAATACTGAAAAAGCAAACACAAAAAGCAACAAGAAAATATAGACACTATCATGCAAGTAAAAACGTTTTATTGTTAGATTAGTTAATAGATGATTTAAAAGAAGTTATAGGAGAATAACAATGTTTGAACAGCAACCGACTTTAGAGCTTTTATTTGATCAGTTGGGTTTAGATTCTGATGAAGCAAGTATTGAAAACTTTATCAAAACACATCAATTGCCAGCCGAGCAAAAATTACATGAAGCATCTTTTTGGTCAAAAGGTCAAAGCGATTTTTTGAAGAGTCATTGGGAAAAAGATGATGAGTGGATTGTGGTTATTGATGAGCTTAATGAACAACTGCATGAAGACAGTGTGAAAAAATAAGTTCAAAAAATAAAGCCTGTTTTACAAGTAATATGTAAAACAGGCTTTATTACATTAAAAGTTTAATGTGTTTTTACTTTTAATTTATCTTTATACCATGGCTCATGACGTACAAGGTCAAATACGGGTTGGCCATGAAGCAATTCAAGATCACATGTAGACGTTGATAAATATTTAGTTAACCAATGTCGTGTTAATGCTGACTCTTGTCGTGCTGCTGACGCATATGCCAGAAAGAAATAGATATCTGCATGTTCATGATGTGCTAATGGCTTCAAAATTTGTTGAGTAATCAGCGCAAAACGTTTTTCTTTATTGAGTTCAAAATAAAGCATATAGGCTTTGGCTAAGTGTAGAGACAAATTAAGGTATAAGCTCAATGGCATTTCTTCATATTCCATACGAGCTTGTTCAAGCAAGACAATAGCTTCTTGTAAGAAATGAAGTTGTTCTTGGCGAACACGACTTAATACTACAAGTTGCATGCGTAACTCAGCACGCTCTAAAGCAAGCTCAGGCGTATTTTTAGTCAAATAAAGTTGGTCTGTTTCACCAATTCGGTTCACAATTGTTTTACTTTCAATAGACATACGCCATCACCTTTTTTAATCAATAGCTCTTATATCGGGTTCATTTATCAAATTTAAAGAGTAACCTTTAAACCCAAATAGAATTTCCACTACGAAGCCAAGCTGTAATAGAGAGTCTTTGTTGTTTTGAAATTAATACTTCATGTAGTAAATCGCTTTGGAATATAACTAGCCGATTGGGTTTGGGATTAACAATATGCCATTTCTCATTTTTATCTTGTAGTCGCAATTGTCCCCCCCAATCTTCTTGCCATTCTGGATGTAGATAATAGACAGTTGAGATAATACGATCATTTTTTTGTTGAGGATTGTCTCGGTGTAAAGCATAAAATTCACCCAAATTATAACGAGCAAAATGAGCTTCAACCTCTTTAATCCCTAAATAGAATGCTTGATTTAGACTTTGTGAAAATAAAGTTAAGGTTTCAATATGTTGCTGAGCAATAGGGAGCCGGTCATTAATCCAGAGAATATGGTCGCTACGAATATTGCTTACAACGCCGTTTTGAATGCCTGCTTCTCTAAATTCATCCATATGATGGCTACATTCTTGAGAAACCTGTGCGCGATATTGATCTGGATATGCTTGATTTATAATGGCAAAGCCATGCGCATTTAAATCATCTAAAATTTGATCCAAATTCCATGAATCAGGAAGTGAGTGAGAACGCATATAACCTCGAGTAGATCGTAAAAATATCAAGCAGCTCTATTTTAGATGATCACAACCTTACGAAAGAATATTTTTTTCATGTTAAACTATTTGTTGAATTGAGGAATTAAAGTCAACATGAATTACCGTCACCATTTCCATGCGGGCAACTTTGCAGATGTTATGAAGCATGTGCTTTTGCTACAGCTTCTCAACCGTTTAAATGCTAAAGATAAACCTTATCGTTATATCGATACGCATGGAGGGGCCGGCAAATATGATTTATCTCTGGCACCTGCACAAAAGTCTGGAGAATTTCTCACAGGCATTCATCGTCTAGTTCAACTATCTGAAATGGAAAAGCGTCAGGCACCTGAAGCAATCCAACAATATTTGAAGTTAGTCGAACAATTGCGTTCTGAAGAAGGTAAGGGAAGCTATCCAGGTTCTCCTTGGTTCGCTCTGCAAGGCATGCGTGAAATCGACAAGGCGACTATATTTGAAATGCAGCGCGATGTATTTCAGCAATTACGTCATAACATTCGTGATAAACGTGCAGGTTTACATGAGCGTGATGCATATGAGGGCTTGCTCGGCGTAATTCCGCCAAAAGAAAAGCGCGGTCTGGTTATGATCGACCCTCCTTACGAATTAGAACGTAAAGACTTTCCGCAATTAGTTGAACTTTTACAACAAGCTTATAAAAAATGGCCAACAGGCGTTTTTGCAGTTTGGTATCCAATCAAAGACCGAGCGATGATTGAACGTTTTGAAAAGAAAATGTTTAAAACGGGCATCCGCCGTCAGTTAGTTTGTGAAATTTGTGTATGGCCAGATGACACCCCTGTAGGTCTAAATGGTTGTGGTCTATTAGTGATTAACCCACCTTGGCAGTTCTCTGAGCAAGCAGACCAAGCACTACAATGGTTATTCCCGCATCTTCGCATGCAAGAAACTGGTGGTCATGCTGCTGTTCGCTGGTTGGTAGGTGAGTAACAGTTAACTTAAATCAATGCACATGTTTGGAATAGAAAATAATGACAAATGCGCCTAAACCAGAGCAAGATTTAACTCATAATGAACATTCATTTGATGGGATTACATTTGAAGTGGTTGAAGAAGAAGATAATCCGGAAGGACAAAAAGTGAAGCGCCGAGGTATTTATCTTTGGCCTAACTTAATTACAACCGCTGCTCTGTTGTCCGGTTTCTATTCCATCATTGCGAGTATGAATGGGGATTTTAACCAAGCGATCTATGCCATTTTTATTGCAGCGCTATTGGATGGCTTAGATGGTCGAGTTGCTCGAGCAATTGGCGCACAAAGTGCTTTTGGCGAGCAATATGATTCTCTCTCAGACTTGTTAGCTTTTGGTGTGGCTCCAGCAATGCTGATGTATAGCTGGAGTTTGCATGATTTAGGTCGTATTGGTTTGGCTTGTTGTTTTGTTTATACAGCCTGCGCAGCCTTCCGACTAGCGCGTTTTAATGTGCAAATTGGCGTTGTTGATAAGCGTTATTTTATCGGCATTGCAAGTCCACTCGCTGCTATTATTATTATTTCACTCGTCTGGGTTGCTCGCGATTATCCTTTCATTTTTGATTTACGTGATATTGCGATTCAAACTATTAATGCTGTTCTTATGGTAATTGTGGGATTACTCATGATTTCCAATATTAAATATTATTCTTTCAAGCAGATGGATCGTAAACGCGTTCCTTTTGTAGTTATGTTGCCAGTAGTACTGATTTTTGCGGCAATCACTTATAATATTCCAATGGGCATTTTGACAGTTTCAATTATCTATGCTCTATCTGGTTTTGTTACGACTTTATTTGCACGCAAGAGTAATGAAACACTAAAAACATAAAATAGAAGAGGTTCAGTATGCCTAAGTTGATAAATGAAATTAATCAATTACAGCAGCTGGGCCCTAATGCTAAAGAGGGGGTTGTTTATCAACCTTCTCGTGGCTTTTTTAAAATTGTTTATCAAGGCTTGATCCTTCCAAATTTACCTACCCCACTTCGTTATTTTAATTACATTAGTTTAGTGGGACAGCCACGTATTCCTCTGTGTTATAACGCCCACAGCATTACAACTTCAGCTATCGACACTGCAACAGTGCTTGTAAGTAATAGCCAACATAGTGTGGGACATTTAAAAACATATTCTATTCGACGCCAATGCCAGTTTGATTCGGCGCTATATCAATTTGATAAAACCGACCTGATTCAATGGCAAATTCCTATGATTCGCCTTCAGCGATTAGACCCAGAAATGGGGTGTGATCTTAAAATTCAGATTCCAGAAAATATATCTAATGCCTCTGCTTTGCAGTGGGGTGTTTCTGACTATTGGTCAACATTATGTATATGTGAAGGTGAAATTTTTTATAAAGGACAGAAATATCAAATTGAAGGGTTGGGGCGATTTAAACACGCGCGAGCTTTGCATTTGCCGTTCTTGTCTTTATGTTTCTATACATGCCAAATTATAAACTTAAATGAAACGACGCAGCTTACATTCTTACAAATAAGAAATCAGTGGAATATCATCTTATGTTCAAGATTAGATATTCAAGAATTTGGGAAGCCTGTTGAAAGTTTTACAGAAGACGTAAATTTACATATCCACCGAGTTTATCCAAAGGTTAAAACACCGAATGGTAAAGAGATGTACTTGCCTAGGGAGTTTTCTTGGCAATGTGAGAAAAATGGAAAAATAATTTTTGAACTTTATGCACAAAGTCGTGGTGATTATAAGTTTGGGTTGGCGGCTGGATATGTGGGAAGCTTTCAATATCAATTAAGCTGGAATGAACAGTGTCTGCAAGGAGAGGGTGGATACTGTGAATATATTGATTGTCGTCCACTTAGATGGCAAGAAAAGAATCAGGACGAGAAAATTTTAGATAAATTGATGCTTTTACAACCATGTTTATATAAAAAATGACTATTTTTATCATTTTTGATTAAAAAGCGAACTGTTGTTGTACTAATATTAAAAAAGGGGTTGCAAAGGGGATGAGATGGTCTATAATGCACATCCATCGGCGGTGATGCAGATAGAAACTTGTTGAAAAACAGTTACTTGTGATTAGATTG
>NZ_JAKTIG010000013.1:0-29679 GCF_027855145.1 Acinetobacter sp. AOR18_HL
GGGACTGTTCTAAATTTTGTGTAAGTACTTAATTTTCATTTATCCTTCAGAGGATAATTACAAAAGGTACTTCACATGGATGAAGCAACAATCAAAAGTATGGCTGCCGAATTGGCTAAAGGTCTAAAAACACCAGAAGACTTAAACCAAATGACAGCAGTCTTTAAAAAATTCATGATTGAAACTGCACTCAATACTGAACTTTCAGACCATCTCGGTTATGAAAAGCATCAGCCCAAGAAAGGCTCAAATAGCCGTAATGGGTTTAGTTCTAAAACCATTACAACTCAAGATGGACAACTGGCTTTAGATATTCCCCGTGATCGAGAAGGTTCATTTGAGCCACAAATTATCAAAAAGCACCAAACACGCATCACCAGTATGGATGACCAAATCCTCTCACTGTATGCAAAAGGAATGACTAATAGGGAAATTGTAGCCTTCTTCAAAGAAATGTACGATGCCGATGTGTCAGCATCTCTCATCAGCAAAGTTACCGATGCTGTGATTGAGCAAGTGACTGAGTGGCAAAATAGAGCCTTAGATAGCCTTTATCCTGTTGTCTATCTTGACTGTATTGTTGTCAAAGTCCGTCAGCACTCCAATGTGATTAACAAGTCCGTATACCTTGCTTTAGGCATCAATATGGATGGGCAAAAAGAATTACTGGGTATGTGGATTGCTCAGACAGAAGGTGCCAAATTCTGGCTGTCAGTCATGACAGAGCTAAAAAATCGAGGAGTACAGGACATTCTTGTTGCCTGTGTAGATGGATTAAAAGGCTTCCCTGACGCGATAGCCTCTGTTTACCCTCATACTGATATTCAACTGTGTATCGTGCATGTTGTACGCAATAGCCTGAGATTTGTAAGCTGGAAAGACTACAAAGCTGTTACGTCGGGTCTGAAAGCGATTTATCAGGCAAGTACAGAGGAAAATGCTTTAAAATCCCTAGACATCTTCTGTGATCAATGGAATCACCAGTATCCCAAAATTGGAGAATCCTGGCGGGCCAATTGGGAAAATATCCGAACGATCTTTAGCTATCCAGCCGAAATACGTCATGCAATTTATACAACAAATGCGATTGAGTCGTTGAATAGCGTAATACGCCATTCAACGAAGAAAAGGAAAATCTTTTCATCTGATGACTCAGTAAAGAAGGTCATTTACTTAGCAACATCAAATGCTGCGAAGAAATGGACGATGCCAATTCAAAATTGGCGTTTAGCAATGAATTGGTTTACGATTCAGTTCGATGATCGATTAAAAGATCATTTATAAAAAATGGAACTTACACAAAATAATTTACAGGCTCGCGGCAATCCCTGAAAAGATCAATGCAGTTGTTGGACGATCAAGCTCTTCGGCACCATCACGGCGGATAATTTCATAAACCAGACGGGGTGACAGTTTCTCATGTTCTTCGACTGCCATTTTTTCACGCCAGCTTAAAGTTTTCTCGATTTTCTTTTCCTCTATTTCATGGTCCATCAGGTTTACTCCTCACTGAATAAATATCTTATATTTATTGTTTTATTTATTGTTAAGGCAGTGTTCAGGATAAATCTAGTCTATTCATAACAGCTTTATGTGTCTTTTTATAAATCGAATGCACAATGGTCAGATCATCAATCACAAAATCAAAGAAAAGTATAAGCTCTTAAAGTACGGATGAGTGCCATATAGTCGCCTTGAGAGGCTTTAGCAATAACAGATTCAACCTCTGCCTGACTCCAGCCTTGTTTTAAGGCAGAAGTACTAAAGTTGTTTAATAAGACCAAAGGATTTTCACCAAAATGGATTGGATGATTCATTAATCTCTTTTCAAGCTTAGATAATTCCATAGGTTCACCCGAGTTTTTAAATTTAATTATTGTGAAGTACTTTGTGTTTTTTTAGATTTTAGTGTTTTAAATTAAGCTTATGCAAGTGTTAATTTATAGAAATAGACAAATCTGTCTACATTGTTTGGGGCGCATGGCGCTGAATATAAAAAAACCGGGCTTTAGCCCGGTTTTTTATGAAGTTTTACTGATTAGATGTCAGATAAATCTACGCCTAAACGAGCAGCAACTTCTTCATAAGCTTCAACAACACCGCCTAAACCTTGACGGAAACGGTCTTTGTCGAGTTTCTTCTTAGAGTCTTTATCCCATAAACGGCAGCCGTCTGGAGAGAACTCATCACCAAGCACGATGCGGTCATGGAAAACACCGAATTCAAGCTTGAAGTCCACCAAAATCATGTTGCCTTCAGCAAATAAAGCTTTTAATACATCGTTTACTTTATAAGTTAAAACTTTCATTTGTTCTAACTGTTCAGCAGTTGCCCAACCTAAAGCAATCGCTTGAGATTCGTTAACCATTGGGTCGCCTAGACCGTCATCTTTATAGAACAATTCAAATGTAGGAGGAGTTAACTCTTTACCTTCTTCTACACCTAAGCGACGGCATAGAGAACCAGCTGCGTAGTTACGAATTACACATTCAACTGGAATCATTTGAAGTTTTTTAACAAGCACTTCAGTTGGAGAAAGCAATTTTTCAAAATGCGTTTCAATACCCGCAGCAGCAAGTTTTTCCATGATGAAGGCGTTAAAACGGTTGTTCACCTTGCCTTTACGATCTAGTTGTTCGATTTTTTCGCCGTTGAACGCAGAGGCATCATCACGAAAGACTAAAATCAGATGGTCGGCATTGTCTGTTTCATATACAGATTTTGCTTTACCAGTATAGAGCAAGGTTTGTTTTAACATGAGGGAACCTTTTTAAAAAAAATGCCTAGTAAACGACTAGGCTGGCCAATTTTGGTAAATCTGGTTTAGCACTTCAGTAGCCACATCTGGGCTTGCAAAAGTGTTATCTACATTAAATAGAGCAAGAGTATGACTAGAACCTACACCAGTAAGTTTAAGCACATAAGTATTGTCATTTACTTTAATCGTCGCTTGATTACTGCCTTGAGCGATGATGTTGAAATTTAAAGTACTTAAAGTTGCTTTGGTGTATTGCCAGATCTCGGCTGTATTTCCATCAACTTTTAACAACGGGTTTTTATTACCGTCAGTCACAAGCTGAGGACGTCCAAGCGCAGTCGTCGTTTGAGCAGAGGCATCTAGTGTCGCATTACCTTGCGTTTGTTCAGGGCGTGGCAGTGCATAGCGGTTGCCACGCTTATTTTCAAACTTCGGTGCGTTATCGATAGCGCGCTGTTCTACAGTTGGTGCAGGATACAAAGGTGTCGCTGGTCGTACAGTTGCATCGGCAGGATACTCAAGCGGGGCAAGTTGCTTGGCATTTTTATAATCTAAAGAGTGATTATTAATTGCGAAGCGACCACAACCAGCTAAACTTAAGGCTGAAACTGCAAGGACTAAACCAAGACGTAATTGCATCATAAATTGCTCTTATTAAATAATTCCCGCATCTTTTAGGGCATTGCGGAGAGGTTCGCGATATTGCTCAGCGAGAGGAGTGAGTGGTAAGCGAATACCAGTATCAATCAGTCCCATCTCATGTAGTGCCCATTTCACAGGAATTGGGTTTGATTCGCAAAATAGAATATTGTGTAAATTTGCAATCTTATTGTTAAGCGTCTTCGCTTGTTGTTCATCTTTGGCAATCGCAACAGCACATACTTCACTCATTGCTTTAGGTGCAATATTTGCAGTAACCGAGATATTACCATCAGCGCCAAGAAGCATAAGTTCCCATGCTGTCTCATCATCACCTGAGTACACAGCCATCTTGCCGTTTAATGCCTCAATTAAAGCTTTACCACGAGGTACATCACCTGTTGCATCTTTAATGCCAACAATATTCGAGATCTCTGCTAAACGTACAGCTGTGTCGTTTGAAAGGTCTACGCCAGTACGACCAGGTACGTTATAGAGAATAAGCGGTAATTCAACAGCTTCAGCAATCGCTTTATAGTGTTGGTAAAGGCCCTCTTGGGTTGGCTTGTTATAATATGGTGTTACAAGTAAAGCTGCATCAGCACCGAGGTCTTTAGCAGCTTTAGTTAATTCGATTGCTTCACGGGTTGAGTTTGCACCAGTACCGGCAATAATTGGAATACGTTTATTGGCTACACGAATAATTTCTTTAATAACCTGTGTGTGCTCTTCCATGCTCAATGTTGAGGCTTCGCCGGTTGTACCGACGGCTACAATACTGTTTGTACCTTGTTCTATGTGCCACTCAACCAGCTTCTCAAGACCCTTCCAATCTACACCGCCGTCTTTCAACATGGGTGTGACGATTGCGACGATTGAGCCTTGAATGGTCTGTGCTTGCTGAGTCATTTTTAAAAATATCCTATTTATCCATCCGAATCTGAGGTAAGAAAAACAAAATGTGGGATGGTTGCAGTATTTTGATTGTCCAGTTCTAACAATAACAGATTGTTGAATGACAATTATGCAAATTATGACTGATCAGACGCATAAGAACAATACGCCTAACGGATAATCGCGATGTAAACTTGAGGAAAAGATAGGATGTTTTCATTATTGCGCGCTAAGAATACCTAGTAAACATAACAATACGGCTTGATTCGACTGAGCCTTACTTAATATGGGCTTTTTTTGTGGCAAGATAGAATGCAATTTCCCAGTTGGGATTGAAGATGACATGAAAATGAATAAACAACTACAAAATGCGGTTTTAATCGTAGTTGATGTACAAAATGGTTTTACACCGGGTGGAAATTTAGCAGTTGCCGACGCCGATACAATTATTCCAACCATTAACCAACTTGCTGGTTGTTTTGAAAATGTCGTCCTGACTCAGGACTGGCACCCGGATAATCATATCTCTTTTGCAGCCAATCATTTTGGCAAGCAGCCATTTGAAACAATTGAACTCGACTATGGACTACAGGTGCTTTGGCCTAAGCATTGTGTACAAGGTACTCAAGATGCCGAGTTTCATCCTGATTTAAATATTCCGACAGCTCAACTGATTATTCGAAAAGGCTTTCATGCTCATATTGATAGCTACTCGGCTTTTATAGAAGCTGATCACTCTACAACGACGGGTTTAACGGGTTATCTAAAAGAGCGCGGTATTGATACGGTTTATGTGGTCGGAATTGCTACGGACTTTTGTGTAGCATGGACTGCTTTAGACGCAGTTAAGCAAGGTTTTAAAACTTTAGTGGTTGAAGATGCTTGTAAAGGGATTGATCTGAATGGTTCGTTAGAACAAGCATGGCAAACCATGCAGCAGCAAGGTGTTGTCCGTATTCAGTCGACTGATCTGTTGAGTAAGCGCTAAGTATATTGCTCTGGTTTTTAACTTTCATATTTTAATTTTTAGGGATAGAAAGTATGGCTGCATTCCTACGCTTTACCCAATTTATTCAAAAAACTTTTGCCCTATGGGTGATTGTTTTTGCAGCATTAGCGCTATGGCAGCCTGAACTTTTTGTCTGGCTCAAAGCATACATCCCATGGATTTTGGGCATTATTATGCTTGGTATGGGAATGACCATGACCGTCGATGACTTTAAAGGAGTATTACAAAGCCCTAAAGCGGTATTGATTGGGGTGGTAGCGCAGTTTGTCGTAATGCCTGGCTTGGCATATGTTTTATGTAAATTATTTAATTTACCGCCTGAAATTGCGGTTGGGGTCATTTTGGTGGGTTGTTGCCCAGGGGGAACGGCTTCAAATGTGATTACCTATATGGCCAAAGGCAATGTGGCTTTATCGGTAGCCTGTACATCGGTATCAACACTTTTAGCACCTGTATTAACCCCTGCGATTTTCTATCTGCTTGCCAGCCAATGGCTAAAGATTGATGCAGCTTCAATGTTTATTTCGATTTTGCAGGTGGTGCTACTACCTATTATCGTTGGTTTGATTTTAAGAACATGGCTTAAACGTCAGGTCGAATCTTATATTCAAGTGATGCCTTTAGTTTCGGTCATTGCAATTGTAGCGATTGTGGCAGCTATTATTGGTGGAAGCAAAGCAGCAATTTTACAGTCTGGTTTGCTTATTTTAGCAGTGGTGATCTTACATAATGGGCTTGGATATTTATTAGGTTTTACCGCAGCGCGTTTCTTTAAATTACCTTATGCGGACAGTAAGGCGATTGCTATTGAGGTGGGGATGCAAAACTCAGGCTTAGGTGTTGCACTTGCAGCAGTCCATTTTGCTGCTTCTCCGATTACAGCTGTACCAAGCGCAATTTTCAGTCTTTGGCATAATATTTCTGGGCCTGCGCTTGCGACTTATTGGGCAAGTAAACACAAACAAGAATAACTGTATAAACAACATTCATTAGGAAAGAAGGCCAAATGAATAGTTTGGCCTTTTCATTTAAAGCATATTTTAGGGGAGCTAAAGCTAGAACTGGTATGTCTTTTGCTTTGAATTTATGCACTAAAAATAACGTGAATATGAGTATAAATCGTAAAGAAAAATAAGGCATTTCCTTGATGAATCAGATTTTTAAATTATTTATTCCCATGCTCTCAAGCAATTTAATTCTAGTTTTAAGTGGATTGATTGATATTGCTTATGTAGGGCATTTTAGTAACGATCATGTAGCAGCATTATCGGTAACCTTATCTTTATATACAGTGATTTATGTCATTGGTATGGGAATTCTGCAAGGTGTGATGCTCAAGCTTTCAGAAGCTTATGGTTCCCATGACATACCACGCATTCGTCAAATTTTTATTCAAGGCATCTGGCTGATGTTATGTTCGGCATTGCTGAGTATTGGCTTGCTTTACTTGTTCCGCGATTTACCAAAATTATTTGGTGCATCTGAACATGTTGTGTCAATTACTAAAAACTGTATTTGGCTTTTGGTATTTATTTTACCTGCCCATTTACTGATGCGCTTATTTACAGCTTTGTCTCAGGTCACTGAAAATGCGCATAAGGTTTTACTATCAGATAGTATTTTCTTCATTCTTAAAATTATTTTGTCCTATCTTTTGATTTATGGTGTCGCTTCATTTTCAATTCCGCCACTCGGTGCGATAGGGGCTTTGTTAGCCACCCTTATTGTACGGTGGTTTATGCTGGCTATTTATTACCTGTTTTTCCTAGAGAAAGGATACATCTTTATTGAACAACCAGAGCAGTCAGTTGAAGATAGCTGCCAAAGTCTGCGTATGATTTTAAAAATAGGTATACCGACTGCGATCATGGCGTTGATGGACGTCGTTGCATTTTGTTCGGTTGCCATTCTGATTTTGCCTTTTGGGAGTGTAGTGTCAGCAGCCCATCAAATTGTCGCAAGCACTGGCGGGTTCATGTTTATTTTTCCTTCATCAATTGCCTCGGCCTATAGCATTTTGGTGTCACGATCTATGGGCAGCGGGAACATGCAAGAAGCAAACAAAATTGCCAGACAAAGTATATGGGTGATTATGGCAGTGAGTGGCAGTCTATCTCTGGGTTTATGGCTGGAGAGGGACTTAATTGTCACGTTATATTCAGACGATTTGGCCGTGCAGATTTTGGCTGCATCGTTGTTGTTGATTGTATGTCTGTCTCACTTTCTAGATGGCTTAATGACGTTATTGACCTCTTTGCTGCGTTGTTGGGATGTGTCGATTTTACCAATGCTGATTTTCTTGGTCGTGGTGTTATGTTTCGGATTAGGCGGTGGTTGGTGGATGGCCTACAAAGGACTGCATTGGCAGGATATCTCGATTTCTGCGATGGGAATTTATGGCTTCTGGTGGATGGCTGCCATAAGTTATTTAGTGGCTTGTCTAATGAGTGCCATCTGTTTCCATTTTAGAAAACAATTAAGAGGTTTTTGATTAGGTAGATCAACACACTCTTAAAGAGGATGTTCTACTAACCAATCTTCAATCTCATTTTCAGAAATTACTTCAAAGCCATGGCGCTGCAAAAGCGCCGTGGTGATTCCAACTCCCGTAATTTTCTCACCTTGAAAAGTACCGTTATAAATTTTTTGACTACCACAAGATGGGCTATTCTCTTTTAAAACCACACAAGTTGCTTTTATTTGCTGTGCAACTTCTAGGGTGCGGTAAGCACCTTTTAAATATAACTCTGTCACATCTAAACCAGATAAATCAGTAATTCTTGCTTTGCCATCAAGCACATCTTGACCTGTTCCGCCCACAATTTCTGCAGGTAAACGGGGAGTGGTAAAACCACCTAATAGCTCTGGGCATAATGCTTGGGCTTTTTTATTGATTAATAGCTGCTTAAGTCGGGTATTTGGACAGGATTTACCATCATATCGAACAGGTTCACCAATTAAACATGCGCTGACTAAAAGCATAGTTTTCCAAACTCAAAGCAAGAGAGATTTTTGAAGATAAAGAATCATAAACAGAATATCGAATATGACAATTGATTTTAAAAACAGGCAAACTAAAAGATTACTAAAATTATGCAATTCATAATTAAGTTATGTATTGCATAATTTAATTGTTTTTAGTAGCATCTAATTCAAGGTAAATGGCCATTGGAGATCCAACAAGGATGTTGGTCTCCATAAATCTATAAATGATTTTTAGGAAAAGACGATTTTTAAAGGTTTATTGAAAAATCTCAATCGTACTTTTAGATAACAAAGGACAGTGTGTATGGAAAATAAACACCACATGGAACGGAAATTAATCATTAAAAGCTCTACGCTCATCATATCTTCATTTTAATGACTCGTTTTTTTCTCATAGGATGCGTTGGGTTAAGCCAATTTGACGGTTCAAATACTCACCCAATAGCAACGTATTCTATAGAGAAAGGAGCTGAGTTCATCAGCAATAGAGATAAACGGAACAGGTAATCACCAGAGGGAAACTAGATGGATATTTTAGAGAACCCATTAGAATTATGCGGTTTTGCATTTATTGAGTTTGTTTCAAAAGAAAATGAATTAGATCCAGTTTTTGAAACAATCGGCTTTTCAAAAGTAGCCAAGCATAAATCGAAAGAAGCGTACTTATGGCGTCAAGGAAATATCAATATTATCCTGAATTATCAGCCAGAATCTTATGCTTCATTCTTCTTTAATGAACATGGTCCATCTGCTTGTGCGATGGGTTTTAAAACACGTGATGCAGCAAAAGCTTTCCAAAAAGCAGTAGAGCTTGGTGCTGAACCAATGTATTCAAAAGTTGGGCCAATGGAGCTCAACATCCCGGCAATCAAAGGTATTGGTGGTATGCCAATCTTTTTAGTTGACCGTGATATTTATGAAAATGACTTTGTTTTCTTTGATGATGCTGAGAAACGTCCAGTAGGGGCAGGTTTAAACGAGATTGACCACTTAACTCATAACGTCTACAAAGGCCGTATGGAGTATTGGGCAAACTTCTATGAGAAAATCTTTAACTTCCAAGAAATTCGCTACTTTGATATTAAAGGCGAATATACAGGTTTAACGTCTAAAGCATTAACAGCACCAGACGGTAAGATCCGTATTCCGCTAAACGAAGATTCAGACAAAGGAAACGGCCAAATTGCAGAGTTCCTCTCTGACTTTAATGGCGAAGGTATTCAGCATATCGCGTTTATTTGTGATGACTTAATCTCGACTTGGGATAAGTTAAAAGGCCTTGGTCTGAAATTCATGACTCCGCCGCCAAATACGTATTATGAAATGCTAGAAGATCGTTTACCTGAGCATGGTGAACCGACTGATGAATTAAAACAGCGCGGTATTTTGCTTGATGGTAATACTAAAGACGGTCAGAAAAAGCTGTTATTGCAAATTTTCTCTGAAAACATGATTGGTCCAGTTTTCTTTGAATTTATTCAACGTAAAGATGATGACGGCTTTGGTGAAGGTAACTTCAAGGCGTTATTTGAGTCGATTGAACGTGACCAGATTCGCCGTGGTGTATTAGAAACTAAATAAATAAGCTGAGCTTTATTCCTGATCTAAAAAAACCAAGAGTTTGATCTCTTGGTTTTTTTATCGCTATTGATTAGCGGCTTTTAATATATTGATTGATGAGCTGCACTTCATTTTTCAAGATTTCAATCGTTTTACTGTGAGGGTCGACTGGTAAAAACATTTCACTGTCTAGTGCGACAATACAAAACTCAATGCTTTGGTTTGAATTAAACACAGGTAAACCCACCGCATTAATTCCTGTCAGTAAATCACCTTTCGCTGCCGACATTTGTTGCTGGCGAATGGTGTCTTTAAGCTCTGTAAATGCGTGCCAGTTTTGCGGTGCGATGTGCAGACCAAGTTCCTGATGCTTTTGCCATTCTGCTTCCATTAAGGGACGAACAAAATGTTCTGGAAGATAAGAAGCAAATAAACGTCCAGCAGCAGAATTGACTAAAGGCATAATCGAGCCGACTTTAGTGACAATCGAAATAGGGTGGTTTGATTCAATCGACTGAACCACGACAGGGCCTTTTGGTGACCATTTACTAATTTGTATACCGCAACCAATTTTGTTTTGTAGGTCGTAAATTAAATGCTGTACCAGCTGTAGTGTGTCGCTATGCTGGACACAGTTGAGACCTAAGCGCCATGCCTGATCACCTAAAGCATATTGCCCATCATCAAGCTGTTTTGCATATTCCATGCGAATAAGGCTGACCAGATAGCGGTGAACCTTGGCAGGATGCATTTCTAGCTTGCTAGACAGATCTTTGAGAATAATAGGTTGATTGTGTTCCAAAAGGGCGTTTAGTACAGATAAACCGACTTCAAGTGATTGAACCCCCCCAGATACTTTTTCTTCAATCATTTAAATACCCTTAATAAATTTACTTCAGCTGTTAAACAGTGACGATCAAAACATAAATTGAAATTGGCGCGTTTTACATCATGCCTGAGCCTAGTGAAAAATAGAAATCACCTTTTTCTATTAGCGAAATTGACATGTTTAATAACCAACAATTTTTTTAAATCACTATGCTCTTATTTATAGCGCAATTTTCTAGAAATTTAGCGGTTTTAAATAATATAAATCGGCATTGATATAGAACTGCTCTTAAAACAATTCTAATCAATGCCGATTTTTTATTACGCTCTTTAAAAATTAGGTTCCTAACTCTTCTTCATGCAAGAAATGAGTATGGTGCGGAGCGCGTTTGGTTTTGCTCCATTCCTCTAGCATTTCAGCTTTCATTTCTTCTGTAATTTTTGCAATTTTTTCTTCAGCATGAGCATCGTTATAAGTCAGTTCTAAACGATGGCCATTTGGATCGAAGAAGTAAATTGAGTGGAAAATACCATGGTTGGTTACGCCTAAAACTTTCACACCATTTTCTTCTAAATGTTGCTTGGCAGCCATCAACGCATTTAAGTCTTCAACTTCAAAAGCAATATGTTGTACCCATTGCGGAGTATTTTCATCTCGACCCATTTCTGGTTGAGTTGGCAATTCAAAAAATGCTAAAACGTTGCCTTGACCAGCATCTAAGAATAAATGCATGTATGGGTCAAAGGCTTTAGTTGACGGCACATGGTCTTCAGCAAAAGCTAAAATAAAGTCCATATTGAGCATTTTTTTATACCACTCAACAGTTTCTTTCGCATCCTTACAACGATATGCAACGTGATGTATTTTTTTAATAGCAAATGTCATATTAAAACTCCTTTTTACTATTCCCAATCTGGTTGTTGTTCTGGCGCCGCGTTATAAAAGGCTGGGATAGACAAACAATGGTGATAAATCGATTCAATTTTTGGAAACGCAGATAAATCAATCTTGAAGCGTTTCGCGTTGTAGACCTGTGGAATCAGGCAGCAATCGGCAATAGTTGCTTGTTGTCCAAAGCAAAATTGTCCATTTGAATCTTGAAGTTGCTGTTCGAGATTTTGAAAGCCTTCAATAATCCAGTGCTGATACCAATAATTTTTCTGCTCATCTGAAACATTTAAGTCATTTTTTAAATATTTCAGTACGCGTAAGTTATTTAATGGATGAATATCGCAAGCGATTGCTTGAGCAAAAGCGCGAACTTTTGCTCTCTCTTGCACATCACTTGGAAGTAGTTTGGTTTCTGGATATTGCTCATCTAGATATTCCAAAATACTTAACGATTGAGACAAGGTTAAATCGCCGTCAATTAAAGTCGGAACTAGAGCACTACTGTTTAACTTTAAATAGTCTTCGCTTTGCTGTTCATTTTTTACCAGATGAACTGGAACAGTCTCATAAGCTAAACCTTTAATGTTTAGACCAATCCGTACTCTGTAGGCTGCAGAGCTACGAAAGTAACTATACAGCTTCATAGTCAGGCTCCGAAGTTTCTGCAAAATCGAAATTTAATGCAGGAAGGACTGTATTTCGAACTTCACCGAAGCCAATGCGAATACCATTTTTCTCACAGTGACCTTTCATAATGAGTGTATCGCCGTCTTGCAAGAAACCACGAGTTTCACCATTGGCAAGTGTTAAAGGCTTGGTGGTGTTCCATGTAAGCTCAAGCAAGCTGCCATACGAATCTGGTGTAGAACCTGAAATAGTACCTGAACCCATTAAATCACCAACCTGAACGTTACAGCCGCCAATGGTGTGGTGAGTGAGCTGCTGAGCCATAGACCAGTACATATATTTGAAATTAGTTTGGCAAATCACGTCAGCTTGTGCCGATTTCGGGCTTTGAATTTCAACACTCAAATTAATGTCATAACTATTCGCGATATTTTCTTGTAAATACGTTAAAGGTTTAGGCTCTTGTTTTGGGCCTTCCACTTTAAATGGCTCAAGTGCTTCAAGTGTGACTACCCAAGGTGAGATGGCACTAGCAAATGATTTTGAATTGAAAGGGCCTAAAGGCACATATTCCCATTGCTGGATATCGCGTGCTGACCAGTCATTGAGTAATACCACTCCAAAAATATGATCCCAAGCATTTTCAATAGAGATCGGCTGGCCAAGCTCTGTTGGTTTACCAATAACAAATGCTGTTTCAAGTTCGAAATCGAGTTTACGCGTAGCTGAGAAAACTGGGCGCTCTTCATTTGGAAGTTTAATTTGACCAGATGGACGCACGACTTGAGTGCCACTGACGACAACAGAGCTAGCACGGCCGTTATAACCAACAGGCAATTCAGTCCAGTTTGGCAGTAAAGCATTTTTAGGGTCGCGGAACATACAGCCTACATTGGTGGCATGTTCTTTAGAAGAATAGAAATCGGTATAACCAGATACTTGAAGTGGTAAATGCAAAGTAACGCTGTCTTGCTTAACCAAAACTTCCTGACGCAATGCTTCATTTTCTTGAAGCGTTAAATTTTCAACCGAGAGAAGAGACTGTAGTGTCTTACGAACTTTTGACCAGTTGGCTTTTCCAGACTCGATAAATTTATTCAGAGTAGGCTGGTTAAAGTATGTGTCTTGTTCTGAAAGTTTTAAAAGACCATGCTTTTCAAGAGCAGCGAGATCAATCACCCAATCACCAATAGCTACACCAACTTGACGCTCACTTTCGTTAGCTCTGCTAAAAACACCGTAAGGCAAATTATGAATAGTGAAATCTGATTGAGGTGAAACTTCAATAAAAGAGTTTAGTTTTTGTTCCATTTTCGCTTCCTTGTCTTTATCTCGGGTCTTATACAAATAAAAGTTCGGTCTAGGACTGAGCTACTCAATAAGTTTTAACCTTTGCTTAGATCATCTTTTGTCTTATGAGTTTGATATAGACCGAGCACAACCAATTGCTTCATGTCTCTATAATACTGATTTCATCAAATTACGCAATACATAATTTAATTACACATTTCATAATAATTGTCATTTCTTGTATTTTCTGTTTTCATTCGCGGTCATGAGAAAAGTCACGCAATTATTTTTTCATGAATCTCTATGAAAGTTTGATCAATTTATGATATACGTAATTTATTGGAAAAAAATTACGTGACACGGATGAGAATAATCATATGTCAGCACAAGAGCAAGGAAACCTGAAACATGGTTTGAGTAATCGGCACATCCAGCTTATTGCATTGGGTGGGGCGATTGGCACAGGGCTTTTTCTTGGTATATCACAATCGATTAAATTAGCAGGTCCATCGGTCATCCTCGGTTATGCCATTGCAGGATTTATTGCTTTTTTAATGATGCGTCAGCTTGGTGAAATGGTGGTAGAAGAGCCAGTTAGTGGATCTTTTAGTCATTTTGCCTACAAATATTGGGGACCATTTGCAGGGTTCATGTCAGGATGGAACTATTGGGTACTCAATGTACTCGTCTGTATGGCAGAACTAAGCGCAATTGGTCTTTACATTCAATATTGGTGGCCGCAAATCCCGACGTGGGCATCTGCTTTAGCCTTCTTTGTCTTAATTAATGGCATTAATCTGCTACACGTTAAGTTTTTTGGCGAAATGGAATTTTGGTTTTCTATTGTCAAAATCTTAGCGATTCTTGCAATGATTGGCTTTGGTTCATATCTACTTGCAACAGGCACAGCAGGTCCACAGGCAAGCATTTCAAACCTTTGGGCACTTGGCGGTTTCTTCCCGTTCGGTGTTGAAGGCTTAGTGATGGCAATGGCGGTCATTATTTTTGCTTTTGGTGGTATTGAGCTTTTCGGTATTACTGCAGCTGAAGCACGTGACCCTGATAAAACTTTACCTAAAGCTGTGAATCAAATTATTTATCGTATTTTGATTTTCTACATTGCGACGCTTTTTGTTTTATTCTCGCTGTTCCCATGGAACCAAATGGCACAAGGCGGAAGCCCGTTTGTAATGGTCTTTGCTTCTTTAGATAGCCAAGGCATAGCAACGTTATTGAACTTTGTGATTTTGACCGCTGCGGTTTCAGTTTATAACGGGACAAGTTATTGCAGTAGCCGTATGTTATTAGGCCTTGCACAACAAGGAAATGCACCAAAAGTATTTGCACGTATTAATAAACGCGGTATTCCAACCAACGCAGTGATCCTTTCTGCGGCAGTCACTATTTTATGTGTACTGTTAAATTATATTTTCCCTGAAAAAGCATTTGGTTTACTCATGATGCTTGTGGTTGCAGCGATTGTAATTAACTGGGTTGTAATTTCATGGACGCATTTAAAATTCCGCAAATATATGCAGCGCCAAGGGCAAACAACGAAGTTCCCAAGCTTTATGTATCCGTTTAGCAACTATCTATGCATACTGTTTATGCTGGGTATTTTGGTCGTGATGTCTTTAACACCAGATATGCGTGTTGCGGTCATGATGATTCCTGGCTGGATCTTGTGTTTGATGGTGGCTTACCAATTTAAACGCCGAAAATTAAAAGCTGAGCAGTCTGTACCTGCCTTAGAAGCAGATATTTAATAAATTATTGAGTTGTATTTAAAAAAGGACGTATCTCATACGTCCTTTTTTATTTTTAAAATTTAGCAACAGAAATTAAAGGATTTTATTATTGTTATAATATAACATTTCATTAATTTGATGATGAGCAATTTTCCCATTTTTGGTGAAGATAGAGCATATTTATGAAGCGTTATTTCGGTTTAATTTTATTATCTCTCACAGCGTGTAGCACTCAAACTCCCAAGCCAACAATCCCTCTGCACAACCAGACCTCTTTACCTCAACCTACAAAAACAGTGGTCAGAATAAAGCCTCAGCCTGAGGCGTATGTTGCATGGTTAGCAACAGCAGATCATCGTCAGTCTGTGCAAGCTTACAAGCAATTTCTTAAACAAAAGGGTCTTGCCGATTTAGTGCCAGACCATGAATTATTAAGCTCAGCTCGAGACTGGCAAAAATGTGGAGTTGAGCCTTACGCGGTGCCACCACGCGAGATTTGGTCCAATATTGTTCCGACGCTTAGCATTTTAAAAGCGTTAGTTGAGGATGGTGTAATTAATGATTTTGAAGTGACTTCGGTCTACCGAGCATTATCTCTAAACCGCTGTGCAGGTGGTGCTGATGCTTCCCGACATGTCTTTAATGCAGCGCTTGATTTTAGAATTGGGCCAGAACAGCCTACCGATTTAGACCAATTCAATATTCAGCAAACCAAAACCAAACTTTGTCAGTTTTGGGCCACAAAAGGCCAAGCGCTTAATATGGGACTAGGTGTTTATGCTTCAGGACAAATCCATATTGATAGCCAAGGATTCCGTGCATGGGGGCCTGACCATCACTACAAAACCTCAATTTGTCAGGGACTATAAAAGCAATTTTTTCAACGACTAAGTAAATTGATTTAAACAAAAGCGGAATAAAAACTTGATCAATAGTTATGTTATAACATAACATTATTATGGTTTAGAAATAGATTACGCCTGTGATCTGGCCATATCTAAATGGCCAGCCATGATCAGTTTAAATATTATTCGAAGAGATCAAGCCATGCGCACTGCAATCGCCAACTCATTTGCCAAGCTTCCCGTCACTGTTTTATCAGGCTTTTTGGGTGCAGGAAAAACCACATTACTCAACCATATTTTAAATAATCGTGAAGGCCGCCGTATTGCCGTGATTGTCAATGATATGTCTGAGGTGAATATTGATGCCGCATTAGTACGCGAAGGTGGGGCAGAGCTTTCAAGAACGGATGAAAAGCTGGTTGAAATGAGTAATGGCTGTATCTGTTGTACGTTACGCGAAGATTTATTGGTTGAGGTGAGACGTTTAGCCGACGAAGGGCGATTTGATCAATTGGTGATTGAGTCAACTGGCATTTCTGAACCACTGCCTGTTGCAGAAACCTTTACCTTTGAAGATGAAGATGGAAACTCACTCAATGAGTTTGCTCGACTCGACACCATGGTTACGGTAGTCGATGCTTTTAACTTTCTTAAAGACTACAGTTCAGTCGACTCACTGCAACAACGTGGTGAGTCATTAGGCGAGCAAGATGAAAGAACTGTAGTCGATCTTCTCATTGATCAAATCGAGTTTTGTGATGTGATTGTGCTGAATAAAATTGATCTGATTGATCGGGCTCAGCAAGACCAGCTTATCGCCATTTTAAGAACTCTAAACCCGCGTGCCCGAATTGAAATTGCTCAATTTGGAAAGATTGCCTTAGATAAAATTTTAAATACGCAATTATTCGATTTTGATGAAGCTGCCCAAGCACCAGGTTGGTTAAAAGAGTTACGTGGTGAGCATACGCCAGAGACTGAAGAGTATGGAATCAGTAGCTTTGTTTACCGCGCTCGCCGACCTTTCCATCCAGAGCGTTTTTATGATTTGGTTCAGGCTGAATGGCCGGGAGTCGTGCGTTCTAAGGGCTTTTTCTGGTTGGCTGCCGAACCGACATTGGCTTATTCATGGTCACAAGCAGGTGCAATGGCTCGACACGGCTTGGCAGGTTATTGGTGGGCCGCCGTTGCAGAAGAAGATTGGCCGAGTGACCTAGCCAGCATTGAACAAATTAAGAAAAATTGGGATGCCCGCACAGGTGATGCACGTCAGGAGCTGGTATTAATTGGTATGCAAATGGATGAGCAAGCTTTAATAGAACGCTTAGACCGTTGTTTATTAAATGATGAAGAAATGGCTTTAGGTCCACAAGCTTGGCAGAGCTGGTCGAACCCTTTTAAGCAAGATGATGAAACCATGTTGATTGCTTAATTAAAAAAGCCCCTATTTAAAAGGGGCTTTTTTTTATGATTTATCTTTAATGAAAACCTTTCGAATGTAGGTGTTAAGTGGGGTGGAATAATATTTTTCAATTGCTGCGCTAATGATGAAAGTTAAAATCAGATAGCCAATTAAAAGCATAATTTTGATGCTAGAGTCAGTTTGAGCCGGAATAAAAGCAACCTTCATAAGGCCCAGCACAACCAGATGAAACAAATAAGTTTCATAACTTCTTTGCCCCAACCAGACCATCACTTTGGTCAATAGGTTATGCGCCTGTGTTTCGGAAGGATGCTGAAAACACAAAATGAGTAGACCTGTAGCAAAAGCAAATAAGCTGATACCCCATGTACTGACTTCTTTAATTGGCGCATATAAATATAGAGCGGTCATACTCAAAATAATCAACCACGAAAGAGGTTTTTTATAGGGCCAATTTGGCTGATATTTATGAGAGAAAATGGCAGTTAAACAGCCAATTGCTATACCATCAAAACTCGAAAAATAGTGATATAAATAGGCACCGCTTTCTTCTCCAAAATGGAGAGACCTAAAATAAGGCCCATATAAAATCACGCCAATTAGTACAGCAACAAAGACCTTATTACTACGCGTAAGTAGACACAATAATGGAAAAACAAAGTAAAAAACTTCTTCTACAGAGAGTGACCACAACACCCCCAAAGCATAGTTTACCCAACCAAATTTAATAATCAGGATATTCATCCAGAAGGTTAAAGCTGCAAAAATTGTTAGTGGATAGGAAACCTCAATGCCATTCGGGGCTTGGTTCATAAAGGGTTTTAAGTCAAACGAACCGAGTATGCTTACCCCAAAAATGAGTAATACCAGACACGGTAAAATACGTGCTGCCCGTCGGATATAAAAATGCTTGAGGTTAATTGCAGAAAATTGTTTGTCTCGTTTTAAAGTGTGATGAGTAATTAAAAAACCCGAAATCACAAAAAACATGGTGACGCCATAATTTCCGTTTCTTGCGATGACTGTGCTAAATGCTTCACCTAAAAAATCAAAACCTAACCATGTATCTTTAAGTTTATAGGGAATATTAAAATGATGTAAAAGAACCAAAAGGATAGAGATTCCTCGAAGAATATCTATTTTATAATTACGCATTCGATGTGCTTCCAGTTTTATTAATATACTGTGTGGCAGAAGAATACTATCGATCAGTTATTTTAAATAAAAGTTTTAAGCATCATTTCGTAAACCCGAAAAAATGATATTTTTGTTTTCTTGGATGGGGCACTGGCTTAGCAGAAATAACTATTAAATAAATATTGATAAAATCCTAATATATTTGAATTTCTCTACATAAAACTTTAAATTAGCTCTTATCGAGCTATGTTTATTTTTTAAACTTTTTAAAATCTATTTATTTCATAAATTAACATGTTGTATGTGGTTGTATATACATAGCATGTCAACTAAAATACTTTTTTGCCTGCCGCCTTTTTGAGTATTTGTTATGCCCAGAACATCAAAACAAGAACATGCTGAGCTTTCGATTGAAGCTGATAGTCCAGTTCCTTTATATCAACGCGTCAAACAGCTGATTTCACAAAAGATTTATGAAGGCTCGTGGGCTGTAAATAAAAAAATTCCTTCGGAAAGTGAACTGGTTAATCAACTCGGCTGTAGCCGTATGACGGTAAACCGTGCGCTACGTGAGTTAACGACTGAGGGTTTACTTGTGCGAATTCAGGGCGTTGGTTCTTTCGTAGCTGAAGGGCAAGGCCGAACTGCACTTTTTCAAATTAATAATATTGCCGATGAGATTATTGCACGAAACCATAAGCACCACGCTGAAGTTTTAGTCCTAGAACAAGTTTATGCAAATGCAGAGCAAAGCGTGTTAATGCAGACTCGTGAAGGGCAAAGATTATTTCATTCGATTATTGTGCATTATGAAAATGATGTACCTGTTCAGGTCGAAGATCGTTTAGTTGATGCAGCACTGATTCCAGATTATTTAGAACAAGATTTTAAAACCATTACCCCAAATGCTTACCTCATGGCAAAAGCTCCCGTGACAGAAGGCGAGCATATTGTTGAGGCCGTTTTAGCATCTCCTCAAGAGTGTAAGTGGTTAAAGATTACTAAAGCTGAGCCATGCTTACTCATTCGCCGCCGCACATGGTCAAACAAACAACTCATTTCAAGTGCGCGTTTGATCTATCCGGGTAGCCGCTACTATCTCGAAGGGAAATTTAATCCATGATTGAATTGATCAGGGCCGATCAATATACAAAAATGCTTTGGAAAAACGGTGCAGGCTTTACTTTAGAAATTGCTCGAAGCCTAGGTGAGGCTGACTTTGACTGGCGTATTTCGATGGCAGATGTGACCACTTCTGGGCCATTTTCGCTATTTCCCAATAAGCAGCGCATTATTAGCGTTCTTGATGGGAAGGGTATGGTGCTGCATGTCGATGATCTTCCTGCCAAAACGCTGAACCAAGGTGATATTTTTGCTTTCCATGGCGAGAATCAGGTCCAAAGTGAACTGGTCGACGGTGCAATTCGAGATTTAAATTTAATTTATGATCCTGCAAAGTTTCATGCTCGTTTTCAGTGGTTGAATGATGCAGCGGAGCAGGCATTTATCAGTTCGGCAGACCTGATTTTCATTTTTAATCAGGGTAGTGAAACGGAAGTGAACGTTGATGATCATTCCGTTCAGATTGCTGCTAATGAGACTTTAAAAATTGAAAAAAATACTGGGGTAACATCGGTTCATTTTACTCAAACTCAAGCAAAAAGTTGTTATGTTATTGAGCTAATTCAACGTTAAAAATTAAGTAATTTGCTTATTCAAAAGCACATGTCTACTGAAAAGACATGTGCTTTTTTTATACCTGATATAAAAATAAATTAATTTAATTCATAAGTTTATTGAATTTTATTAAAAAAATATCAGTCACCCTCTTCACGCCGAAAAATATTTGTGTAGTATATGGATGTATATACAAGTTAATACATTACTATACAAATGCAGAGACAAGTGATGTTCTGCTGATGTAAGCTCAAAGGAAGGAGTCCGACCGTGACAACAATGACAACAAAATTTCGTGATGTAGAAATTCGTGCGCCACGCGGCACTGAATTGACGGCTAAAAGTTGGTTAACTGAAGCTCCATTACGTATGTTGATGAATAACCTTGATCCGGACGTTGCAGAAAACCCGAAAGAGTTGGTTGTATACGGTGGTATTGGCCGTGCAGCACGAAACTGGGAATGTTTCGACAAAATTGTAGATACGCTAAAAAATCTTGAAACTGATGAAACTTTATTGGTTCAATCAGGCAAACCAGTAGGTGTGTTTAAAACTCATAAAGATGCACCACGCGTTTTAATTGCAAACTCAAACCTTGTACCGCACTGGGCAAACTGGGAACACTTTAACGAATTAGACGCTAAAGCTTTGGCAATGTACGGTCAAATGACAGCAGGTTCATGGATCTATATTGGTAGCCAAGGCATTGTACAAGGTACTTACGAAACTTTCGTTGAAGCAGGCCGTCAACACTATAACGGTGATTTAAAAGGTCGTTGGGTGCTTACTGCTGGTTTAGGTGGTATGGGTGGTGCTCAGCCTTTAGCTGCAACACTTGCAGGTGCGTGTTCTTTAAACATTGAATGCCAACAAGCAAGTATCGATTTCCGTTTACGTACCCGTTATGTAGATGAACAAGCGACTGACTTAGACGATGCTTTAGCGCGTATTGACCGTTATACGAAAGAAGGTAAAGCAATTTCAATTGCGCTTCATGGTAACGCTGCTGAAATTTTACCTGAGCTTGTACGCCGTGGTGTACGTCCAGACATGGTAACTGACCAAACAAGTGCACATGATCCACTAAATGGCTACTTACCAGTAGGCTGGACTTGGGATGAATACCGTGCACGTGCGAAAACTGAACCAGAAGCTGTTGTAAAAGCTGCAAAACAGTCGATGGCGAAGCACGTACAAGCGATGCTTGATTTCCAAAAAATGGGTGTTCCAACTTTTGACTATGGTAATAACATCCGTCAAATGGCGAAAGAAGAAGGTGTAGCAAACGCTTTTGATTTCCCAGGCTTCGTACCTGCATACATCCGTCCATTGTTCT
The DNA here is from genome assembly GCF_027855145.1 of Acinetobacter sp. AOR18_HL. Classification (NCBI taxonomy): domain Bacteria; kingdom Pseudomonadati; phylum Pseudomonadota; class Gammaproteobacteria; order Moraxellales; family Moraxellaceae; genus Acinetobacter; species Acinetobacter sp. AOR18_HL. Next base: position 21,649 of record NZ_JAKTIG010000013.1, read on the forward strand.
GCCGTGGTATTGGTCCATTCCGTTGGGCAGCGCTTTCTGGTGACCCAGAAGATATTTATAAAACAGATGCCAAAGTTAAAGAGTTAATTCCTGATGATGAGCATTTACATCACTGGTTAGACATGGCACGTGAACGCATTAGCTTCCAAGGTTTACCAGCGCGTATTTGCTGGGTAGGTTTAGGCTTACGTGCAAAACTTGGTTTGGCATTTAACGAAATGGTTCGTAGCGGTGAATTATCAGCTCCAGTTGTGATTGGGCGTGACCATTTAGACTCAGGTTCAGTTGCAAGTCCAAACCGTGAAACTGAAGCAATGCAAGACGGATCAGATGCAGTATCAGACTGGCCTTTATTAAACGCTTTGCTTAATACAGCAGGCGGCGCAACTTGGGTGTCTTTACATCACGGTGGTGGTGTAGGTATGGGCTTCTCTCAACACTCAGGCGTTGTGATTGTGTGTGATGGTACAGATGAAGCTGCTGCACGTATTGCTCGCGTACTGACCAATGACCCTGCAACAGGTGTTATGCGTCATGCCGATGCAGGTTATGAAATTGCAATTAACTGTGCGAAAGAGCAAGGCCTACACTTGCCAATGATCACGCAATAAAAATACACGGAAGAACTGGCGGTGCTTTTTGCAATTGTGAAAAGCACCGTCTCAGCAGAATATAGTGCAAAAAATTAGGAAGCCAACATGGAATTATTAATCCAACCGGGAAAACTAACCTTAGCCGATTTACGTCAAGCGTACCTCAACCCGATCAAAGTTAAATTAGATGAAAGTGCTTCATCTGCAATTAATGCAAGCGTGGCTTGCGTTGAGAAAATTGTAAATGAAGGACGTACAGCTTACGGCATTAATACAGGCTTTGGCTTACTTGCTTCAACCAAAATTGCTCCTGAAGATTTAGAAAAATTACAGCGTTCATTGGTTCTTTCGCATGCAGCAGGTGTAGGTGAAGCACTTGATGATGCAATGGTTCGTTTAATTATTCTATTGAAAGCAAATAGCTTGGCGCGTGGTTTCTCTGGTATTCGCCGTAAAGTGATTGATGCTTTGTTGGCTTTAATTAATGCCGAAGTTTACCCACACATTCCACTGAAAGGTTCAGTAGGCGCTTCAGGTGACTTGGCACCACTTGCACACATGTCTTTAGTGTTACTTGGTGAAGGTAAGGCGCGTTATAAAGGTGAATGGTTACCAGCAGTTGAAGCTTTAAAAGTTGCAGGTTTAGAACCAATTTCTTTAGCAGCTAAAGAAGGTTTAGCACTTTTAAATGGTACACAAGTTTCAACGGCTTATGCTTTACGCGGCTTATTTGAAGCGGAAGATTTATTTGCCGCTGCAACTGTTTGTGGTGGCTTAAGCGTTGAAGCAATGCTGGGTTCACGTGCACCATTTGATGCGCGTATTCATGAAGTACGTGGTCAACGTGGCCAAATTGATGTGGCTGCGGCTTATCGTGATCTATTAACAGACTCGAGTGAAATTGCACATTCACACGAAGACTGTAGCAAAGTTCAAGACCCATACTCTTTACGTTGCCAACCACAGGTGATGGGCGCATGTTTAACCCAAATCCGTCAGGCTGCTGAAGTATTAGAAATTGAAGCAAATGCTGTATCTGATAATCCGCTTGTTTTTGCTGAACAAGGTGACGTGATTTCTGGTGGTAACTTCCATGCAGAACCTGTTGCAATGGCGGCTGATAATTTAGCATTAGCAATTGCAGAAATTGGTTCATTGTCTGAACGTCGTATTTCAATGATGATGGACCGTCACATGTCGCAACTTCCACCGTTCTTGGTGGCAAATGGTGGTGTTAACTCGGGCTTTATGATTGCTCAGGTAACCGCTGCTGCTCTTGCAAGTGACAACAAAGCGCTTGCTCATCCAGCAAGTGTTGATAGCTTACCGACTTCTGCCAACCAAGAAGACCATGTATCAATGGCTCCGAATGCGGGTAAACGTCTTTGGTATATGGCTGACAACGTCCGTGGCATTTTAGCTGTTGAATGGTTAGGCGCTTGTCAGGGTCTAGACTTCCGTGAAGGCCTAAAAAGCTCGCCTAAACTTGAACAAGCTCGTAAAATCTTGCGCGCTCAAGTGCCTTACTACAGTGAAGACCGTTTCTTTGCTCCTGATATTGAGCAAGCAAGTGAATTACTCTCAAGCGGCTGCTTAAACGAGTTAATTATTCCAAAACTACTCCCTAGTTTATCTGAAGTGTGATTGATAAAACGGTCACATGGAGTGGCCGAATCTAACTAAATATCCTCAAGGATTGGAGATTATAATGTCACAAAACTCCACACTACAGCGGGGTTTAAACACCCGCCACATTCGTTTCTTGGCATTGGGCTCAGCAATTGGAACTGGGCTTTTCTATGGTTCGGCAACTGCCATTAAAATGGCAGGGCCTTCAGTATTACTTGCGTATATCGTTGCAGGGATTGCAATTTATATCGTTATGCGCGCATTGGGTGAAATGGCTGTCCAAAACCCTGTCTCTGGTTCATTTAGCCACTATGCTTCACAGTACATTGGTCCATTGGCTGGCTTTACGACAGGCTGGACTTATGTTTTTGAGATGATCATTGTGGCGTTGGCTGATGTCACTGCTTTTGGTATTTACATGGGGTTCTGGTATCCCGATGTACCACGGTGGATCTGGATTTTATCCCTGATTATGTTCTTGGGTGCAATTAACCTCATTCACGTTAAAGTCTTTGGCGAACTCGAGTTTTGGCTTTCTATTGTCAAGGTGAGCGCCATTGTTGCCATGATTTTAGGTGGAATCGGTTTAATGTTCTACGGCTTCCATGCTGACCATAGCAGTGTGGTACCGGGTATTCAAAACTTATGGATTTATGATGGCTTTATGCCGCATGGGATTGCCGGCTTAGTTGCATGCTTATCTGTGGTTGTATTTGCTTTCGGTGGTATCGAAATTATTGGTATTACAGCAGGTGAATCACAAGATCCGAAAACCACTTTACCAAAAGCAATTAATGCAGTTCCAGTACGTATTTTACTTTTCTATGTGTTGACCATTTTTGTACTGATGTCGATTTTCCCATGGAATCAAATTGGTAGCCAAGGTAGTCCATTTGTACAGATTTTTGAGAATTTGGGCATTCAATCAGCAGCTACAATTTTAAATATTGTCGTGATTACTGCTGCTGTTTCAGCGATTAATAGTGATGTATTTGGTGCTGGTCGTATGCTTTATGGCATGGCAAACCGTGGTCAAGCGCCTCGAGTTTTCCAGAAATTATCACGTAATGGTGTGCCATGGATGACTGTAGTGGTTATGGCTGGCGTGCTATTAATTGGTGTAGTGCTGAACTACCTGATTCCTGAAAATGTATTCATGATCATTGCCTCAATTGCAACTTTCGCAACCGTTTGGGTGTGGCTCATGATCTTGCTTTCGCAAGTCGCGATGCGCCGTAAGTTGTCTACTGCTGAAATTAAGGCATTGGATTTCCCCGTTATTGGTTGGCCGTATGCTCCTGCGTTTGCAATTGGTTTTATGGTATTCATTTTAGTCATGATGGGTTATTTCCCAGATTCACGCCCTGCAATTTATGTGGGAATCACATGGCTTGTTCTGTTAATGATCGCTTATCGTATTTGGGTCAAACCTCAGCAAAATTCGGGAAAGCAAATTAATTCAATTCCGCAAAATATCGAGATAGAAAGCTAACAAGTCAACTGCCCAATAGCTTTACTGTTGGGCAGTTTTGAGGAAAGGCGAATGAAAAAACTTTGGCAAAATTGCCACATTGCGACCATGCAAAATGGGCAATATTCCTATATTGAAGATGCAGCAATAGTCACAGAAGGGCATCTGATTCACTGGATTGGAAAACAACAACAACTTCCTGCCGACACTTATTCCGAAACAGTTAACTTAAATGGCGCTTGGGTAACCCCGGGGTTGATCGACTGTCATACGCATAGTGTTTTTGGTGGCAACCGTAGTGTTGAGTTTGAAAAACGCTTGCAAGGTGTGAGCTATGCTGAAATTGCTGCAAGCGGTGGCGGCATTGCCAGTACAGTTCGTGCAACACGTGAAGCAAGCGAAGAACAATTACTAAGCTCAGCACTTAAACGTATTCGCTGTATGCAAAAAGACGGCGTTACAACCATCGAGATCAAATCTGGCTACGGACTCAATTACGAAAATGAGCGCAAGATGCTGCGTGTGATCCGTCAAATTGGTGAAGCTTTACCAATGACGGTAAAAAGCACTTGCTTGGCTGCACATGCGTTACCGCCAGAGTACAAAGACCAAAGCGATGCTTATATCGAGCATATCTGTACAGAGATGTTGCCTAAACTACATGCTGAAGGTTTAGTCGATGCAGTTGATGCTTTCTGCGAGCATTTGGCATTTTCACCAGCTCAGGTTGAACGTGTTTTTAAAACAGCACAATCATTAGGTTTGCCCGTTAAGCTTCATGCTGAGCAGCTCTCATCGCTAGGTGGTTCAAGCTTGGCAGCACGTTATCATGCTTTGTCGGCCGACCATTTAGAGTACATGACCGAAGATGATGTCAAAGCAATGGCAGAGTCGGGCACGGTTGCAGTGTTATTACCGGGTGCCTTTTATTTATTGCGTGAAACGCAATACCCACCAATTGAAAGCCTGATTAAACATGGCGTGCGTATTGCGCTGTCGAGTGATTTAAACCCGGGTACATCTCCAGCACTTTCTTTACGTTTAATGCTCAACATGGGCAGCACACTTTTCCGCTTAACGCCTGAGCAAGCCTTAGCAGGTGTCACCATTCATGCTGCACAAGCGCTCGGTTTAGAGCAAACACACGGCAGTTTAGAGCAGGGTAAAGTCGCTGACTTTGTGGCTTGGGATATTGAGCATCCATCTGAAATAGTTTACTGGCTGGGCGGAGATTTGCCTAAGCGAGTCGTTCAGCATGGACAAGAAGTTATTTTTTAGACGGTGGCATATGAATCACACATTTAAATGGCAAGGCCGCCATGATGGCGAGGGTGAAGCACACCAACGTATTCACCATATCATGAACAAAACCCAACCTGCTGAATTTGCCCTGATTGGTTTTAGCTCTGATGAAGGCGTGAAACGTAACAAAGGCCGAGTCGGCGCTGCTGATGCACCAGATGCGATTCGTACACAACTGGCTAATTTACCGATTCATCGTCCAGTCAGTATTCTCGATTTGGGTACAGTGACCTGTGAATCTGAGAATTTAGAGCAAGCGCAAACCGAGTTGGCAGAGCAAGTCGCAAATAGCTTACAAAATGGTTTAAAACCGATTGTATTGGGCGGTGGACATGAGGTTGCCTTTGGCAGCTTTAGTGGTCTGTTCCACTATGTACAAGCCCACGCGCCAGATAAAAAAATAGGCATTATTAATTTTGATGCCCACTTTGATTTACGTGAAGCTGAACATGCCACCTCTGGAACACCATTTTTACAGGCAGCTCGACTTTCAGAACAGCATCAAAAACAATTTAATTATTTATGTATTGGGGTCGCCAACCATGCCAATACTAAAGTTTTGTTTGATACAGCCGATGCGCTAAATTGTTCATATTTACGCGATCATGAGGTTAATATTTTTAACCTATCAAACGTGCTTGCAGCGGTTGATGCTTTTATTGAAAAAGTAGACTATTTGTACGTTACGATTGATTTAGATGTCTTCACGGCTGCGGTTGCACCAGGGGTCAGTGCACCTGCTGTAAAAGGAATTGATTTAGCTACTTTTGAAGCAATTTTTAAGCATATTCAAGAGACTGGGAAAATCAAACTTTTAGATATTGCTGAGTGCAATCCAAAATTTGATTTGGACAATCGAACAGCAAAACTGGCTGCCTATATTGTTTATCAATACTTCTTTAATTAATAAGTTAAAGAATATACTTTTAAGTCAGGTTTTTACTTAAGGCCTGACTGAAAAGATTGTAAAAATAATGAACTAGAAGAATAGCCTGATAGGAATGATTGATTCTGGTCTAGGAGGATTGTCTCTATTTATTAAGCACATTCGGCAGACCCGTCCGAATGAAGATATTATTTCCTTTGCAGACTCGAAATATATTCCCTATGGGGATAAAAATAGCGATTGAAACGATTAGAGCGCAAAATTAGTATTCCACTTATTGCTATAGAACCTGCGGTAAAACCAGCTGTAGGAATAACCTTAAGTAAATATATTATTGTTTTGGCAACTGAAACCACCGTTAAAGGAAAAATTTAGAAAATTTAATTGAAACTTACGCAAAAGATATCAAAGTGTCTTTACTGCCATGTATTGGTCTGGCCGAAAAAATTGAAAATACCAAAGCATACACTGCTGAAGTTAAAAGCTATTTAAAAAATATTTTGGATTTTCTGTTAGGACGAAAGGTTGATATGATCCTAGCCAAAATAATGGACACAAAGTCCCTCTAAAGCTAACTATGGAGATATAAGAAATGGCGAAACGCTTTAGCACTGAATTTAAGCAACAAGCGATAGAGTATGTGCTGGCAAATTCACATGAACCATTAGCTGCCATAGCTAGGAAGTTGGGTGTGGGTTATTAAACGCTAGATAAACGGGTACGTGATACGTGAAATAAAAGTGGCTGGTGCCAGCAAACGACAACTAACACCAGAGCAACAACGTATTCTGGATTTAGAAAAAGAAGTCAAACAGCTTAGTGAAGCGAATGATATTCTAAAAAAACGCATGTGTACTTTCTGACCGCAGATCAAACTTCGAAAAGTACACGGTAATTGCGGATTTAACGATGAACAAGAAAGTCACTATCTCTTCAGCCTGTAGATGTTTAGCTGTCAGCGCTGCTGGTTATTATGCTTGGCGCAAGCGACGAGTTGATAATGCTCAGAAATATAAGGATTTAAAAGCAGTATATTAGCAACCTCATGCTCGTTTGGGCGCACCGTCATTGGTTTATGACATGCATGATCTGGGCTACAGCATGAGTGAACGTATTGTAGGAAGAATGCTTAAGCATCTTGGGTTATGCAGTAAGATTTCATGCAAATATAAGCATACGACAGATTCAAATCATCGTTTGCATACAACTCCCAATTTATTGGATCGCCAATTTACAGCCACAAAACCGAATCGGGTTCGGGTATAGACAACAGACATTACATATATTTGGATCAAAGAAGGTTAGTTGTATTTATGTGTGATGCTGGATCTATTTAGCCGTCGTATTGTAGGAGACAAACCAGCCATAGAATAGACCAATTTAAGGTCTATGAGGACACTAATTTGCCATCACACGATACGACGAATGAAAAGTGCTTTTGTAAAAAAGCACTTTGTCGAATTATTTTATTTGTTTTCTATAAACATAATCATTATCTTCTTCATGAGTTTTTATAAAACCTGATTTCTCGAGAATTTTTATAGAAAATATGTTTCTAGGATCAACATAACCTTCTAGGTACTGCACATTATCTTTTTCTTTTAAAAAATTTTCAAGCCATTGCAAAGCAGCATATCCATAACCTTGGTTCCAATATTTTTTATAAATTACATAACCTACATAAGCTTTTTTTTCATTTTTTAATACTGTAGCTTGAATTGTACCAATTGGGTAATTTTTATGAAAGTCACTATATATTATCCAGTTCATCCACTCTTCGTTCGGATTATGAGATCCATCTATTAAAGATTGATACCTATTTCTCAATTGTTGTATATTCTCATACTTAACATCTGGAATATACAAATATAATTCATCATCCTGCAGGTAATTAAAAGTATTTTCTGCATCACTGATACTCAATAAAAATACATTTAAACTATTCATGATAAAACCTCATTAATTAAAAAAAATTTATATATAAATAGATTATATAATTCAAAATGAAGATTTGAATTTTTATCATCAAATAATTTGTCATTAAAATTTAATGGTTGGCGAATTCAAACATGAGGTGCGACAGTTTGAAAAGTCTTATGATAATCAACAAGCTGAGCAAATTTCTCTAATGGTGTAAGCCAATCTAACGC
>NZ_JAKTIG010000014.1:0-16110 GCF_027855145.1 Acinetobacter sp. AOR18_HL
GAGCCTGTAAATTATTTTGTGTAAGTTCCATTTTTTATAAATGATCTTTTAATCGATCATCGAACTGAATCGTAAACCAATTCATTGCTAAACGCCAATTTTGAATTGGCATCGTCCATTTCTTCGCAGCATTTGATGTTGCTAAGTAAATGACCTTCTTTACTGAGTCATCAGATGAAAAGATTTTCCTTTTCTTCGTTGAATGGCGTATTACGCTATTCAACGACTCAATCGCATTTGTTGTATAAATTGCATGACGTATTTCGGCTGGATAGCTAAAGATCGTTCGGATATTTTCCCAATTGGCCCGCCAGGATTCTCCAATTTTGGGATACTGGTGATTCCATTGATCACAGAAGATGTCTAGGGATTTTAAAGCATTTTCCTCTGTACTTGCCTGATAAATCGCTTTCAGACCCGACGTAACAGCTTTGTAGTCTTTCCAGCTTACAAATCTCAGGCTATTGCGTACAACATGCACGATACACAGTTGAATATCAGTATGAGGGTAAACAGAGGCTATCGCGTCAGGGAAGCCTTTTAATCCATCTACACAGGCAACAAGAATGTCCTGTACTCCTCGATTTTTTAGCTCTGTCATGACTGACAGCCAGAATTTGGCACCTTCTGTCTGAGCAATCCACATACCCAGTAATTCTTTTTGCCCATCCATATTGATGCCTAAAGCAAGGTATACGGACTTGTTAATCACATTGGAGTGCTGACGGACTTTGACAACAATACAGTCAAGATAGACAACAGGATAAAGGCTATCTAAGGCTCTATTTTGCCACTCAGTCACTTGCTCAATCACAGCATCGGTAACTTTGCTGATGAGAGATGCTGACACATCGGCATCGTACATTTCTTTGAAGAAGGCTACAATTTCCCTATTAGTCATTCCTTTTGCATACAGTGAGAGGATTTGGTCATCCATACTGGTGATGCGTGTTTGGTGCTTTTTGATAATTTGTGGCTCAAATGAACCTTCTCGATCACGGGGAATATCTAAAGCCAGTTGTCCATCTTGAGTTGTAATGGTTTTAGAACTAAACCCATTACGGCTATTTGAGCCTTTCTTGGGCTGATGCTTTTCATAACCGAGATGGTCTGAAAGTTCAGTATTGAGTGCAGTTTCAATCATGAATTTTTTAAAGACTGCTGTCATTTGGTTTAAGTCTTCTGGTGTTTTTAGACCTTTAGCCAATTCGGCAGCCATACTTTTGATTGTTGCTTCATCCATGTGAAGTACCTTTTGTAATTATCCTCTGAAGGATAAATGAAAATTAAGTACTTACACAAAATTTAGAACAGTCCCCTGCGTAATCTTTCAAACGGTACAAATCAGCAAGGGTTAAGTCTGACCGCATAAGCTCCTGCATCACATCAATGAATACCGCGTCATTGCATGGCTCAATAGCAAGCTGCTGTTCTGTTGCTGTGGTTACGACTGCAACGGATGCAATATCAATCTGCACCTCATCCAAAGAAACAACATCAGAAACAAAGTCAGGCTTCCCGACTGAAGCGACAACATCAGCAAACTGCTGCATATCTTCAGTCGTGATCTGCTGTTCACTGGCATTGAATAGAGAATCACAAAGCTGCTGCATCACGCTGAATTTTTCCGCATCAATCTTATAAGCAAAATCATCCGTTATCTGTGCAGATGGCTCTATTCTTATATATAGATTATGGGGCATCTGCACACTTATTTTTCTTTTCTCATGTGGCTTAAATGGATTTCTGCAACGTCTGTAACTGATGCCGATATGCTTCAGAATCTCGTTTAAATCCCTGGATGAATATTCGGACGCTTTCCATGACGGCACACCGAAACGAGTTGGGATTGCACCAATGGCAGCAAGCAGCAATCTGTATTTTGTGATCTGCTGAATAAGTGCTTTGGCACCTGTTTCTGTGAATACTGCATTCGGCTGCATGTTCACACCATCGAAGGCCAGTCTGTAAACTTTCCCCATAGCTTCGCGGTATCGTCTAACTGCTAAGTCTTTGGCCTTATCTTGGCTTGTCTTAAAACGGCCCATAAAGGCGTTAAAACGTATCAATTGACCTAAATCAATATCAAAGTGCTGATCATTCAACTCTGCATCATGCTGAAGTCCTAACTTCATTCGCATTTCATGAGCTTGTAGGGCGTATGCTTCAGGATCAGACAGGAAGTCTTTGCGCTGAAGTCTTTGCGCTGTATCTGCATCAATCTTGTAAGCGTTTTTAATCCGTTCTTGATGATCCGCCTTGATCTTGGCCTTGGTGTACTTGAATATCTCTGCATGACCTGAAGTATCAAACTGCTGCACACGTTTAACAGCGAACTTTTTGCTTTCCAGAATCCAAATCAGATTATTGGCGAAATTGGAACGGCGCGTTTCACGTACCTTTTCAAGTTCTGTTTTAAATAATGAGAACTCTGTGATTTTAGCTTTTGATCCTTCTAATGCACTGGCCTGTTGCTTTCCTTGTAATGCGTCTAAAACATCCATCACATAGCGTCTGCTCTGATCCGCGTATATGTGGAACTCTTTGCACTGGCGAACCCGTCCAAGCATCTGATAAGCATCAGTAGGCTGAACACTTGAACCCGTAAAGAATCCAGCAACAAAATCAAAATGATCATGCTCAATTGATACGCCTGAAGCGATTGCACTTGTAGAAATGACAACTTGATAATTCAAAGATTCAGCTTCGGGATTCTTCAGAAATTCGGCTGTTTCTTTTTTTACGTTTTCGTTCCCGACAATTGCAATGTTTTTAACGTCCAAATCATTGAGAATGGCTTGCAGCGTTTGAACGTGGCTCTTTGAATCGCATGTAATCCATACGTTTTGATTTTCGACCATGACCCGTTGCAGCATGAAGCTCTGCAACTCTGCAAAACTGTTATACAAGTGAGCCGTTTTGTTTTCGTTCTTTGGATCAACCTCAACAATATTCAGCTTTTCACCCACTCGGCATGACTCGATAAAATCCAACGTCTGTTGGTTAATATTGGCATCCGCAACAATGACACACTCAGCATTCTTAATGATGATCTTTAGCAACTGATAAACGTGTTCAATGTCGGTTCTTTTGAATAGTTTGTCACTGTTGAAAGTTTCGATCACTTGGCTGATCTCATCAATGAACACATGCTTGCAGTTCTTAATAAATGGCTTGAATAGCTCATTCGCCAGACTTGGCAGACAGACAGACAGTGATTCAATCGAGTGACTTAAAGCAGCATCCAGACCGATTTTACGCGCTTCTGCTATGCCTTTTTTCTCATCGTCATAATGGGCTGTATTCAAACGTGAAGCCATTTCACGGATCAAACTACGCAAATGTGCAATTGTTAAGAATGAATAACCGCTTGAGTCGCACCAATTGCGGAAAGGTCGTCCGACTTTTTGCGTTTTTCCCGATCCTGTTGGCGCTTTGATTAGGTACGCACCGCGATAATTCGGCTTAAACTGATCCAATGAATCTAATTTAATTACATTATGATTTTTATAATCTTGAATCGTGACCGCCGTTAGACCTTGTGTCTTGATGAACTCAATTCTTTTGTGAACATATAGAACAATATTATCCAAAGTGACAGGATGAACACGGCCCACGCAAAACGGCTCTATTTCGTTTCTAAGCTCGATTAGGCTTTTTCTATATGGAACATGCACCGAGTTCTTAATCATGTACTGATAAGCCAAAATGGCGCATTGATGAGCATCTTTTTCATCTGTCAGCGCACTAAGCAATAATTTTGCATCAATACCGCAATGCTGATCTTTTAACTGTGACCAAACGTCAAAAATTGGCAGCTCTGAAGTGGCTTTATCATTAAGCAGTGCATTGATCTGATCATGCGACAAGCTACCTGCATCAGAACCAAGTACAGATGCTAGATAAAACTTTGCACCAAGTTCGGTTGCAACTTTATGACCTTTCCCGTGAGCAGTGATCTGCTTCAGTGAATAGAGAACCTTTCTGGATTCATCATCATTGAGCTTTGCTTTGTTGTCGTTGTCGGAAAGAATAGCGTCCTGTTGCTTTCCTAAGACTGGATAGACCTCTTTGATCTTGTCAGCAGTGATACATGCAATGACGCGCCGTCCGTTGGCGTGATGCACATTGCAAGCATCCTTGTAACCTTCAACAAAAATTGTCGGCTCTGTACCTTCAATCACAAAGTAATAATTTTTACTTTGAGCGCCTGATAATGGCCGTTTTTCCCCATCTGGCGTGATGAATTGCAGATTCACGATTTCATGCGTATGAACATCAAACAATGGAATAATTAACGGATCAGTGAACGTCTGACCGCCTGAAGTTCTAACCACTGGCATTGTTCGCGCATTAATTGGCTTAATGCCTGCAACGGCCATGTATGGATGATCTGCACAATGTTGGGCCTGATCCCAAATTGTTTTGGCTTCATTGGCTTTTGTTTTGAATTGAATGATTTTGGCTAGAACTTCAGCTTTGCGCTGCTGCTCAATTTCAAAACGGCGCTTTTCAATCTGGGCTGCATCACGCTCGGCTTTGATCTGTGACCATTCAGGATTGAATGAATGGCTTTCACCAGTAGCATGATCGTAAATTAAATACGTGCCATTGGATTTCAAAACAACGTCAGTGGATCGGTTTTTTTGACTTTTTCCGATGCTTGGGATGCGATAATGCTTTTCTGGTACAAATTGAAACGGTAATTTCTTAGTTTCGTAACCTAGATTCAATAAAAAGTCGTGTATATTATTTTTGAACACGTTACAATGTTCCTGTATTTCAGACCTCGATAGCTAGTTCCGCCACAAGATTTAGCTATTGGGGTTTTTTATTTATGAGACTTTAACTTCTGAAGCAATATTTTTGAATACAGTCAGGTCTATAGCTCACTCACTATTCATTAAGTAATCAGCTATATGTCCTCGACGTGTACTCAGTAACGGACATTAACAAATAAAAAAAAAATGATTCTCCAAAAGTTGGGATTTTTAAAAAAAAGTTTGATCACTGACTTAAAAATACGTCAGTGATTTTTTAAATCAGTAAAAATTGATATACCAACCTGAATCCACTTCTTGCTGCTTTGGCATGGATTAATTTTAGAATTATTTCAATGTCAGGTTTTGCCATTTAAATCAAGGACATGACTTTCGAAAGCTTAGGTTTTCGCTTTGCTCAATCCGAGAGGAAGTAGGGATTTAGCTTTGTTACATAAATAGTTTGAAATATGATTTTATAAAGCTTAACTTAAATTAGAACTAAAACAAAACCAAAGTAAAACCAAATTAGTTTCACTTAACAACTAATTTTATTTCACCATTAAACTTCTAATCCCAACTCTTTTAGAACACCAGAATACTTTCTAACATTTTGAACATCCTCTAATTCAATTAGAAGCCTTTTTTCTAGATCAGCATAGCTTTCCCCTACTGCAGCTTTTTGGCTTGCAAATGGGTCATGGTGAGCTAGCTTGTTGGCAAAAAATTGAATCTGCTTATCCGTTAGCTTCTTGGCTTTGGTGTGAGTGACTTCCTTAGGTTGCTGCTTTGTTGTGAACGTAAATGAGAAGCCACTAATCACACGTCCATTTTTATGTTGCTCATAAGAAGCAATGATATCTGTTAATTCATTAATTTGGTTTAATGCTGTATCGAGTACCCTGGCTTTGAAGTTCGCCATTTTGACATAGTCACTCTCTGCTAATCCAAGCTTAAAGCGAAAGTCATCTAACGCAAACATAGGTGTCTTACCAACACTACGCCATTGAATCAGTAACTCGTAAAGACGAATTGCATATTTGCTTGTAAGAGAGCTAATCTGTTTCAGCTCATAAGCAGTGAAAGACTTCTCTAACTGTGTAATCAAGGGTATGACATCAGGTGCAAAAGTGAGCTCTACAATCCCGGCTGAATCAACATAGGCTATTTTGGAAACCCAACGTGATTTCACTATCTTTTCCTGTTGAGTCCCCTCATGGATACCCTTGTAACTGAATTTGCGCTCAAATAGGTTGCTAGCTGCGTTTTTAAGCCCCTCATAGGCTGCATGTTTATCGACGTTGAACTGCTTCATGTAATGATGAGCATGAACCTCTAGCGTGCTATTAGCATCCACATGCTTACTTAACTCTCTCGCTTGGACAATTGCCAATAAAATCAATCGTTGTTCCGTTGTGTCTAAATTATAGCTAGCATTAATTAACGCATTATCTTTAACTACGAGCTCATTTTTCACTGAGACTTCCCCATGTAATTATCAGATTAGCATACACTAACAAACAGTGTAGGCACAAGGTGGGAAAATGTAGACTTAAAGGTGGGAAAATGTAGACTTAAAGGTGGGAAAATGTAGACTTAAAGGTGGGAAAATGTAGACTAATAAGCTCTCAAACACTTTCTAGATAAGGCTTACAGAGGATTTAAAAATAAAAATATTAAAATTATTTAAAAATAAAAATGTTATTGCTTAAAAATTTAAGAGAATTTCTTGTTTTACGAGTATCCATTTACAGTGATGAATTAGCATGAAGTATAACCCTAATTTAGGTGGGAAAATGTAGACTAATACTAAATCAATGGACAACAAGATTTTTTAAGTAAGTATTTACACCAATGAAAAATAAAACTATATTGAATTCAAATTAGTTACAAATTACAAGTAAAATGATTATCTTAATTGGAAGTCAAAAAGGCGGATGTGGTAAATCAACAATAGCCATCAACATTGCAGCATATCTTGCTAAACATAAGAAAGACATAGTATTAGTTGATGCAGATCCTCAACAAAGTTCAGCTAATTGGGTAAAAGACAGAGATGAAACTGATCTGCCAAAAGTTCATTGTGTTCAACGCTATGGTGACATCAAGAACACACTGAAAGACCTGGATAGCCGTTATAACTATGTGATTGTTGATGTGGCTGGACATGATAGTAAAGAGCTTAGAACAGCAATGCTAACAGCTCATTACCTTGTAGTACCATTTAGACCATCACAGTTCGATCTTGATACTTTACCTCATCTCTCTGAAGTCATAGATCAAGCCAAGTCATTTAATGAAGACTTAAAACCATTTGGTTTATTAACGCTGGCACCAACCAATCCATCTGTATCTGAAGTACAACAAGCAAATGATTACCTGGCGGATTTTCCATTATTCACAGCGTTGTCGTCAGTAATTCATGACAGGAAGGTTTATCGTGATGTTACTGCTGAAGGGAAAGGTGTTGTTGAATCAAATAATCCAAAAGCAATCGAAGAGTTTGAATCATTTATGAAGGAGCTTTTAGCGTGATTAAGAAAAGAGAAATTACGAAGCCTTCATCACCCGAAATTGACGCATTCATCAATGGGGCAAATGAGCAGACTACTCAAAAACTAGATCCCAAAGCACCTCGAAAATTTAAGACGCATACGATTCCAATGAACGAATATGAGTATCAGCTATTGGCTGAGTTAGCTGAAAAATATGGTCAAACCCATAATGGAATTATCAGATTTGCTCTGAAGAAACTTAGTGAAGAAAATTAACTAATTTGAAACTAATATAAAACTAATTTAGTTTTTAATTGGTTGTGATTTGCGTGTGGAAAAGCCCTTAATGATTAAGGGCTTTATTGTATTTGTTAGACCTATATCATGTCGGAACATGACCAAGGATGAAATAGCTAAAGCAGTTGGTTGTGGAGTTTCTACCGTTTATCGAGTAGCGAAAAGTACTCATTATGGTTTTTTTAATCGCATCTTTAAATGTGCTTCTAGGAATGCTATAGTCATAGCGTTGAATAGGAGAATCTATGAATTCTGATACTGTTTGGAATATGACTGAAAAATCTCGTTTGAAACGAGAGGATGAAGTTCGTATGCAGGAACTCAGACATCTATTCGATTTGATGGATGAAAGAGAGGAAGAGTGGCAGGTAACTAAAACTACTACATTAGAAAAAGCTCTAAAGATACTTTCATGGTGTGATCTTGACGTAGCTCCTGGGTTAGCTGAGCTAGAGATGCAACAACCTATAGATATTATTGAGCAACATCGTAAGTGGTTAAAGGTATTTCGTTCAGCGATGCCTTATCTTGCAAAGATGCTCCTCGTCACTGATTCAACCCTACTTATCAAATTAAGATGCACATTAGAGAGGTATGCTGAGATTAGCTACCCGAACCTACTTGTAGTGATTCAACCCAAACTGCAAACACTTAACTTTATAAAGGCCTAACTATGACTCAATTAATCCATGCACGAATGACTGCAAGTATTACTGAACTCAAAAAGAGTCCGATGGATACAGTGTTAGCAGGTAAAGGTGAACCTGTAGCGATCCTTAATCGTAATATACCAGCGTTTTACTGTGTTCCGGCTGATTTGTATGAAACCATGATGGAACAACTGGAAGACCTGGAACTCAACAAAATTGCAGATGCTCGTGCGAATCAAAAACGCATTCGAGTAAATATTGATGACCTATAAGTTAGACTTTTTAGAAGAAGCATTAGCAGAATGGAAAAAGCTTAATCCAAGTATTAAGCAACCATTGAAGAAGAAACTGATCAAGGTACTAGAGAATCCTCGCATTCCCAAGAATAAGCTCCCAGGACATCCTAACCGCTACAAGATCAAACTTCGCAGTGTTGGTTATCGTTTGGTTTATGAAGTGATTGATGATGAGGTTATTTTCATCGTCATTGCCGTAGGCAGACGTGAAAACAATGCTGTGTATGATGAAGCCAACTCTCGACATTCATAAGTAATTGATTGCATTAAGCAGGAATTCTTTCATTAAGGAATTCCTGCTTAATGCACATATGGAATATATCTTACAGATTTTAGTTGTTTTTTAATATTTAATTGAAACTAAATTAAAACTAATTAGAAACTATAATTGTGCATTTAATAGGGGATCATCTCTATTTCACAACCCAGAGTTGATCCCACTTAAAGTAGTTATGCGTCAACTTATCTCTGGTCATCTTCCATGTCCTATTGGGTAGCATACTTGCTCCAAGTACCAGTTTTGTCTTGCTAAACTTATATTGAATCTTTTCTAGTGTTTCCATTAAAACTGAAGGTATTTGCAAAATTAGCCATGTAATTTAATTATTGATGGGCTATTGGAAGAAGGAATGAGTGATAGACTATGAACAAGAATGCGTAGTCATTTTATTCAGTATTTTTTAATTTAACTAAATGAAATTTATTGAATTTTAATTATTAATTAAAACGCCCAATTTGAAAAACTGGGCGCTTCACTAATGGTAATAATCATTACCATTAACCACTAGAGAACACAAACTATGGTTCAGTTTTGTGTTTTATAAACATACTTTGTGTATGTGAGTTTGTAAATGATTTTGCTCAGAGATTTAAAAATCAAAGTATCTTCTTATTGATATTTGTAATATTAGACTATACCCTAAGATAACATTATAAAAGTTCTTAAAACCATGTAACATTTAAATGATTTTTAACCATATGTAACATGTAACTTTGATATTAAAGATTTATAATTTACGAAATTGTTCATTTTTATCCAATTGGGGCATAAAAGAATGAAAGGTCAAAAAGTAGGCTATGTCCGGGTGAGTTCGGTCGAGCAAAATACGGGACGTCAACTTGAGGGAACTGAAGTCGACCGGATTTTTGTTGATCGTGCTTCAGGTAAAAATACCGACCGACCGAAATTTCAAGAAATGTTGAACTATGTCCGGGAAGGGGACAGGGTGATAGTACATTCCATGGATCGTTTTGCGCGAAGCCTGAAAGATTTGGTCACTGAAGTAGATAAACTGGTTAAAAGAGGGATCGCCATCCAGTTTGTAAAAGAAAATATTACTTTTACCGCTCAATCTACCCCGATGGATAATTTGATGCTGCAATTGATGGGTGCTTTTGCCCAGTTCGAACGTGAGATCATTTTAGAACGGCAAAAGGAAGGAATTAAATTAGCCTCTGCTCAAGGGAAGTACAAAGGCCGGGTACATAAATTGAAGCCTGATCAAGCTGAAGCTTTACGACAAGCATGGAATGAAGGGAAATACCCTTCAAAAATGGCATTAGGTCAGGCATTTGGAATTAGTCGCCAAGCGGTATACCGTTATTTAAAAACCGGTGAATAACGGCACTGTTGCAAATAGAGATTTGAGTCGATAAAGTTTCCTTTAAAAAGTGCTTATGTATGAGAGTAAAAAAGTTTCATACTAAGTAATAGTGTTTAATATTCTATTATCCATAAATTTTTTAATTCTACAAAAAACCACTTTCCAGTGGTTTTTTAAATTAATTTGATATATCTATTTGATATCAAATATAAGATTTTCTTTATCATATTTAGCAGAATATGCTACTACAGACTCAGAATGAAGTTTTTTATCTTTGTCCGTATAATTAATACTTATTGAATCCTCAGTATCTGAATACTGTATTTGATATTTATATGAAGCATTTGGTGCTAAATCACCAATAACATCTACTTTTTTTGATGTTTCATACTTAAAATTAACATTATAAACGGGACTATCAGTTTTGTTATTTACGGTGATAGTTCCATTATCTTTTTCCATAGGTGAGCAAGCCACTATAAATATACTCGCAGCACCTAATAAAATACCTTTATTAAAAGTCATAGACATTCCACCTTATAAATCCTAATTTTTTTATTTTTCACCGACTGAATTTGACCATACCAAATTCCCATTTGATATGATTTTCAATCTTCCTG
Organism: Acinetobacter sp. AOR18_HL; assembly: GCF_027855145.1. Taxonomy (NCBI): domain Bacteria; kingdom Pseudomonadati; phylum Pseudomonadota; class Gammaproteobacteria; order Moraxellales; family Moraxellaceae; genus Acinetobacter; species Acinetobacter sp. AOR18_HL. Next base: position 10,723 of record NZ_JAKTIG010000014.1, read on the forward strand.
CCCGTACTTGAGCTTGAGTTAAACTCGCAAATGATGATTGTAAAAGCGTCGTAGGATTGTTTTTCCCTAAACTGATACCTATCGAGTTATTATAAATATCCATAGACCGTTCTGTTGCAGGCTGTCCTGTAGAACCGAATTCATGTGCATCACTCCATTTTTTTGCAAAATCGGCTCCCACATCTATTGTCATGCCAAAGTTCCAAACAGCATGTCTAAATGCATCACCATTTCCATTATGCATAACTGAACTAGTATTTACATATCTCGCTTTAGTAAGATCTATAGCAGTTTTGGCATTTGCGATACATAGTAAACCCTTAGCTCGGTTTGCATTATAAAGTGCTTGTTCTTGAGCATTTAGATAACCATTTATATATCCGTCCATATCGGTATATACAGACGAAATTGTAGCTCTGGATGAGCGCCCAGGAGTTTGCACTACTTCTGTTTTCAATAAAGAATCGGCATATTCATTTAATTCAGCTTCACTAGCATCAGGGTTTTTATTCTGAAATTCACGTAACTTTTCAGCAATATTGTCAATTGAATTAGCAACAGAAGCATTATAGGTGATTACAGGTTCAGGAGAAGCAGTATTACTATCAGCAGCGTATAACTGTCCTGTTATTAAAGATAAAGACAAAGCAAGAATATAAGTTTTTTTCATTTTCCAATAGTATCCTTTTAATTCGATTGATATTCCAATTTAGAATGTTTTCTGCCTTACAAAGTAATCTTTTGTTTATTTAATTTTTATAAGACTTATAAGATGAAATTAACTCATTGAGCCTAAAGCTTCATATAAGTATGAAACTTTATTACTTTAAAAAAAATTAGTTGGTCATGTTGGATTGCTTCAGTATGAGTCTTTATTTTTTTAGCTTAGGTCTTACCATTTAAAATCAAAGGGTTAAGAGTAACCTAGTATGATACTTTTTTACTCTCACACACCGATCGCAGCTTCAACCTATTACCGAACTTTAGATCTTGCTGACAATCCAGAACATCGAGCGAAACGAGATCTACATGATGAGCATCATGCTGAACAAATTCAACGAATTTGGAAAGAAAGTTCAGGTCGATATGGTGTGCGTAAGGTCTGGCAACAATTGAAACGTGAAGGCTATGTTATTGCACGTTGTACAGTTGCTCGATTGATGCAGAAGTTAGGTATACAAGGTGTTTGGCGTGGTAAGAATAAACAAACTACTCGTAACCGAGATGACCAAAAACGAGCAGATGATTTAGTGAAACGTAATTTTAATGCTGATCGACCTGACCAACTGTGGGTAAGTGATTTTACGTATATTCAAACAAATTCAGGCTGGGTCTATACCGCCTTTATTATTGATGTGTTCTCACGAGCAATTGTTGGATGGAAAGTATCTACACGGATGAATACAGATATGGTACTCGATGCACTTGAGCAAGCATTGCACGATCGAGGCATGCCAAAGAATGTGATTCATCATTCCGACAGAGGTGTGCAATATCTTTCCATTCGCTATACCAATCGTTTAGAAGCTGCAAATTTACGAGCATCAGTCGGTACGACTGGTGATTCATACGATAATGCTTTGGCTGAAACAGTGAATGGCTTATACAAAACAGAGGTGATTGAATATCTAAAAGCAGATTGGCAAGGTTTAGCAGATGTACAACTTGCGACACTAAACTGGGTAGATTGGTTCAATAAAAAGCGTGTACACAGTGCACTGGGTTATGTATCGCCTTTTGAGTTTGAAGCAATGTACTATGATAAGATTAACCCGTTAGGTTAGGTGGCCTAACTTAAATAAAAAAGTCTCCGACAAACCCGGTACGGTTCACATTGAAGTAGCTTCAAAATGAAGCTACTTCAATGTCTAGGGTACTGGGTGCAGTCCACTATTCACTTCAGCCTACCTTGACTGTAGGTGTTTAAAAGCTGCTTTATAATAAACAGAAGAGTGTTCATTCTTAAGATTATTATACTATAATCGTTTGATAATATAGCACAGTTATAAACACTCTCCAGATACATAAATTACCAACTAACATTCACACGTCGATTTGGAGCTAAACAGCCAACAAGACGATTATTAGCTTTGTTACCAGCACATTGTTGGTATAAATCAGTTTGGCTATTGGCTTGGATTTGAATGCGATTTACATCAATGCCTTCATTTACCAAAAGCTTCGCTACTGTATTCGCTCGCTGAGCTGAAAGTTGATGGTTGTATGAAAATTTACCCAATGGATCAGCAAACCCTGCAACTGTAATCGGACCTGTTGAATTGCTTTGCTTAATTCGCTCGGCAATTGCCGCCACAGAACTTGAACCTTGTTCGATTGCATTTGCATTTGAACGATCAAATGCAAAGAATACGCTTCCTGATCTTGCTCCAGCTAAATTCGTATCATTTGGTACTTGATTGTTTGCACCCCAAGCCATTAAACCTTCACAAGCCTCCCCTTTCCAGAATAAGCGCTCAGATAGATTTTTTTTATCAAAGTCTACGCGTAATTGGCAACGTAAATAATCTTGGCTATTTGGTTGGCGAATATCTAACACATAGTTCCACGTTTTGACAAAAAATACCCCTTCGCTAAATTGAGGATTGCCCAAAATATATCGAATTTGGTCTTTAGTTAAACCTGTATCTAAGCGTGCAACATTGTCATATTCATAACGCTGTACTTGTTTAAGGTAACTTTTTTCAACCGTAGGAAATTTAATTTCCTCTTGCTGAACAACCACTTCATCATCTGCAATTGCAGTGATTGCTATCGTAGAAACCATCCCAAATACTAATGCTTTTATCATATTTTTCATTTTTTACTCTCTTAATCTGTTGGAAGCTAGGAGAGTCAGATGACTCTCCTCGACAATGAATTAGTCGATTACACCGCTGATACCGATACGTACACTTGGATCACCTTGTGATGCTGCTGCAACACCACCTGTGATTGACCAACGTCCATTGTCAGCAGTTTTACGTAAGGTCACACCCACTGCATTTTCACCACCATGATAAGAAGCGCCTGCTGCATACGTATATTTACCTGGTACGAATGGTGCTGTCTCTAAAGCCATTGCCGCCGCAATGCCCGCATTCGCACGTTTTTCTACATCATCAATACGTTGGTTTGTTGAGTAGAACGCTTGCTCTAGACGATTACTTACATTGTCAATTTTGGTATTCAATGCTTGATCTGCTTTATTTAAAGCATCTACTGCACCACCAACATTGTTGTAATCTTTACCACCTACGTTATATGTAGGATTAGTAAAGCTTTGCGTAATATTGTCATACCCAGCTCCACCACCAAGATACTCAACAATTTTTTGGTTCGTTGTATTCAACTGTGAACCATTTACCGCATCTTTAGAATCTGCTTTGATTGCACCATCTTTAACGCCAGTTACAACACGATCACCATCTTTACCTGCAACATTTACTGTAGTACCACCAGTATCTTTACCAACTGTGATTTCACCATTTGGTGTTTGTTGTTGAACAAGACCAGATTTACCACTGTTGATATTGTCGATATTGGTTTGGATGTTAGAAATATCACTTGTGTTTTGGTTCACTTGTTGTTGAACATTCCACAACTGACCGCCATTCACAGCATCTTTAGAGCCTTGAGCAACTTCACCATCTTTTACATTACTGATGGTTGTGCCATTAGCACCACCTAATGTGATTTTGTCTTTATTTGCGTCATCGTATTTAACCGCATTATTCGCAAGCTCATTAACATTGTTATTTACATTGCTAATCGCTGTGTCTAATTGACCCTTATTCACAGCATCTGTAGCACTCGTACCTGCTGCAACATTGGTAATTTGTTTATTACCTGCATTGATTCCTTGTGTTGTTACACTCGGACCGCCTGCAATTACTAAACCAGTGTTGTTTAATACAACAGCATTATTACCAATGTTAATGCCTGAATTGTTCAGAACAGTATCACCTGCTGCAATAGAATCGACTGTTAAGTCCTTAGCAGTTGAAACTTCATAGTTATCTGAACCATCTGCATTTTTCGTCTTATTCACAACAATGTTTTCACCATTTGACACTGTTGTTTTAGACGTGGTTGCAGCATTGCCAATTGCTTGATCAAGTGCTGTTAATGCATCACCAACGTTAGTTTGAGTACCTTGAGCCACATTATAAGTTGGGCCTGTGATCGTACCATCAGCATTTACCTTCGCATTACCACCAAGGCTGTCTACAAGTGCAGTTTGTGTTTCAACCACTTGATTACCGACAGCTTTCAATTGAGCAACGTTAACTACATCTGCATCGGCTGTACCAGCCGCAACGCCAGTAATTTGACGGTAGATACCATTTGCAGCATCACCAACTGCGACTGCACCAGTTGTAGATGTAGTGTTGCTAATTGCAGTTTTGTCAGCTGTAGTTGCTGCTGACAATGTATAACCTGCAACATCAGCACCTGTAGTCGCTGCCGAACCCGTACCTAAAACAACTGAACCAGCAACTGTTTGAGTTACATTGTTTCCAAGTACAAAGGTATCGTCTGTCAATACTTGGTTGTTGTTACCCACAGAGTAACTGTTGCTGCCATCAACAATCGTTGGGTCACCAATTGCTCCTGAATGATCCCCATTCACTTTGTTACCAGTACCGATGCTGATAGATTGAGTACCTAATGCTTCTGCACCGTTACCAATCGCAATTGACTGAGCGCCAGCAACTTTCGTGTTGTGACCTAGTGCAACAGAACTATCTGCACCCGCTTCAACGATCGCGTTGACACCAATTGCAGTTGAGTTCAATCCACCTGCACTTGAGTCATTTGTCGTACCTAAATCACCTTTAGAAGTGTCTGCATTGGTATGGAAGAATTTCACACCTTCTGTATTCATCTTCTGAACAGTCTGAGCAATCGTCAAACGATCAGTCGTTTCTTGACCTTGCTTATCATAAGTAAGGAACAAAGAGTCCTGATTTTTATTGTCTGGTTGAGTATTTACAACCTGATCAATAATGTTGACTTTATTACCATTACCATCAACAACTTCTGTAATATTGTTGCTAATTACTTGTTGTAATTGTTCTTCAGTCGCTGCACGACCTTGAGTTGCAAAGTCAGCAGCCGTTAAGTCTTTATTACTTAAGCCTTTGATAGTATTTGTCGTACTATCGATAGCAACATTTCCAACTGCTATTTGACCAGTCGTTACGCTATCCAAAGTCAAGTCTTTACTTAAAGCAAATGCAACATTATTACCTGTCTTAGTTGCTGTTAAGTTGCTATCTGTTGGATCAGCTACACCGATATCTACCGTATCACCCGCTTTGATTGCACCTGCATTGGCACCATTGCTTGCCAAGTTCCAGCCTTTGTCTAATTCACTGATCGCAGCAC
>NZ_JAKTIG010000015.1:0-24287 GCF_027855145.1 Acinetobacter sp. AOR18_HL
GAGCCTGTAAATTATTTTGTGTAAGTTCCATTTTTTATAAATGATCTTTTAATCGATCATCGAACTGAATCGTAAACCAATTCATTGCTAAACGCCAATTTTGAATTGGCATCGTCCATTTCTTCGCAGCATTTGATGTTGCTAAGTAAATGACCTTCTTTACTGAGTCATCAGATGAAAAGATTTTCCTTTTCTTCGTTGAATGGCGTATTACGCTATTCAACGACTCAATCGCATTTGTTGTATAAATTGCATGACGTATTTCGGCTGGATAGCTAAAGATCGTTCGGATATTTTCCCAATTGGCCCGCCAGGATTCTCCAATTTTGGGATACTGGTGATTCCATTGATCACAGAAGATGTCTAGGGATTTTAAAGCATTTTCCTCTGTACTTGCCTGATAAATCGCTTTCAGACCCGACGTAACAGCTTTGTAGTCTTTCCAGCTTACAAATCTCAGGCTATTGCGTACAACATGCACGATACACAGTTGAATATCAGTATGAGGGTAAACAGAGGCTATCGCGTCAGGGAAGCCTTTTAATCCATCTACACAGGCAACAAGAATGTCCTGTACTCCTCGATTTTTTAGCTCTGTCATGACTGACAGCCAGAATTTGGCACCTTCTGTCTGAGCAATCCACATACCCAGTAATTCTTTTTGCCCATCCATATTGATGCCTAAAGCAAGGTATACGGACTTGTTAATCACATTGGAGTGCTGACGGACTTTGACAACAATACAGTCAAGATAGACAACAGGATAAAGGCTATCTAAGGCTCTATTTTGCCACTCAGTCACTTGCTCAATCACAGCATCGGTAACTTTGCTGATGAGAGATGCTGACACATCGGCATCGTACATTTCTTTGAAGAAGGCTACAATTTCCCTATTAGTCATTCCTTTTGCATACAGTGAGAGGATTTGGTCATCCATACTGGTGATGCGTGTTTGGTGCTTTTTGATAATTTGTGGCTCAAATGAACCTTCTCGATCACGGGGAATATCTAAAGCCAGTTGTCCATCTTGAGTTGTAATGGTTTTAGAACTAAACCCATTACGGCTATTTGAGCCTTTCTTGGGCTGATGCTTTTCATAACCGAGATGGTCTGAAAGTTCAGTATTGAGTGCAGTTTCAATCATGAATTTTTTAAAGACTGCTGTCATTTGGTTTAAGTCTTCTGGTGTTTTTAGACCTTTAGCCAATTCGGCAGCCATACTTTTGATTGTTGCTTCATCCATGTGAAGTACCTTTTGTAATTATCCTCTGAAGGATAAATGAAAATTAAGTACTTACACAAAATTTAGAACAGTCCCACGGTTCGAGCAATGTTATTGAGCAGCTGGAGATTATTGTCTCCCTTTTTGCATGTGAAAAAGAGCTGAAGCCATACACAACTAAAAAGAATAAAACGCTACAGGTTATTGGTCTAAAAGGCATCAAATTAACAAAAGCTAAAGAATATGACCCTTATGCCTTTTATTCTCAGGGTGAAATTCTAGTACGCTCAAAACATCTTAAATCTATTCCAGACTCACTTCTCTCCGAAGATCAGCAACTAGTAAAAGGGTTATTCTCCTATGTATCAAATACCAATTCAGATGTGGAATCAGTTGGCGAATTTCGTTTCAGATCCAGAGGACCAATTGTTCCTGCAAATGGATCAGGAAAAGATGAACTCGAGACTGCAGAAGCAATCAGAAATGATGGAGAAACTGGGGAACTCCGAAACAGTAGTACTGGCTTATCAAAAAGTGATGATGCAAGTTTACTTGGCGGCCGAAATCCAAGAAATGAATCTTCAGATGGAGATAGTGGAACCAGTACTAACCGGATTAACAGCAGCGGAAGCGGTGAACTATCTGGTAAGAGATCATCTCTTAAACGAGCAAGAGATCGATCAATTGTACAATCTGCTAAATCAGTTAGAGCTGCCATAGATGAAAAGCTGGAAGCTCAATTAAAAGCAGATAATGTTGAAACTGTTTGGAGTGATGCTTCCAATATTGATGAAGCTTTGCCATATCTACAACCTGCACAGCGTGGGGATGTTTTTAAAACGGAAAAGCACTTAATCGAGGAAAATAAGAAGGGTATTCTTTTTACAAATGGCACAGGTACAGGCAAAACCTTTACTGGGTTGGGTGTTGCAAAGCGTTTTATTAATGCTGGTCTTAAGAATATTTTGATTGTTACCCTAAACGATAAAATCGCGAATGACTTTGTAAAAAGCTCAAGCCCTTTGCATATCAAGGCTTACAAATTAAAAAGTATTAAAGATAACGGCGGAGATGAGCACTCTGTTGTAGTAACTACCTTTGCTAATTTTGGTCAAAATATAAGTTTGGTTCATAAACATTGGGATCTTATTTTAATTGATGAAGCCCATACTCTTTCACAATCATCTGATGGTAAATCAACTGCAGCCTTAAACAAGCTACGAGCATTAACAGGTCATTTGCGAGGTTTTAATGAATGGTTTGATAATAAATTTGCAGATCAGATGCCTACTGAAGAACTTGATGAAAATGGCAAAGAAACTGAGCAATACCTAACTGCTTATAACAAAATGCAGGTCCTTAGAAATGAACAAAGAAAAATCTGGAATCTGAACTGGAAACACCAGAAAAGTAAGTGCAAAGTTGTTTTCTTATCTGCTACGCCATTTAGTTATCACTTTTCACTTGATTGGGCGGAGGGCTATTTATTTGATTATAAGTCACCTTCTGTATCTATTGATGACCAAGGTAATTTAGCAGAAGGCTTTAGTAAGGCTCGAGAGCACTTTTATATGGGAAATCTTGGATATCGAAAACGATATGGTAAGTTGACCCGACCAGAGTCAAAGGTGGATACGGGTGTACTTGAAAGACAGTTTGCCGAAAATCTTAAAAACACTGGTGCCATGTCTGGACGCGATTTAGAAGTTAATTTTGACTATGATCGTAAATTTATTCTAATTGGCTCTCGTGTTGGTGAACTTATTGATGAAGGTTTAACTTATCTTCGTAATGGTTATAAAGAAATCGAAGGTCATAAAACACGAACTTTTGAAGAATGGGCTGCTCAGACTGGAAAGCCAACAACAGGCTGGGGACGTCATGCATCGATGCAAGAATATGATCGTTTATTCACTGGAAATCGTTTTAAAAACATATACGAAATTATTGCAAAGCGATTCGATTATTTAGCAAGACGCCGTTTGTTAGAAGCCATTAAAGCTGAAGCTTGTGTTGATATGGTGAAAAAGCACTTAGCATTAGGCCGTAAAGTAGTTATTTTCCATGATTATAATGAAGGTGGAGGTTTTGCACCTTTCTTAATTAGTCAGCTTGATATCGAAAAATATGAGAGCCATTTAAGGGATGATATTGAGCTTGAATATAATTCATTCAAGGAAACTCGCCCAGATCTAGTGAATCTCAATCTTGACTACGATTCACCAGTTGAGACTTTAAAGAAAGCATTTCCAAATGCTCTATTATTTAATGGCCGCATTTCAAAGCAACAACGTGAATCTAATGTAGGGTTATTTAATACAGATGGTAGCGGGCACGATATTCTTATTCTGCAGTCAGATGCGGGCTCAACAGGAATTAGCTTGCATGATACAACTGGTAAACATCAACGAGTTTTAATTAATATTGGGCAACCAACAAAGCCAGCCAAGTTAAGACAGACAGAAGGTCGTATCTATCGAACTGGACAAGCATCGAATGCTATTCAGAGATACTTAACTACTGGTACTGCATGGGAACGGGCTGCATTTGCAGACACGATTGCTGGACGTGCAGAAACAGTAGATAACTTTGCAAAAGGTGCCGATGCTGTAGTAAGTATCAAAGAAGCGTTAATTCAGGCTTATGAAGATGCTAAATATGAAGAGCCAAGTCTAAATGATGGTATTGGTGGTAAAGCATATGATGAAGAAAATGCCCGTATTGCTAAGTTAACCCCATTTGATCAAGCACTAACATTTTACTATGCCAAAGGCAAACGTTCTGAAAGTCGTGATAACCGCGAAGGTAAAGAGTGGTATGCAACGCCTGAACCACTTGGATTCAAAATGATTGAATGGGCTGGGGTGCACACAGGTGATTCTGTGCTTGAGCCAAGCGCTGGTGATGGAGCTATTGGTCGATTTGTTCCGCAAGATGTAGAACTAACAATGATTGAACCGACTGAATCTTTAGCTAGTCGTGCTCAAATGGCAAATACTGGTGCAAAAGTAATTGTTGATACTTTCGAGTCTTTAGAGACTTTAAATAAGTACCATGCGATTGTGATGAATCCACCTTTTGGGCATGCAGGAACGTTGGCAATTCAACATATTAAAAAAGCTTTTGGTCATCTTTATGAAGGTGGTCGTATTGTGGCATTAGTACCACGTGGTTCGATGGATTCAAAAGTTGATGTGTTTATTGAAAGCACACCTGGTGCAGTTCTTACAGCTGAAATCTGGTTGCCTCAATTTACCTTTAAAAATGCTGGTACCGCCGTTTCAACTCGAATCATCATTATCGAAAAACATGCCGGAACTAATGATGTACCAATTACACGAGAATTAGACTTTACACATCTTATAAGTGTAGAAGACCTCTTTTCAGAAATCCGTGAAATCGCAATGCCACCTAGAAAACTACGCATTGATGAGAAGCTTGCTAAGTATGAACTTTATGTTAGAACTGAACGTAGCAAGTATGTTTTCAATGGGGACGGCATTGATAAACCTCAGATCAAGAATATCATGCTGAAATTCTGGGGCTCAGAAGTTAATGAGTTCAATGAAGTAGTTATGCCATATAACAAATCTGCTGAAATCATTAAAAAGATTGATGAGTTTGAGCAAGTGAACAGTATTAATTTAGCAGCTTAATATAAGTATTAAAAATACGCTCATGATGAGCGTATTTTTATGGTGTACTGGATTTAGAAAAATTAAATTTATAAATATTATGTCTTTGAATTTTTCTTTACTTGGGAATCATAGAACTTGCATATGAACTAATTAAACTTCTTGAAAGTAAAAAATTTTCTCCAACGCTTTCAAGCAGATTACCGCTATTATCTAAACTAAAATGAGCAATATGAGGATCATTAAATAAAAAATCAGGGAAAGGGTATTTAGCATGAGGATTATGAAAAATATATAAACCATCAAAGATTGATTCTGTATATTCTTCTTTAGGAATTCCTTGGTGGATATCAGGAATTAATGTACTCTCACTTACGTCATCCCTAGTGTAAAGTGCGTTAAAGAAAGTAGTTTTATTTGCTTCAGTTACTTCAGCTAATGCTCGAACTTTCCCCCAAGTTGCATAAGGGTTATAAATTACAGCACTAATATCTTCATACTCTGAAGTCGTAAAAAAACCTAGAGGAATTTCTGCTCCATTATCTTTCTCAATAAAATCCATTCTTTCTCTTGGTAAGTAGTTGAGTTTATCGGAAATGGCCTTTTCCTCATTAAGATAAATTCCATAGAGAACAGCAATTAAACCTCGATGACCTATAAAGTGGGAATGAGGACGATCAAAAGAATTAAGACCTAAAATAAATGGTTTGCCAATAACATGAGATAAATTTTTATATGATTTTTTAAATTTTTGAGCCTTAGATACAATCGAATTAGCTATTCTAATAATTGATTTTCGATTGAACTCTTTAAAGTCAATTTCAAAATCTAAATATTCACCGCCAAAACCATATGCTGGCAACCCATCTTGTTCTGGATTGGCAATTGTCGCTTCAATACAAAATGCTGAATTATTTTTGTTACATACAAAGTCAGGCGCATGATGTTTATAGTCTATATCAATATTTTCAGATTTCAGAATTTTATTTAGATATAATTCCCAAAAAGAAGACTCAAAAGTAGTTTGGAATTCTTTTACAAATTTATTATCTCTATCAACAAATCCATTTGCCCAATCTAATATCACATTCCTTTCAGCATACATTGCTTCATTTAATAACAATTTAAAAATTTTATGCTGTTTTTCGGTTTCAACAATAGGTGTGAATAAATCTAACATTTTTTAATTCTCAAACAATAGCTTAAATAAATATTCTCAATTCCATAATACTAAAAAATTACTCATAATCAACTTTATATAAAAATAAGAAATTATTGTTTCTAATATTTTTTTAGTTGTTTGTTATGCTGGAACAAACCTAATAATTGTTCTTATTTTTTAATTGATAATAACTTTAATTTTATGAGTTAGTACTTAAATATGTCCAAAGCTTTAGCTTATGCACCAGCTGTAAATACAGCAAAAACTAAGTTGCCAAGTACTGAATCAGATCCTTTCTACGGTTCTATTTCAAAGCACAAATACGCTGAGTTTTCTCTATGTGATAAAGATGGTAATGCAATTGCATCACCAGTAATTAGAGCTTTGCTTACTGAAGGAGACAAAAGTATTGAGAGCCAATGGCAAACACCTTTTGAAAACAGTAATCCAGAATTAAAAATGCCTATGCTCATGGCTAATCTTCAAACTGGTCAAATGCTACAAGCTGCTGCAACGCTAGGAGAGAACTCGCCATTCATGTCAGCATTAAGTGATATGGCATCAGGACCTTTAGCAAGGGCTGAAAATGCGCTTAAGAGCGTTGAAGGGCGAACAAATTTAACCAAAGTGAATACAACTCAAGTATTCCTATCAACATCTTCAGTACGCCTTAATTTATCAATTTTTTTCTTGGCATTAAGTGATGCGAGATCCGAAGTTGAAGACAAGATTATGCAATTAGAGGCTTGGAGTTTACCAGTATCATTATCCTCTGATTCTACGCTGCAAAATGTCGTTAATGATTCAAATACAACCTTAGAAGGTTTGTTTTCAGGGGTTATCCCACCTTTTGTATCTCTTACTACACATGGCAAAACTTATAAACCTTTTATTATTGAAAGTGTTTCAGCACCAATAGTTGCACCAATTGATGAAAAAGGTAACCGGTTAAGTTTAGCAGTCAATATTAGTTTAATGAGTCGAACTGCATGGGACTCAAAAGACATTTACTCATTATATGGAGGCAACTAATGATTACATTTGATCCTGTGCCAGTTGGTGAAAATACCTTTCTAATGCAAGAGCTGAGTTTTGAACAGTGTCTTAAAATTTCAATCATTGCACCAAATTTTAATGAAAAAAGACTTACAGCTTTTCTTAAGTCAGCTTTAGACAGTGGGGACCCTTTACTTTTAACAATTCAGGAACGTTATCTGCTTCTGCTTAAGTATCTTGAAAAACAAAGTAATACCATGTTGGAAGTGAATACAGACTGGTCTAAAGTTTTCCTTCAATCAGAAAATAATTGGAAAACTGAAATTACTCAAAATGGAGTTACGGTTAGACAGCTCGTTGGAATGGAAGCGGAGTTCTTAGAGGCAAATTGCAAGAATGTCGCTGAATGGATTGCCTGCATGATGTCATTTCAGTTGAGTTATTCTAATCATGAGCACTTAGCTTTATTACCCGATAGAACAAATCCTCAATTATTTGAAGAACAATTTAAGCAGCGGCTAGATTTTATTAAGAAAATGCCAGCTAGTGATTTTGATTTGTGTTATCAGGATTTTAATAATTTAAACAATGAATTGTTTACTCATCTACGGTTAAGTGTTGATAATCACGGTATATTAGTTGAAAGAGGTGCAGATGACGCGCCTGCACGATTTCGCACCGCTTCCGTCTTTACAGGAATCATCAAAGAGTTGGACCGATCTTTTGCTTGAGTCAGCAAGTAGTATTTCTGAAAACTGTCCAATGCCTTTATCAGATGCGTTGAAAATGCCTTTAAGTTTTGAAAGTACTTATTTCAATTCATCTGCATGGGAAACCCGTAAGAAGAATCTAGAAAATGACATTGAACGTCACAACGCTTTTATAAAGTTGGGTCAGGAAGTCATTAAAGGTCTTAATGCTTTAGCTAGTAGAAGTCGATAAAAAATTAATATTTAAAAAGCCTGAATTATTCAGGCTTTTTTTCGTGCTTTGTATTTGGAACCATACTCCATTTAGAACAATAACACTTGCAAAAATAGCTACAAATGAAATCTGGGGAATAGGCCATGTCTGAGCATCAGACACTTGAAATCACACTGACTAGCTTTGCCAATAAAACAACTTTTTTGAGTGGCATTGCTAGTGCTATTGGTTCTTTAGCATCTTTCAATTGGTTGAGCTATACAGGTGCAATTGTTGCTATTGCAGGCCTATTCATCAGCTTTGTTTTTCAGTGGAGACGTGATCGTCGGGAACGTAAGGAAAGTGCACTTCGTGAAAAAGTGAGCAAATTACGTGAACAAGAAAGCGAACTGCGTATCAAGGCTCTTTTAAATGAGCAAATGAATCAACAAGAGAGGAAAGATGAATGAAGTTCATTGAAAATAGTGCTTGGAAGTACCTTTCAGTCAAGTTGCCCGCAGTAGGTGCATTCATCATGCTTATTCTGCTACCAGCATTACAATGGGGGGTAGATTATCAAGTTATCCCTGAAAAATATCATGCGTTTGTGACTGGTACTTTAATGCTGGGTCTGTCATGGATCGGAAAGAAAATTTCTCAGCCGCGTATTAATGGGCCTCAATTATCGGGCCAGTTAGTAGGAATCAACACTTTAATGAATATTCCTACACCGACAAAGCTTGATGAGTTAGCTTGGATAGCTGAAGCAAAAAAACATATTGGTCTTCAAGAAATACCAGGTAAACAGCACAATCCAACTATTCTGAAATGGTTAAAAGAGCTTAAAGCTTGGTGGGCGGATGATGAAACTGCGTGGTGTGGAACTTTTGTTGCTCATTGCTTGAAAGCAGCAGGAATTGCTTATCCTAAGCATTGGTACCGAGCATTGGATTACGTGAATTACGGCGCAAAACTAACAAAACCTGCTTATGGTTGTGTTGCTATTAAAACCCGTAAAGGTGGAGGCCATGTTTGTTTTGTCGTAGGACGTGATAAGACCACTGGAAAACTTGTTTGTCTTGGTGGTAACCAATCAAATAAAGTGTGTTACGCGCTATATAGTGATTCAGATTTCCAAGAGTTCCGTTGGTATGGACGTACTCCTCAACCAGCAAGTAAGCGTTATACATTGCCACAATTAAAAGGTGTAACAGCTACTAGGGTTTTGGAAGCCTAATGAAGTTACTATTACTTAGCTTTCTTCTATGTGGTTGTACTGCATATACAATTAATAGCAATGTAAATGTCTCTATTTGCGTAAAAGCGATTTAAAAAAAGCCCTATAAATAGGGCTTTTTATTGAATTAAAAATCAGTCTTCTTTTAATAAATGCTCTACTTCAATGATTATCTCTGGCATTACAATAATCAACGCATTGTCACGAATTCTTCAGATGATGTAGGGTGAATAGCAACGGTATTATCAAAGTCCTTTTTAGTTGCCCCCATCTTTAGAGCGACTGCAAAGCCTTGTAGAATTTCATCCATATTCAGACCAATCCCATGGATACCAACAATTTTTTCCTCTACACCAGCACATATAAGCTTCATTTTAGTGAGTTGTTTATGTTGTGCCACGGCGTCATACATTGCTGTAAATGAAGATTTGTATACTTTAACCATATCTTTGCCAAATTCTTCAATCGCCTGTTCTTCGGTTAATCCAACTGTTCCAATAGGCGGGTGACTAAATACTACAGTGGGGATATTGTTGTAATCTAAGCATTCATTAGGCTTGTTATTAAATAACCGTTCTGAGAGCCTACGTCCGGCAGCAACTGCAACAGGTGTTAATTCAACCTTTCCAGTAATATCTCCAACTGCATAAATACCAGCGCGTGTTGTATTTTGGAACTTATCAACTTTGATAAACCCTTGTTCATCCAATTTTACATTTGTTAATTCAAGTTGGAGAGCTTTGGTATTGGGTTTCCTTCCAACAGCCCAAATAAGACAATCTACAACTTGTTGAGTTCCATCTTTTAAATGCAACATGATAGAACTGTCTTCTAATTTTGTTACTTTACTGATTTCAGCATTTTTATGAATTTTAATATTCTCACTCTGCATAATTTCTAATAATGCTTCTCCTAAGAACTGATCTAGATTACGTAGGAGTTTTTCGCGTCGAATAAAAAGCTGGACATCTGAACCTAATGATTTAAGGACACCAGCTATTTCTACTGCAATATATCCTGAACCCACAATAGCTGTACGTTTTGGTAATACTTCTAAATCAAAAAAGCCATTTGAGTCGATACCATGTTCAGCACCTTCAATTGCAGGCCAACTCGCTTCTGTACCAGTAGCTATGAGAATGTGATCAGCTGTTAATAAATCTCCGTTTACTTCAATTGTGTTTTTATCAATAAATTTTGCAAACCCGTGTATGACATCAACATTATTTTTACTGAGTACATTGTTATAAGAGGTATGAATTCTTTCGATATATGCCTGTCTATTTTTAATGAGTTTCTGCCAATCAAATGATTTTACTTCCGTAGTAAAACCATATGATGGCGCATATTGACGAATTGCGTCAGCAATATGAGCAGCGTACCACATCACTTTTTTAGGAACACAGCCAACATTAACGCATGTGCCACCAATATCTCCCGCTTCAATTAATGCACATTTTTTTCCATACATGGCTGCTCGATTTACAGAGGCTATACCGCCACTGCCTCCACCAATTGCAATATAATCGTAATGTTTAGACATGGATAACTCCTTTATTTGCTGAATAGTAGAATCCAGCAACACCTAGAATGGGGCCAATCAATAATATCCATGCTGAATCCAAGCCAATTATTTCAAAGGCATAGGTTGTCAATGCAATAGATATGATAGTCAGTGTAAAACCAATTGAATTTTGAATAGCTAATGCCGCACCAACTTTTTCGGATGGACAAGATTGGGTGGAAAGCGCTGAGAATTGCGGTGAGTCTGAAATAACAGATGCTCCCCATATCGCAAATAAAGCTAATAAGAACCACGCGGGTAAAAAACGCCAGCCTAAGGCAAATACCAAGCAACTAAAACCTGAGAGAGATAAAGATCCTATAGCAACATATCTATTTCCTACATATTTAGAAAGATATCCGCCAACTAAGCAACCAATTGCTCCACATGCCATTACAAAAAAAGTAAGGAGCGAAATGTTGTTGTATCCCAATTTTTCTGGAATACCTGATTTTGCAATAAATAAAGGAATAATCGTCCAAAAGGCATATAATTCCCACATGTGACCAAAATAACCTATAGCAGCTGCACGAAATTTTCGAATTTTGAAAACCTGAAAAGCGCCATCTGATGACACTATATTTCGTGGTTTTGGAGGTGCGATTGGGTCTCCTAATTGGTAAACTAACAAGGCTGCAATCAATGCAAGACTTGAAGAACAAATCATGACTGTTTGCCATGCAAAATGAATGGGTAAACTATTAATAAAATAGGGAAGAGCTGTACCTAATGTCAGCATAGCAACTAATTTCGCTAGTGCTTGCCCAGCCTGATGAGGTGCCCATAGAACGATAAGTTTCATTCCGATTGGATAGATTCCTGCGAGACATAATCCCACGAGAAAACGGTAAATAAGGGCGTCCATAAGTCCATGGGCGAACGATGCAAAGCAGAAATTAAAAAAGGCGCCTAATAGTGCTGAACAAACAAAAATATGGCTGGCTTTAAAGCGGTCTGCTATTTCTGTATAAGCAAATACAAAAGTTCCAATGATAAATCCTGCTTGAACAGCGTTGGTAATCCAACCAATATCTGCAACTGTTATTTGCCATTGTTGCATTAAATCTATTGCTGCACTATTTGCACTAAACCACAATGATGTGGCCAATAATTGAGCCAAACTAATAATAGTAGTGGCATGTAAGCCATAAATTTTTTTATTATTCTGAATGTTGTAACCTACCATATAGGGGCACTCCCATTTAGGTAGACTAATATTTAAAGTACTACCATAAAATTAGAGATTGTCCGATGGATATTTCATCTGACATAAAAATTAAACTAATTTTGTTGGGATAGTCATAGCGGGTGCTATATATGGACGAATATAAAGGGAATGCTTTATTTAAAGCATTCCTATATTTATTTACTTTTATTAGAAATAGATTAGATATTTGAATTAAAAAGATTTAAATATCTGAGCTAATCTTAAGAAAGCACGCCAACAATTTTTCCTATTACCTTAGGATCAAGCTCTGTCCCTTTATTCATTGCCCATCTTACAAAACTACTTCCTTCCATTAAACTCAATAATTGAAAGGCTTGCTGATTTGCATCACCTTCGGCAAGTTCTCCATTTTCTACACCTAAATGGATGATTTTTTCTATCCAAGATAATTGGATTTCAAAATACTTTCGAGTTAACTCCTGCATGCTCTCTGGTAAAACAGCCATTTCAGCAGCAAGAGCTCCACATAACGGTAACATTCCTTCAGACATTGAGCTTCTAAATAAGGAAGCAAAGGCACAAAGGCGTCCGAATGCATTAGGAAAATCACGTTCGATTTTTTCAAAATCTTGAATAGTCTGTTCAATATATGTTTCGACTATTAAAATTCCTAAATCTTCTTTTTTGGGAAAATAATGATGAATACTGGCTTTTTTAATTCCAACAATCTTCTCTAAATCAGCATAACTAAAAGCAGCATAACCTCTTGATCTCAACATAAGCTCTGCTGAGTTAATTAAACTTTGGCGAGTATCAATGGTCATATTCGTAGTTCCCAGATTAGAGAGATTTGGCGGCATACTATAGCATTGTTGTTAAAGATGAATCATCAGATTAACGAGTATGCCACCCATCACATATTATTTGTTTGCAATCACTAATTGCGGTTTCATTTGAATTGATCGTGAAAAATTGGCGAAATTTGGTGAAGTTTTAAGAACAGCACTATGTATTTCATCCAATTGTTCTTGTGTCCCATCTGTATCAATAACTACAGTGTATTGGACTTCATCATATCCAGGATTAATTTTTTCATCTAAGCCTAAGAAACCTCTGAGATCCAGCTCTCCAGAAGTATCAATTTCTAATGAATTAATCTTGACACCTTTAGTAGCAGCAATAGCTACATAAGCAACTGTAAGACATGCATTAAGTGCCGCCATCAATAATTCTTGTGGGTTAGGTGCACTATCTGTTCCTAAAATTTCATGAGGTTCATCAGCAGCTATATGGAAGTTACGTTCATAAGTCTTACCAAAAAGTTCATAAGATTTCACAGTGGAAACAGAACGTGTTTGACCCGCCCATCTTGTTTGTACGTTAAAACGAGCTTTTGAAGTGGTAGGATTCTGGCTTACTCTATCTGCAAATTGTTGAAAAGCATTTAGATCAATTTCATTCACTACATTGTTCATTATAGAACTCCAATTAAGATATAAATTTTGGTGAATGGAGAATAATTTCCCCATTACTAAGCTTGTTTATGTAACCTCTAGTGAAGTTACATTTCGTCATAAGCATCTAAAGTTCGTGCTGAGTAAACATAGGCTGCACCAGCATTTAAAGCGATAGCAGTTCCTAAAGCTGCCGCAACTTCTTCTTTTGTAGCGCCTGCTTTTTTAGCTGCGCCCGCATGAGCTGATATACAACCATCACAACGCGTAGTAACTGCTACTGCCAACGCAATTAACTCGTGAGTTTTTGCGTCGAGTACTTTATTTTCACGCGTCGCAACTTCTAAGTTGTGAAAAGCAGTGGCAACGGGTTTATTTGCTTTTGCAAAATTACCAATATTTTTAACTAATGCAGATAATCTGTTAGTCCATTCACCGTTCATTTTTGAAACCTCATCATTTATTAAATATTATTTGCCTAGTTTTCTTGATGCCATGACACCACCATCAACATCCCAAATAGCACCAGTTACCCAAGATGTTTTTTCGGAAAGAAGGAATACGATAGTTTCTGCTACATCATTTGGGGTACCATTTCTTCCTAAGGGATGAAAACTATTGAAATCTTGAAGTGCATTATCTAATTGATCTGAAGGAATAAATCTTTCGAAAATACGGGTTTCCACCATTCCAGGGCTAACAGCATTTACTCGAATTCCATGTTCTGCTAGCTCTGCAGCCACATGACGAGTCATAGCTTCTAAACCCATTTTTGCCATTGAATAGGCAGATGCTGTGACAGTTTCGATAGCTTGGCGAGCTGCAACGGCAGAAACATTTACAATTGATCCTTCTTTATTTTGTGCAACCATTGATGAAGCAACTTGTTGAGTAATAAAGAAAAATGCGCGGTTCAGGTCTAGGAAATTGTTATAGTCACTTAGCGAATGCTCTAGGAAGCTTTTAGGATAAAAAATTCCTGCTGAATTAACTAATAAGTTAATGTCTTTATGTTCACTATCCAATTTGCTAATTAACTTTTGAACACTATCAAAATTTGTTAAATCAGCAGTCAGTGCAAAAACTTGTTCTTCACTTGTTTTAGCAACTAATTGTTTACGGGCTGTCTCGGCTTTATCTGCGCGATTGCCAACAATTACTACAGTCCCACCTTGTTCAGCAACTTTCTTTGCTGTTTCTAAACCAATGCCACTAGTGCCACCAATGACGAGAAGTTTCTGGCCTTTAAATTGTTGCTCACTCATAAGATCACCTAATCATTAATATCGATTAAAAGTAGCCTACCTACTAGTTGGTTTGTAGATTATATGGGCTAATTTTAAATGTCAAGTACTAACAGAAAATAGTTTAGAAAATTATTCAGCTTTAATCTCAGATTTCGTTAAACAAAGAGTACCAATGGAACTCTTTGCTTCGTTTTTCTCATCATTGTTTGATTCAGATTTTATGAGTTCATCTAAAGCTTTTTGATAATCGGATATAGGTTTTACTCCAACAATACGATGGATTAATTGCCCATCTTTGAACATTAAAACAGATGGTAAACCCCATATATTATAACGGGTTGTTAAAATAGGTGCCTGATCAACATTAACTGTTCCGACAATTACATTATCTTCAATACTTTCCACAAAAGTATTAAATAATTTTTCGCTATTGTGGCACGGTGGACACCAAGGAGCATAAAAACGGACTACTGCTAAACCTTCTTTCCATTCAATTTCATGAAAGGTATCTTCATTTAAAGTGTGTAATTTACGCATTATAAAACTTCCTCTTTTCTGTATTTACAGATTCAGAATTCAGTTAAAGGATAGTATTTAATCAATTGCTAACCGACATTAAATTCAGGTTAAATTAAAAATACTATTGCCTACCTACTAGTTGGTTGATATAGTGGCATCAACTTGTCATTTGTGCAATAGGAATGAGGGAGTGCAAATCTTGTACTTCACAAACAGGTCATTACCTGAGTCATTCATTGATTGATGAGTGTGGTTAAAGAAATTTCTTAATTATCTGTAAATCTCTCTAGAGGTCTGTGATGAATAAATTATTCACTCCCCATAATTTGGTGGATATTCAATTAAAAAACCGAGTAGTAATGGCGCCTATGACTCGTACGCGAACATTGAACGGTGTTGCAGATGAACTTACTGCGCTTTATTACTCCCAGCGAGCTTCCGCAGGTCTAATCATTACTGAAGGCTTGCCTGTTTCTGAAGAAGGGCGTGGTTATTTATATACGCCTGGTTTATATAATGATGAACAAATGCAAGGATGGAAAAAAGTTACTGCAGCAGTGCATGCAAAAGGTGGTCGTATTTTTGCTCAGCTTTGGCATGTGGGAAGAATGTCGCATGTTTCAGTTTTACCTGATAATCAAGTACCTGTATCTTCTGGAGTTATTCCAGCAACCAACACTACAGTATTTGCATATACTGATTCGGGTGAACCCGGTCCGGTTGCGCCAAGTAAACCTAGAGCTTTAGAAACTGAAGAAATCAAACGTGTTACTCATGATTTTGTTAAATCTGCACAATTAGCAATTGAAGCAGGATTTGATGGCATTGAAATTATGGCTGCAAATGGATTCATCTTTGACCAGTTTCTCAGTACTGAGTTAAATAACCGAACAGATCAATATGGCGGAACTGTTGAGAATCGCCAACGTTTTCTTCTAGAAACTATTGATGCTATTTCCCAAGCAATTGGCCATGACAAAGTGGCTGTGCGAGTTTCTCCTTTTGGTCGTATTTATGACTTGGCGCCTTATGAAGGAGAGGTTGATACTTGGGCAAATATTGCGTCAGCTCTTGGTAAACGTAAATTGGCCTATGTGCATTTGTACTATCAACCAACTTATGAAACAGCACCTTTAGAAGCCCAAAATTTTAAAACTTTATTCAGAGAAACTTTTTCTGGAACTATTATCGCAGCTGGTGGTTTTAATCAACAAAGTGCTGAGGCGGCATTAGAAAAAGGTGAGGTCGATTTAATTGCTTTTGGTGTCCCTTATATTGCTAATCCCGATTTAGTCGAGCGGATGCAAAATAACTGGCCTTTGGCAGAAAGTGATCGCACAACTTACTATGGCGTAAGTGGATCTCCGGCAAAAGGCTATACAGATTATCCGCATTATAACGGCCAATAAACAGTGGAGTGCCTAGTGGATTTTTTGATGCTAGGCATTAAAACTTCGTGTTTTAAACATCTAATGAATTTACTGAGATATTTATGAAAACTTTACCTTCACAAATTACCGTAGATATATGGTCAGATTTTGTTTGCCCTTGGTGCTGGATTGCTAAAAAAAGATTTGAGAAAGGTTTAGATGCCTTTGAACATAAAAATCAGGTAACTATCCAATATCACAGTTACCGTCTAGCAAGTGGCCTTACACCACAGCCTTTTAAAGATGCATTGTATAAAAAATTTGGTGGGAAAAGTGGGGCTGATGCGATGATGAGCCATGTAAAAAGTGCAGGTGAGCTAGAAGGTCTGATCTATAACTTTAATAGTATGCTTTTTGGCGATACTTTAGATGCCCATGCCATTGTAAAGTTGGCGCAACAGAAGGGTGTTGGTGAACTATTAACAGAAAAGTTTTTTAAGGCAAGCATAACTGAAGGTAAGTCTATTTTTGATCATAAGGTGTTGGTTGAGCTTGCTAATGAAGTTGGAGTTCCTCGTGAAGAAGCTAATAGTGCTTTTAGTAATAATTCGTTAAAACAAGAAGTTTTAAAAGATGAAGCCAGCGCACATGCCATGGGCGCTAGTGGAGTGCCACTTTTTATTGTAAATGGTAAATATTCAATTAGTGGTGCTCAGTCTGTAGAAACTTTTTTAAATGTATTAGTGCAGGTATGGGAAGAAAAGCAGAATGAACTAAAGTTCACAGAAGGCCAAAGCTGTGGTATTGATGGTTGTAGTATTTGATTGTGTGGTTGAATAAATTGATAGGGTAACTTATTTGTCACCCTATCAATTTTTAAATACACGGCTAACAATCCCCAAGATCACAATTCTTTTCTTAAGCTAAGAAATCGGTAAAGTATTCGTCAATTGAATATCATTTTTGTAACTTATTATTTTTGTACAAACTTGTGTACATATTTTTATTACAACATGTGTATTTGTAAATTAGTTAAAATAAATCAATTACTTATTAAAAGTACCATTCTTATCAAACATTACGATTTTAGACATATCTAAATATCTCCAAAATCATTTAAAGCAAATTTTTTAAGACACATCTACCATATATCCTTTTTAAAATCATTAATTAAAGAAACTTCGAGATATAAAATTAATTTAAAACTCCACCCATTAATTCTTTCAAAAGGTGTTTTGATTAATGTGATGGGTAGGGAGGATAAATGATTTGAAAATTATAGCGTGTAATTTTGCAAAACAGGAAACAATAATAAGTGCTTTTTAGTGGATAACTTTTACTGTGTTTGAAGTAAAAATAGACAGGCAAAGTTTATAATTAAGAAATCTTAAAAGGCTATCTATATTTATGGTTAATTTTGCTTACATAGGATACGTATTGACATACATTTTATAAATTGAAGGATACTTGTTTAAAGATATATTTAAAATTAACCCTAATAAGAATATAGAGAAAGCAATGAAAATTGGATTTATTGGCGGAGCCAATGACGGTATTGTAATCAATGCTGCTGATGGCCTTGATACTTATAAGCTTGAATGGCATTACAAAGCAGAAAAGCACTGTGAATCACAGCCAACATTAGGTCTTAATGGGCCTGAGTATGATTACTACAACCTATTAATACTAAGAAAAAATAAAGAGGCTAAACTCTTTTATGTACTCACTACAATGGGAAAAGATGATATCGCAAGTAAAATCCATGAGTATTGGGAGTCCTCTACATCTGTTGGCTATGATTTCGATGATTAAGAAAATTTTTATTAATAATTTAAAATTTTGACTTTAATCAAAAAATAAATGAAGAGCTTGTAATTTCATATAACACATGTGCTTTTAGTTGGTGATGGAGAGGAACCTTGGGATGATCAAAGTTTTTAACTTTGTGCATTCCAAGTCTTTCCATGACGGCTTGAGAGGGTGTATTTATGTTAGCGGTAAATGAAACGATCTTATCTAAATTCAGTACATTAAAACCATAGTCTAAAGCCGCTTTTGCTCCTTCAGTTGCATAACCTTGTTTCCAGAATTCTTTTGCAAGTCGCCACCCGATTTCCACACAAGGAGAAAAGTCAAATTGTTCAGGTTGGCTATGTAAACCAATAAACCCGATAAATTGATGGGTTTCTTTTAATTCTACTGCCCAGAAGCCCCAACCATTTTCATTAATGAGAGATGAAATTTTTTGGATTAAATTAAGGCTTTCTTGGGGTGTTAATAGAGTTGGGAAAAATTGCATAACATCTTGATCCAAGCCCATTGTTATGAAAGGCTCAACATCACTTTCTTTCCATTGTCTTAAAATTAAACGTTTTGTTTCGATCATGAGATGTCTCTTTAATAAAAATAAGGGATTAAAGTGGCTTTTGCACAATCTTTTGTAAAATGATCTTGGAATTGATGCTCACTACACCTTTTATTTTATTTAAGGTATTAATGACGAAATGAGAAAAAGAACTCAAATCTTTGGTCGCAACGTGTAAAACAAAATTAGATTCGCCAGTAATAATATATGCATTAATGACTTCATCAAAATTTTTGATCTGACTTAAAAAGAAGTTGTGATCATTTTCTGTGAGTTGGGCAAGCTTTATTTCGACAATTGCCTCAATTTTTATACCTAGTTTTTCATAATTAACTTTCGCTTGATATTTTTCAATTACACCATTGCTTTCTAAAATTTTAACTCGCCGATGACAAGCTGAAGCCGAAAGGTTAACGAGATCCGCCAGTTCTTGGTTACTTAACCGAGCATTATCTTGTAAATATTTTAAAATTTTAAGATCAATTGCATCTACATTCATTTTCGAATTTCATCCATGTTTTTTAATTTTAATTCGAATTTTATACGAAAATAGCAAATTTTAATCAAATATTATCGAATAAATCAAAAGAATTGGCGTGATAAAATTCAAATACAAAGGAAATGTTGAAAATAGGTGAAATAACAAATGATTACTCACGAACAATGCTGCTATTGGGATCAGGAAGATGAACTCAAAAAGTTTAAAGATGAATTTGCACTGCCAGAAAATATCATTTATTTAGACGGGAATTCTTTAGGCGCAAGACCAAAAAAATCATTAGAGGTTGCTCAGCATATTATTGCAAAAGAGTGGGGTGAGGACCTTATTAATAGTTGGAATAAAGCCGATTGGTGGGGACTACCGACTAGACTCGGAGATAAAGTCGCGCAGCTTATCGGTGCTGAAAAAGGTGAAGTCGTTATTTCAGACTCAACGACCCTAAATTTATTCAAAGTTTTATCAGCAGTGGTAAAAATTCAAGCTGAAAAATTTCCGGAACGTAAAATTATTGTTGCAGAAAAAGATGCCTTTCCAACCGATATTTATATTATTGAAGGCTTTATCGATTTGATTCATCAGGGTTATCAAGTTGAATTGATTGATGGCACCGATGATTTATCTCGTGTTTTAGCAAAAGATGTGGCGGTTGTTGTTCTTTCTCATGTGAATTATCGGACTGGATATTTCTATGATATGGAATCTATTAATCAACAAATTCACGCTAAAGATGCTTTGATTATTTGGGATTTATGTCACTCGGTTGGTGCGGTACCTATGGATCTTAATCAGAGCAATAGTGATTTTGCGATTGGTTGTACTTATAAATATTTAAATGGTGGCCCAGGTTCTCCAGCGTTGTTATGGGTAAATCGAAAGCATCGTGATCAGTTCTGGCAACCTCTCTCAGGCTGGTGGAGCCACAAGAAACCTTTTGATATGGCTCAGCACTATGAACCAGCTAACAGTATTCGCCGTTACTTGTGCGGAACTCAACCCATCATTTCTATGAGCCTAATTGAATGTGGTATCGATATTTTCTTACAAGCTGATATGCAACAAATACGCGAGAAATCACTCAAATTAACTGATTTGTTTATTCAACTTGTTCAACAAGAATGTGCTCAGTTTGGCTTTGAACTCATTACCCCTTTAAACCATAAATATCGTGGCAGTCATGTCAGTTACAGACATGAGTTTGGCTATGAAATTATTCAGGCGCTTATTGCGCGTGGGGTAATTGGGGATTATCGAGAGCCGGAAGTATTACGTTTTGGAATTACACCTTTATATCTAGGATTTGAAGATATTTGGAATGCCGTACAACAACTTAAGCAAATTATGCTGAATAGTGAATGGAAAAATGAGCGTTATCTGGTGCGCAGTGAAGTGACCTGATCATTAAGGGTTAATAGCAGAAGAATGGCTAGGAGGGCCTATGAGCAGTTTTGATGAAATACAAAATCGAGAAGCGGGTTTACATAAAAAATTATCCGCAAAACAGATGGGAATGATTGCAATTGGTGGAGCGATTGGTACAGGGCTGTTCATGGGAAGCAAGTTCGCAATTAGCTTTGCTGGCCCAGCCGTCATTGTGAGTTATGCCATTGGAGGCTTAATCGCATTTGCTATTATGGCTTGTTTGGCTGAGATGACAGTCCAGCACCCTACGTCAGGCTCATTTGGGGCATATGCTGAGCATTATGTAAGTCCGCTTGCTGGGTTTTTAGTCCGTTATTGTTATTGGGCGTGTATTGTATTAGCGGTCGGTACAGAAATTACAGCAGTTGCTGACTATATGAAATTATGGTTTCCACATGTAGGTTCTTGGGTCTGGATTGCGTTTTTCTCGCTGACTTTGCTTGTGGTTAATGCATATAGTGTTAAAGCATTTGGGTTGGTTGAATATTGGTTTTCGACAATAAAAGTCTTTGCAATTATTGTATTTATTCTTTTAGCAATTGGCATTCTGACTCAAAGTCATGGAGGAACAGCTCAGGTTGTCTCTAATCTAACTGATCATGGGGGCTTTTTTCCTCATGGTTTTAGTGGAGTCTGGATTGGAGTAATCATTTCAATATTTAGTTATTTAAGTATTGAAATGATCGCTGTTGCAGCAGGTGAGGCTAAAGATCCAGAAAGAGCTGTTAAGAAAGCTTTTAAAAGTACGGCAATTCGCTTAATCCTATTTTATTTACTGTCTTTATTTCTTATTGTGGCACTTGTTCCATGGACAACTTTAATTGGAGCCGATGCGACCAGCCCATTTGTGATGGTAATGAAAATTGTAGGCATTCCATATGCGGACAGTATTTTAAATTTTATTGTAATTGTCGCGGCCTTATCAGCTATGAATAGTATGTTGTATATCTCAACACGTATGCTATTTAGCTTGTCACGAGCAGGTGATGCACCAAAACTATTTGGTCGTATTAGTCATAATGGCGTACCAATTAATGCGTTGTTATTGTCAGCTGTTGGTATTGGTATTGCGAGTATTGTTTATACCATTAATCCGAGCTCTGCTTTCCCGATCATGATTGCTTTATCTATGTTTGGTGCGTTGTTCACTTGGGGCAGTATTTTTGTTACCCATATGTTTTTTAGAAGGAATATGGCACGAAAAGGAGAACAGTTAAAATTTAAGGTTCCAGCGAGTCAGTTAATCTCCCTTTTAGGATTAATCGCAATTTTAAGTATTACGATCACAACGTGGTTTACCAATGAATTCAAGTCAACTTTACAGTTTGGAGTCCCATTAGTTGTTGTTCTTACATTTTTCTATTATTTAAAACGTTCATCAGCCAAGCTTGCTTTAAATGCTCATGAAGAATCGTTGAAGTGAGAGACTTATGCGACCATATGATAATTCTAGAACCGTAGCGAATGAACATGAAATATTGGCAGAATTTAAAAGAACAAGCTTGTTGAGCTATCAAAAATTTACCCATATTGCAGATATCCAATATGGTACGCACTCACGGTCAACTTTAGATTTTTTCCCATTAGAACAAGCCAAAAAGACTGTTATTTTTATTCATGGTGGATATTGGCAATGGTGTGATAAATCAGATTTTGCATTCATCGTACCGTATGTTCTAGCCAAGGGTGCACAGTGTATTCTTTTAGAATATGATCTGGCCCCACAAAGCAAAATTTCAGATATTGCTTCTCAAGTTAATCAAGCTCTCGATTTTATTCGAGAGCAAGACTGGAAAACTAATGAGGTAGTTTTGGTTGGGCATTCGGCAGGGGCGCATCTGGCTGCTTTGTCATTAGGCCATCCACTCATATCTGAGATGGTTTTGTTAAGTGGAATTTATGATCTTGAGCCTATACAAAATACACATTTAAATCATGCTCTCAATCTTTCAAGCGAAGATATCTTAAAATACAGTCCTGTTCATCAGTCAAAACGAATTACTACTCCATGTTCAATTTTCTGTGGTGAACTCGAACTTGATGAGTTGAAATGGCAAAGCCAAAATTATTTTGAAATGAAGAAAAGGCAAGATCAGGATTTTGTTTCTTTCAAGCTTATTCCTAAAATTAACCATTATTCTATTTTAAATCATTACTTTAATAATATTTTAATTTAAGTGTTTGAAATGGAATGTAATTGAGTAAAGAAAAACAGATTAAACTTATTAGAAGATAAAATGTGAGATAAATCACAACTCAACCTAATTTTTATAAAAATTAAGTATCCTTATTGACCTGACTATAGAACTTAATTAGATTAAAAAGATAGTGCTTTCTCACTAAGCGGCAAAATGTTTAGCTGTTGTTTAGTTGAGTTTCAAGTCCGTAGCTTCCCAAGATGCGGACTTTTTTATTTGATTTTTAAAAACAATAAGATAAATCGAATTTTGTTTTTGGATATGGCATTAATATCTATTTAATGATTAATATGAGTTAATCACATAGCCCTCTGCCAAATAAGAAACAAACTAGGGCAGAGTAAAACTTGAAGTGCGACATAAACCACCTAATTAATTTAAAGGGTTTATGGAGTATATAAAATTGTCATACCATCATCTTAACTTTGAAGATCGTACTGCATTAATGCTTGAGTCAAGAAAAGAAGGCTTTTCAGCCAGAAAATTTGCTGAACTCATTAAAAGACATCCTAGTACGATCTATCGTGAGCTTAAAAGAAATAGCATCAATGACGTTTATCAAGCTCGATATGCTTCTGATAACACCTTCGCTAGACGTAGACGTGGTCACAGAAAACTCAAAATCGATTCAATCCTCTGGAAATTTATTGTTGAAGCGATCCGTTGTTTATGGTCTCCTCAGCAAATAGCAAAGCGTTTAAAGACATTTCCTGATTTGGATCAAACAATGAATGTAAGCCATACAACGATTTATTCAACGATACGAGCATTACCCAAGGGTGAGTTGAAAAAAGACTTATTATCCTGTCTGCGTCATGAAAATAAAAAGCGAAAAGCTAACGGTGAACCTAAAAAAGATTCTATATTACAGGATATTAAAACTATTCATGAGCGCCCAGCCGAAGTTCAAGAAAGAAAAATACCGGGTCATTGGGAAGCTGATTTAATTAAAGGTAAAGACAATAAAAGTTCGATAGCAACACTTATTGAACGAAATACACGGCTCTGTATCTTGGCAACATTACCTGATGCAAAGGCAGAATCAGTGCGCAAGGCTTTAACTGAAGCTCTGAAATATTTACCTGCAGAACTGCGTAAAACGTTGACCTATGACCGTGGACGCGAGATGTCAGAACATAAAATACTCGAAGAAGATTTAGGCATAGATGTATATTTCTGTGACCCACATTCACCTTGGCAAAAAGGCACATGCGAAAATATGAATGGTTTAATTAGGCAATATTTACCTAAAGGGATTGATTTAAATCAGGCAGATCAGCATTATTTAAATCAAGTTGCCATGTCACTGAATACTCGTCCTAGAAA
>NZ_JAKTIG010000016.1:0-6423 GCF_027855145.1 Acinetobacter sp. AOR18_HL
GAGCCTGTAAATTATTTTGTGTAAGTTCCATTTTTTATAAATGATCTTTTAATCGATCATCGAACTGAATCGTAAACCAATTCATTGCTAAACGCCAATTTTGAATTGGCATCGTCCATTTCTTCGCAGCATTTGATGTTGCTAAGTAAATGACCTTCTTTACTGAGTCATCAGATGAAAAGATTTTCCTTTTCTTCGTTGAATGGCGTATTACGCTATTCAACGACTCAATCGCATTTGTTGTATAAATTGCATGACGTATTTCGGCTGGATAGCTAAAGATCGTTCGGATATTTTCCCAATTGGCCCGCCAGGATTCTCCAATTTTGGGATACTGGTGATTCCATTGATCACAGAAGATGTCTAGGGATTTTAAAGCATTTTCCTCTGTACTTGCCTGATAAATCGCTTTCAGACCCGACGTAACAGCTTTGTAGTCTTTCCAGCTTACAAATCTCAGGCTATTGCGTACAACATGCACGATACACAGTTGAATATCAGTATGAGGGTAAACAGAGGCTATCGCGTCAGGGAAGCCTTTTAATCCATCTACACAGGCAACAAGAATGTCCTGTACTCCTCGATTTTTTAGCTCTGTCATGACTGACAGCCAGAATTTGGCACCTTCTGTCTGAGCAATCCACATACCCAGTAATTCTTTTTGCCCATCCATATTGATGCCTAAAGCAAGGTATACGGACTTGTTAATCACATTGGAGTGCTGACGGACTTTGACAACAATACAGTCAAGATAGACAACAGGATAAAGGCTATCTAAGGCTCTATTTTGCCACTCAGTCACTTGCTCAATCACAGCATCGGTAACTTTGCTGATGAGAGATGCTGACACATCGGCATCGTACATTTCTTTGAAGAAGGCTACAATTTCCCTATTAGTCATTCCTTTTGCATACAGTGAGAGGATTTGGTCATCCATACTGGTGATGCGTGTTTGGTGCTTTTTGATAATTTGTGGCTCAAATGAACCTTCTCGATCACGGGGAATATCTAAAGCCAGTTGTCCATCTTGAGTTGTAATGGTTTTAGAACTAAACCCATTACGGCTATTTGAGCCTTTCTTGGGCTGATGCTTTTCATAACCGAGATGGTCTGAAAGTTCAGTATTGAGTGCAGTTTCAATCATGAATTTTTTAAAGACTGCTGTCATTTGGTTTAAGTCTTCTGGTGTTTTTAGACCTTTAGCCAATTCGGCAGCCATACTTTTGATTGTTGCTTCATCCATGTGAAGTACCTTTTGTAATTATCCTCTGAAGGATAAATGAAAATTAAGTACTTACACAAAATTTAGAACAGTCCCAGCCGTGGCTGATTTGATTGTTCACTTGGGCTTATTTGTATTAGTTCAGACTTGATCGTACATTCTTCTTGAAAAAGAGAAAGTTACCCGTACTTTCTCGCTATTCCAGCACTTGATTTCAAAGCCATCCGATGAGAAGCACTGCTTCGTAAAGCGGCTATTTGACGTGCATACAACAACCTGACCGTCATGCGTCCGGTCATTCTTTAATGGCTCAGCTCAATATGTTTGGCAATCAGCTTTCACGACTACCTGAATTTTCAAACTTAGCAAATGGTAATGAGAGCTATGATAGCCTAGCAGCAAAAATCAAAGAAATGCTGAGAGATCCAATACAACAAAAGCACTTCTTACCCCATCTAAAGAACCTAGGCTTTAAAGCTTGAGTGTATTGAAGAATACACATATTGTATTCTTCAATACAAAATCAAAATACACCTGAATACACAGATAAAACAGTTGTAGAACTCAAAAGCCAAATCGATTTTTTAAAAAAGCAGTTAGAAAAAGCCGAAGATCGTGAAGCCAAGGCAAACGCTCGCATAGATACACTGCTGACCCTCATTGAAATGAAGCCTCCACAATCCAATATGACTACGTTTACCGATCAGAAACCAGACCCGGATATAGCAACATATCCTCGGTCAGAACTTGAGCCGAAAGATGACGGATTGACTACTCCGGAGCAGACAGAAAATAAGCGGATTCCAGTGCCGGAGCACGTTGAACAGGAACCGGAGAAAAGGGGCTTTTGGAGCCGTTTTTTTAGACCCTATGATTAACCACGATTGTTTAACTAATATGAACAAAGTCGTGAAACATTGGTCAAAGAATAGGCGTGGAACGTGAAAAATCATAAAAAAACCCACCTTGGGGAAGATGGGCTATCAACTAGAAACTACAGCATTGATTTCTAAAGATAATTATAACGCATTTCGTATAAGGTGTATTATGTTAATTTTAGGGAAATTTAAGAATCTCTATGCAATGGTTTATTCAATATTCTTTGATTTCTTATCTTTTAGGTTAATCAGAAATAGCCAATAACATAAGCCAGGAAATAGAGCCATAAAGATAGTCCATGTATCTGTATACATCTTCCACCACTCTTTCGAAATTTCTCCTGTGTGACTCCATCCAAAAAGAATAAAAAATGGAGTAGCAATAATTATAGAGGCAATACAGATAGTTAATAAATTAAGACTGTTATAACGATTTAAAAGAATTGAGAATATGAAGCTGAAAGGTACAGTCAAAATACAATAAGCCAAGTAGACAAGACCGTGCCCTACAAGAACCACTAAAATCGAGTATAGGCTGTATTCCTGATTCATTACGATAAACAGGACTGCTGTGAAAAAAAGTAGTGGTAAAGGAGAAAGTAAGAGAGCTTTTACTATTTTTTCATTTGAGTATTTCACTAATTTAATTCTCTTATCTACTCAATAAATAATAATACTATAACGATTTTATTGGAGGTTTTTTGATTCTATTTAACATAATGGGCGTTATACGAAATTAACAAATTGAAACATATAAAAATCAAAAACTTATGCTATAAATAATTTGCTCGACGATGTCGAAAAGCTGACTTGGAAACAAGTCGGCTTTTTTATGAGCAGTTTTGATATATTTTGCCAATAAAATTGGTTAAAAAGCGATCAAATCGTAATTTCCTTCCGATTCCTTAAGGCTTCCATTTCTGAATTTATCCCCATTTCTTGCGGATAAGCTTTGGGATAATTTTTGATGATTTTTTGTACGCTTTGGCTTACAGCATTTTACGAAATTGTTTGTATCCAAGCACCAGTGAAGTCCCTATGATCGATCTATATGAACAGGATGTTCAATGACTTAAAACAAGAATAATCAGTCAGACACCATGACCATTAGGTAGTCAGCCCTACCTATGCGCTCCACACCGAAAAATCCCGACATGACGTCGGGATTTTTTATTGTCATTTGAATAATAATTCAATTAAGCATAAAATATAGATTGTAATCTATATTATGGTTGTAATATGTGGACAGTCATTACAACGGATCTGTTTAACGAATGGCTTGCACAGCAAGATCAATCTACACAAGAGAAAGTACTCGCAGCGTTGGTCGTTCTACAGCAACAGGGACCAAGTTTAGGTCGTCCTTTAGTAGATACCGTCTATGACTCCAAATTTACCAATATGAAAGACCTACGTGTTCAGCATCGAGGTAAATCACTGAGAGCCTTTTTCGCGTTTGATCCTTTACGACAAGCTATTGTGCTGTGTATCGGTGATAAAGGTGGTAAAAAGCGTTTTTATAAAGAGATGTTAGATATTGCCGATCAGCAATACGAAATTCATCTTTCAACTTTAGGAGATCAATCTAATGGCTAAGACCCTACAAGAATTATTGGCTAATCGCTCTCCAGAGAGTCAAGCTCGTATTCAACAAATGGCGGATGAATTATTGTTGGAAACTCAGCTTCACCTTATTCGTGAAGAGTTAGAGATTTCTCAAAAAGAATTGGCTGCAACCCTTGGAATCAAACAGCCTTCATTGTCAGCAATCGAAAATCGTGGTCATGATCTTAAAATTTCAACGATGAAAAAGTATGTCGAAGCAATGGGCGGAAAACTTCGTATTGATGTAGAGCTTCCAACAGGAAAACACATAGGATTCAATGTCTAATAATAAACCTTTGAAAAATAGTAGTAAATTACTTGTTAACTTGGACAAGTTTATATTTTTAGTCAATGCTGCTGATAGCCTAGAGGAAATTGAAATTATTAGAGATTTATGCTGTGACTATTTTTCACATTGTAAGAAGTCAAGCTATTACACTGATATTTTCGACAATGCTTATTGGATAAAATATTACGAAATAACTTAATCTTTCCAGATTCGCATAAGAGATTTTATGCTAAATAGATATGAGAAAGGCCATAAATTGTGACTTTCTCATATACGAAGAGAGAGCTGAGAACTTTCGTTTTATTGATTTATTCAAAATGAAGCTGATATTGATGTGTGGTGATTTTAATTTTTAGTTGCTTATATTTTCTTTTCGTAGCGCTCAGAGCTGAATTAGACACTTCTGTATAAAATATAGGATCATTCATCAAATCAGAAAATAATTTATATCCAATCAATAATTTACTGTATTTATTCCCATCTTTGAGATTCGTTTCAATTAATTGATCTAGAAAAACTATACATATTAGCCTCGATAGAGTGTTTCTGAACGGACACCATACAGGGTTGGCGATAGGAACTAAAGTTAAATTAGGTATTGATATATGCAATATTATTGTAAAAATAATAGATTAAACTTATATCGAGGCTAAACTTTACTCCTTTAATAGTAAAAATCTTATTCAGGATCCAAGATATATCCTTCTAAAAGACTTTAGTCCTTCTCTTTTTCAAGTCAAATTTACCCGTAATTCTGGCTAGAATACTCTCTCAAAATTGCATATACCCTATATTTATCTTGATATAAGGTCTTTTCTATAATTTTTTGGATATCTTCACTAGTCCATTTTTGCTACTTAGCTTTAAAAATGAACTGTGATTGCAGAACAAATGAGTGTTCACCTTTTCTTAAATAAAGATTCTTGACTTTTTTTTGCATAAGAAACAATTCAATAACCTATACTCTTAAACTTTATACTAGTTGGGAAAAATTTACTTTTAATTATAACTTAATAAAACACTTAACTTGTAAAAAAAACTAAATTTCAGTTACTTAATAGACAAAAAAATATTATTATTTTTGTATCAGTAATGTTTGATATTCTTTGGATTGTATGTTGTGGGTTCTTATAGTATTTCTAGGTTTAATCAGTACACTATTAATTATTTCCATATTAAAAGAGTATTTTAATGATCCTAGACAGTATCGTGGACAACAAATCCCTCTAAATTCTTAAAATATTTCTTCTCAAAGGCTTCAGGGCTTAACCAGCCATTTGCAGAATGTCTTCTGACCCGATTGTAATAAATCTCAATATAGTCAAACAAGACAGCATTCGCTTCTTTTCGAGTGGCAAACACACTGCCATGGACCACATGACCTTTCAATGTATGAAAGAAGCTTTCAGTCACTGCATTATCCCAACAGTTTCCACGTCTAGACATACTCTGAGTACAATCATTTGTCAGTAACAGCGCTCTAAAATCACGACTACAGTACTGTGAACCTTGGTCCGAATGAACCATAACACCAGTTGGATAACCCTGACGAGCCATTGCATAGTTAAACGTATCACACACCAACTGGCGGTCTATTCGATGGCTGGTTTGCCACCCCACGATACGACGACTAAATAGATCCAGCATCACACATAAATACAGCCAACCTTGCTTGGTACGGATATAGGTAATATCCGTTGTCCAAACCTTGTTAGGCTGAATGACTGTAAATTGACGCTCTAACAGATTGGGTGCTGTAGGCAAACGATGGTTTGAATCAGTCGTATGCTTGTATTTACGCGCAATCCTGCTGCGTAAACCCAGATTTTTCAGCATTCTTCCAACAGTGCGTTCACTCATGCTGTAACCTAAATCATGCATGTCATGTACCAATGAAGGTGCACCCAATCGTGCATGATGCTGCCAATATACGGCTTTTAAATCATTATATTTCTCTACCGTATTGGCCTGACGTTTTCGCCAGGCATAATAGCCTGAAGTGCTGACACCTAGGTATTTACAGGCAGAAGATACCGTGACTTCATTCATATCTAGATCTTGAATTACCGTGTACTTTTCTTGGCATGATCTGTTAGAAAGTACACATGCGCTTTTTTTAAGATGTCATTGGCTTCCTTGAGCTGTTTGACTTCTTTCTCTAATTCCAAGATCCGCTGTTGTTCTGGTGAAAGTTGACGTTTGCTTGAACCCACTGGATTGGTTTCACGAATCCATTTGTCTAAAGTTGAATAACCCACACCTAATTTCTGGGCGATTGCAGCTATAGGCTCGTGTGAGTTTGAAAGTGCATAATCAATTGCTTGCTGTTTAAATTCAGCACTAAAACGTTTGGCCATTTCTTGGATCTCCAAAGTTAACGTTACGTTATCTTTAGAGGGAAGTACTGTCCATTATTTTGGCTAGGATCA
>NZ_JAKTIG010000017.1:0-101435 GCF_027855145.1 Acinetobacter sp. AOR18_HL
GGTGATAAGACTAGCCAGTCCATCCTCATGGTTCTGTTCTGATGCACATTTCTGTGTTGTCGAGCGAACCAATGGTTTACAACAGTGTGAGCAATTTATTGCCATCTTTTTTCTTGAAATGCTGCTATCAGTATAACATAAAACAACATCGAGAATCAACACGAAAAACTCCATAATTATCAACATAACCACCTGATTTTCCTGATAATTTTTTGACAAAAATATCAAAACCAACTGAAACAACCACTTGACAATATAGAGAATATCGGTTCTCCAAACCGCCCGTAGCCCCACGCCCACCATCTTGAAAAAGCCAAGTACCCCCCAAGTAATGATAGCAAGGGGACTGTTACATCCATTCAAATGGTAATAGCTCTTCTCATCGGTGATAAGACTAGCCAGTCCATCCTCATGGTTCTGTTCTGATGCACATTTCTGTGTTGTCGAGCGAACCAATGGTTTACAACAGTGTGAGCAATAGTAGGGTTTTAACCGACCATTTAGATATTTGAAATATATAAGAGTATTTGTATATCAGCAACATACAATAAACAATGAACTGTAATAAATAGTAAAAAGCCATCTAGATAAATCTAAATGGCTTTATATTTCTAGATATTCAACTTAGGCAAAGCTCTCA
This sequence comes from Acinetobacter sp. AOR18_HL, assembly GCF_027855145.1. Taxonomy (NCBI): domain Bacteria; kingdom Pseudomonadati; phylum Pseudomonadota; class Gammaproteobacteria; order Moraxellales; family Moraxellaceae; genus Acinetobacter; species Acinetobacter sp. AOR18_HL. The sequence goes on from NZ_JAKTIG010000017.1 coordinate 641, forward strand.
CAATCTTCATTGTTTCCAAGCTTACAGTGATGACCCCTAATAGCCGTACTCCCCCCGATATATTATAAAATAATCGATCAGTCAAAAAAATTAAATGATTTCCAACAAATATTGCACCTAATAATTCGTTATTAGTTTCATACTAATCAAAGCAAATTATATGAGAGTAGTTTTAAGTTAAGACGGTAAAAATTTTTATTAAAAATTATTGATAATCTTTAACCAGATTGGTATTCATATATTTTCAACTCAAGTAGAAAGATTTAAATATATTTAGGTAATATTTTATTCATCAGCAAAATTATCGAAGTTGTTAATAAGTTTTATCATTTAAGGAGCAATTAAATAATGAATTATTGTTGGTAAATTCCAGATTGTAATTGCAAGAAGCATATATATTAGCCCACAAAGAAACATAGCTATGAAAAGCGTGTTTCTTCTTCTATTTATAGGCTCTATAAATTTCTCTTTATTATCATGTTTTGAAGTATAGTTTTGAAGAATTCCTAACCATTGTTTACTTTCATCATATGATAAGTTAGCATCTCTGTAGTGACTTATTAATTGCAAAGTGCAGGATAATATTAAATAGCCCGATAGGAATTTTAGGAAAGTAGCTAACTCAATACTATTTATTAACTTAGTTAAATTGTTTGTATCAAACTTACTGATGAAAGAGAGAGCAACAAATATTAGAATGCCCAATATATCACGTGTTAGGGATGAAACTAAATCACGGACTTTAGCTGCATACATATCAGCTTGTGATTTCATATCTTTTAATAAATCACGCATTTCTTTATGATAGGCGTCTTTTCGCTCTAAAATAACAAACGTATAACTATCTTTTGCTTGTTGTAAGGCTTCATCTAAGAATAAATTCATCCCTTTAATTAAACTATTACTTGGATCTATATCCATAGAAAGTCGATCCATAATTAACTTTAATCTAGTTTCTGAACGTTCCTCATAGACCCAAATTACAGCTTTGATTAGATTGTTTAATAAATCAACACTAAAAGTATCTGAGTCATCAAACAAGAATAGTTCTTGTCGTTTGACACCACGCAGTGTGACTTTGTAACTATCATTTTCACATTTAAGTTCTTGTACTAGGCATGAGCTTAAAATTAAAATACCTAATTTAATAAAAGGTTTAGCTAGCTCATGATTTAAATTCCCCCAAGTCAGAGTAAATGTTCTAGGCGATATCCTGATGGTCTTATTTACAGTCATCACGTGAATTAAAGCTTGCACTCTTTCATCATCAGGTAAATCATCTAATGAACTATTAGTAGTAGCATTGATCTCTCCAATTGGTAGAATCCAAAGTAACGAGTTCCCAAAGCGTGCCATTTCTCCTCTAACTCTTATAGTGATTGCATTTGAAAAATCTTCACTAGGTGAGCAAGGGTCTATTAATGAGATCCATTCCATCATGGAATGTTTATCATAAAATAGAATAGTCTTTTCATCATTTCTTGCTTTAAGAAGGTCAGCAAGGTTTTTCTTAGCAAGAATTAATCGCCATGAAAAAGTTAGGTATTGCTCTGTATTTAAATATTTATCGTCAAAATTTATATTTTCCTCACCAGCTCTAATAATTAGATCACTAATAAAGTTATTTTGAGCTAATTCTTTGAATAAAATAAATATATTTCTAAAAATATTTACTGTAACTTGATCTAAATTGTTTCCCTTTATTGTTAGGCGTGCATCTGTCTCCTTGAGATTTAAGGAGACTTTTTGTAAATTATCTAGTTCTTTAAATAAATTTTCTAAATTTTTCATTTCAAGGTTTCAGACTTACTTCATCTGTTTCAATGATAATTTTAGAGCCTTGCTGGGTTTTTTGAATTACAAACCCTACCGCTTCGTGACTTCCTTCGAAAGTAATAGTTATACCCTCAGCTGTGATGTAAGTATGCTTTCTATCTTTAGGTTTTATTGAATTGGGCTGAGGAGTAAAAGATTGACCAGCTACTCCTTTTTCATTTAGTTTTTCTTTAAGAGACTGAGAAAAACTAAGTTTTCTATCGGGATTTTCTTCATCTCTAACAATAGTATTAATGAATAGTTCAGTATCAAAAATATCATTATCACATAAAAAGTTTAAAGCTCTTTGTGTATAAGTTGCAGCATCTTCACCGTCAGGTAATTCATCTAGTGGAATTGTTCGTGCCCATTCTTTTACAGTTTGGAACGCAATTTGAGTTAGCTGAGTATTAGTATTGCGCTCTTTTACTCCTAAAAATTTCCTGAAGAAGCCAGCAAGTGTAGGTTTATATATACGATCAAAAGCTAAAACATCCCATAAGAAAACATTACCTATATCTATTAAAGCACTTTTTTGTACTGCTTTTTTACTTTCATTTAGTGCATTTTTTATATCTGTTACTGTAGCTATTTTTTTACCTTCTACTTCCTTATATTCATAAGTAATAGAGGGTTGATTATCCATTTTTACTAGAAAAATTAATTTCTTATAATTATTTGCGCTTGCTAGATATTTTACAACACATACAACAAAAAGCCCACCCGACATTCTTCCTGAATGCTGAAGTGAAAAATTAGCTGCAATTGTTCTTGAAAAGGTATCAAAGTCAGACTCTAGACTTTCACATGATTCTTTAATGTTAGGTATATCTTGACGGAAAATATACTGCGTTCCCTCAGCAATTTCTTTTAAACGTTCAAGGAAAAAGGTTCTTTGATTTGGTTGTAGTTCAACCTCATCCATATAAATTACTTGATCTTCCTCAGTTGAAGCGTCAGGATTAACTATATGAAAAATAAATTTTTCGATCTCAAGAGAGTCTAGATGATCTTGTCTTAAACCGCCTTCTAATTGTGGCATAAATTCCCCTTCTTAATTATTTCTTAGCTTCGTAAGCTGAGTTACCTCAACCTCTAAATTATCCATAAATATATGTTTTTTTAAATACTGACATATCTATAATTCTTTTCAAGTGAAAGTTATGCGACAGATTACGTCAATCGAATAAAATAGATGGGTAAAAAGATACACTATCCTCCAATTCCTAATACTTAAAAAAGAAGGATAGATATCAATTTAGCTATTCTAATTTAAGAGTATTATTTCAGCTTCGAATACAACTTACTCTTACTATCATACTGATATAGTACAATTTTATTTACTTTAACCATCCGATTGTTGTCGTTCATATCCGTTCCCTGATAATGAATCTGGAATGGATAAAATGGTTGTCCATTTTTGTTGACTTGGATTGCGGAAGAATAGCCATACTCTGGTTGTTCTGAAACTTTCCCTTCTTGGAACATTTGTTCAACAATATAACCGCCCTCATTTAACAGAAGAAGTGACCATACGCTTTCCCCATAACCATTTCCGTAATAACCATCAATGGTATAGCTTCCTAGTGTATTGTTTCCAAAAGCTTGTAAGTTCTTTTTAAATTCTTGGGCGTTCCATGAGGTTCGACCATATCCCTCAATACTTTCAATTCCCCCTTGGGCTGTTTTTGAAATCATTTGGAATTGTCCATTGTCCAATTTTTTAAAGAGATATAATTCCAAAGTACCTCGTGTAACATGTGAAATTTCTATCCTGCCTTCGATTGCTAAAGTCACTTCCACAGGGACTAAATAACGGGCTTCCCCCTGCATATTCTGGTAAGTAAAAATAGGGGCGATACTGATCACAGCGTCTGTGAGATCGTCCAAGTCGCTAGGCTTATTAACATAGTAGTATTTGCCACTTCCCCAGTAATCATCTTTTTTTCTTTCTCTGGATGATGTCACCTTGTAAAAACTTTGGGCAATGGTATCTGCACTCAGATTAGGAAGTACCACTTGCTTAAAGCTTTTAGGTTCAAGCGTGGATGTATCATAGTATTTAATAGCAGTTGTGGCTGTTTGTACTGATGACGTTTGAGTGGTATTGAGCTGCTGTGCTTTAGCCTGCAATGTATTGTATAACTTGATTGCTTCTGGTTGTCCCTGCCGTGCAGCACTTTGCAATAAGGCTATACCTTTTTCTGCATCCTGTGGCACAACATCCCCATTAAGATACATGACTGATAATGCGTACTGGGATGGAGCATAACCATTGGCGGCTGACTTGGAGAACCATTCAGCAGCTTTTTTATGATCTATGGGTACGCCATTTTTACCTAGGTAGTAAAGCATCCCCATATTATGGTTACTTTTATTGTTATCTCCCTTTGTTGCTACTTGAGACAAAACATAGTTTAACCCTGTTGATAGGGTTACTTTTTTGGTTTCAGCACATACCGTTGAACTGGTTACGACCATACTAGTAGTCATTGCAATACTGAACATTAATTTTTTCATCTGATTCTTATCCTATATATTGTTGTTATTGATAATGATCAGCCGATAGTAACTGGCGGATTTCACTTGCCACTTTTGGACTACGCCACGGAAATAGTACCTTAAGGCTATAGTTAGGTTTAAATTGATCTCTTGTTCCAATATTGACTTGGAACTCACGCTTCATCGGTGTTCGATATTCACGCTGATTAACATGTGTTCCCATCATCGGGTTACTGATCACAGTAGTAGTGGTTCTGAAGCGATCTTCAACCAAGTTGTAATGACCTACAGAGGTAATGTAATCAAAAGGATATTTAACTAAACGTTGATCAGGCTGATCAAACAGGATAATGGTTTTATCCTGACTGTTAATCCAGACTCCACGATTTTGATAATTAAAGGTTTCACCCTGACGTTTCAGTTGTTCGGTCATCCCATCAAAGAAAGTATTTCCATATTGATAGAGGTAGTAGATGATCACAAACCAGAATAGATCAAAACCAAAGAAGATATATGCGAAAGCGCCAAAAGAAAAAATCTTGGCAACAATTAAAAAGATCACTATTGGTAAGACTACACACTTTAAAAATAGCTTGGATTTCTTTGGGTAGTTTTCGATTGGAATGATTTTTGGTTTGGTTAATTCAGTCATAGTTATTCCCACACATGTTTAATGCAATAACTCAAAATCACAAGGGGGACATAAAAATAGGTATTTTTTATAGGCGTGACTTAGCCATCCACCTTATGAATTGTTCTATTTAAAAATGTTGCTTTTAATACAGCTAATTAAGAATTAGCTCTGTATTCCCCATTGTCTGAAATAATGAGGCTGAACATGTGGCGAGGCACAGAAGAGAAAAAATGAATGAGACATGGTAAAGTCCTATATGCAAATAAAAGTCTACCAAATCACTGCTAAATGATGGTGGTAGAACAAAGAGGGGGTTAGCAGACTGGGCATATAGAACCAGCACGCACGAAGCGTCCCCCTCCCGTTCTACCGCAAAGGGGGAACAAGAAGGTTTCGCACATAATCCATACTTTGATAAGTATGAATCTGGTACGCTATACGCCACGGTCTGCTAAAACCGACTGACAATTTAGGTCAGCAAGGGAATGATAGTTTTTAGCAGCCGTCCAGTCAATTACTTTGATTTTTAGTGGGGTCAGAAAATAGCATTCACTGATCAATTTATCTTATTTATACTTAAAATTAATCCGAACTTTTCTTACTCATCGGCTCATTCAATTTAGCAATACTTAATCCATATTTATGAGCATTGTATTGCCACACTACGAACTGCTCTAACAACATAGCGTTTTCTTTTTCGAGTCTGGCATTCTTGACTTCCAAAGCCTCAATTCTAGTTTGAGCAATTTTTAAACTAGGAGGTAATTTCTGTGTTGTATTACTCTTAACCTGTGTAGATTTTGGTTTTTTGCATTGATCATAGGCATTCTTAATACGTACATATTTCTGTAATGTTTGACGAGTTGGCGCAGGCACAAACTCTAGCTGTAGCTCAATAGCTTTACATAGGAGTTCCCAAGTCAATTTCTGATTTAAAGGCCAATAATCAAGAAGCTCAACAATATTCTCGATGTCTTTATCGGTTAAATGCTGTGCCATATCAAATCCATAAATCCATTTGCAATGCAGGACTGAGCAAATGTGGTTCATCCTCTATCTTTTTCCGTTGAGTATTCTCAATAACGGGGATACGTTTACGACCTGCTTTTTGATACGCTAAATCAAGATGTGTAACATCTTCCGAAGGCGGCAAACTTAAAGGCGTTCCATCAAGAATGTTTGGATCATCTAGTAGGGCAATTAACTGTTCACAACGTTTAATCGTAAGCTCTCTAGTTCCCAACCAGACCGTTGCACCAGTAACATTTTTACTAACAGCTTCCTTATCCTTTGCCCATAAGATTTTTTCTTTTCTAAGTCGATCTTGAAGCCGTTTTTTCTTTTCTTCATCCCCCTTAATACAGACATGTTCCGTACAATTAAGACAATTTCTATACTTTAGGCAGGGTTCATCAATATAGGAATGTGTACAGAGACCAAACTCGGTAGTGTGCATGGACAATGTTGTTTTGGTATTTAGCTCTTGTAGAGTACGAGGTGTAGCGATCTGAAATGTAAATGCACTATCTGTATTTACTGTACCAACCTCATTTTTCTGCATCTCAATTAAGCCAAAATTACGATCTTCAACCGAAGTATGGTCATATACTCGATTTTGCTTCATATCAGCCCGCCCTGACCATTTAGCGAGTAACATGCTATCCATTCCATTGGTATTTGCTATCGTATTCAATAAATGTCGAAACTGATGGGTAGACATACTATAGTCACCATATCCCCACCGTTGAAAAATAGATTGGACATTTGATAACTCATCTTTTCCTCTTAATTTCTTTTTGGTTGGTGATAAATCTTCATTTAAAGTATCAATATGTGGTATCCATAATTCTGAGAAAATAGTCGCTTTATCACTATGGAATTGGTTTGCGAAACAACAAAATAAGGCTTCTGACCATTTAACCTGAATACCATTACCTGTTTTAAAAGGTATATAAGGAAAACCTTTAGGTAGTCTATTTCGCAGAATAATATTTAAATCATTCAGGCAGACTTCGTAATCACTAATAGGAATACCTCTAGTTTTTAAAAAGGTTATACCAGCATTACTCGCGTTATTCGAGTTTTCATAAGAAGATATATCCAACCCCATCGCTAATAGTACCTCAGAACGCTTTAAGAACTGATCATCAGGCACTTTAGGACAAAGCTCATGTCTTGGAAATTTATCACTTGTCTCAAGCAAATATGCTAAATGTCTAGACTTTTCTGACATCTTAATCAAACGTTCAATAGCCCGTTTTACCGTTGGGATCATGACACTTGGAATGTATTTAATGTCATGCCCATAATTTTTCTGAGCATACCACCTAATACCTAATACTGTCTCAATATTAGAACCATCTGCTGTAAGCCCTAAACTGCTCTTAGAAAGCGTTTGGACTTCTTCCTCGTGGATACAATTATGCTTTAGGAAAAATAGCTCTGATGCTCGTTCTGGCGCAGCTAGAAGCAAACTCACAGCACTGGTGACAAAAATATCTCTATCTGACAACTCTGAATCCTTTCGTGAGAAAATATCAGCTAATGCAAAAATCGCATCCTCATCTGGAAGTTTAGAAGCTCGATGTTCCTCTGACTCTGCATCTAACACAATTGATTTTTCAGAAGGCTTTTTAATTGGACTTTTCCAATCTGGTAAAGCAACTATTTTTAATTGGCGAAGAAAATCCAATAGAATCTTTAGTTGCCTACCAACATGATAAGCAGTACCCGCTTTATAGTTTACCTTTGCATTTTCAGCAGCTAAGTCAAAATCTGCAATAACCAATTTAGTTAAATCAACTTCACCATATCGGTCTAAACATATTTGTTCTATTGCTCGAATTGAAAGAATTGTATCTTGAGTTTTTAACTTACTATTAGTCCTTTGATACTTAACATACGCCTTGGCAAATTCTAGAATTGAATGATGCAAAAGATTTTCAGGTGATCTATCTTTGGATGAAATACCTGTTTTGACAAAGTTTACTTCGCCTTTCCAATAATTCTCATCAAATCTAATATCTTCATTTAATTCTGATAATTGTTTAACAAAATCAATAAACCGCTTAATTTCGGAGTAAGGAGATTGGATTTTGTCAGATGGAAAATATATTAAATTATCCATGATTAAACTCCTCACAGGCATCAATAACTTGCTGAACGGCAATAATTGTTCGATCATTCACGGCAGCGACTTCAAGGCTACACCCCATCGCAATTAGATCATCTCGTTCTTTTATTAATTGCTCTAGAACTAGATGGTGAGGTGCATTTGCCCAAGGCATAAACTTACTACACAGATAACATGCGATTGGTGCATAATCGTTACAGTATTGATGTGTACCACATGAGCCGACATCACAATCCTGTTCTACATAAGAAATTCTATTCGCATCTTTAACTTGTGATTGAGCCTCAATCTCATCCTTTACAACTTTTCCCTGAAAAGCATCTGCATATTTGCGTAAACTTTCATCCATGATAGATGATATTTGCTGTGCAATTTCAGGAATACTTTGCACATAGCAATGCGCATTCTGGGTGTCATGATGATCTAACAGCTTTGCAATAACATTCACGCCTGCTTTTTGCCTAGCAGCATTTGTACCAAGCGTGTAGCGAAACCGATATGCAGTTATATGTATTGGTTTACCAGTTTCTCTAGAACGGACTCCAAGCTTCACCACAGCATCTCTCAATATTTGAGTTAATTCAACAGTAGGTAAATGAACAATTTCCTTTGATAAAATTTCTGAAATTTCATTCTGATTGCCCCAATCCAGATTAGCTAATTTCTCAAAATCATAGAATAGTGGTAACTCTGCAAACTCTTGTTCAGATAACGCTCGCTTTATCTGTTTAGTTAATTTCTTCTTTAAAATTTGAATATGCTCAAATAGAATTTTCGCAATACTTTCACGAATTCCCACTTCACTAAAAGCAAATCTGAATCCACTAGCACCCCTAACTTTAGCTCTCGGAATGTTAAGGATATGAACTTCATTTGTATCATTAAAATTATATTTATCTGAAACGTATAGATCTTTCACCTTTAATCCTGCAATCTGGATGGGTCTTCTACCAGTCGCACAAAAAATACGAATTAAAGCAGCCTCATAATAGGAGATCTTATTTTCTGCTAAATATTCGTTGGTTCTAGTAATAATTGCTTGAAATTCAAATGAGCTAAATGGGCCTTCATCTGGATCAAGGGAAAGGACTGCTACTCCTTTGTCATTGCCACTTAATCTCCATGAGTCTATTAAATCGTAAATTTCACCATCTACTGAGGAATAACCCAAATCATAGAGTTTTTTTAAAAAAACTCTAAATTTTGCTAACTTATATTCGTATTTCTTATCATTATAATAGTTTTTATATTCTAAAATTCCTTTTAAAGTAATTTCTGACTCTCCTGTCAGATCGGGATACTTAAGTGCATAGCGGATCATTTCTGTAGCATGTGTGCTTGAGCTATATTTAGCAAAGTGTATAAAGGTATTTAAAACATCAGACCTAACTTCCTCCGAAAATTTCGAGAGATTCGACATATTTACTTGCTGATTAATATCTAACACCCATATATCATCATAAATATCAACTTTATAACCTTTAAATGAGGTAAAGGTATTTTGTAATTCATCGAAACTATCGATTTGAATTGATTTATTCATTTTCATCCTCAAATTTTTCTTGGATACTTAAAAAAATCTCTACAGCACGCTTATTCTCTGCACGTCTTGAATATCTTCTTGCACTTTGTGAGTTAGGTATCCATCCCATCAGATATGCACGATCATTTTCAACTTGTGATTCTGTTATTTTTCCTGTTTCCACTAGGATGTGTGACTTCTCAGAAAATTTATCATTCCAAGTATGTCTAAATGCATGAGCATGTACATTGAATAGAACAACTTTAGAAATTTCAGAAAAGATTTTATCTAAGGCATTGATTGATAAAGGCTGGCCTTTATTTGATAAAATCAAAAAGTCTGTTAGCTCTGCATTAGGTACTGTTGACCTATAATTTAAAATATAAGTTTCTAATTTTTTCTTCAGATTTTGATTGACTGCAATTGATCGACTTCTAGTTTTAACCAAAGGTTGATATAGCCTAGAATCACTTACATCATGAGGATTACGCTTAATAGTAAGATACGATGTACCACCTTGAGAAGGGGTTATATCTGTAAGCTTTAAATTTAATAATTCACCTTTACGACATCCAAGATATAAAAACAAATAGATAATTAGCTCATTTCTATAAGTAAGATAATCTGATGTCCAGATACGATTCTGATTATCAGGATCAACCGCCTTGAAAATTTTATTTAATTGATCACTATCAAAAGATTTGTATTCAGACTGAATATCCATGGACTTACGAGGTCTACGAGATTTTAACAAACGTTTTGTACTTGTTATTGCTGATGAATGAAGATGAGTCTCAAACCATCCAATATATTCAGCAAAATTAGTTAACCGCCGATATATTAATTGTTTAGATACATAGTCCTGAGTAACAACCAATTTTGCTCTAGATCGCTCTTTATTATTACTTTTTGGAAAACTTATGATCTTTTTTTTTGAATCTGCCCCACCTAATCGACTACGATTGAAACTGGTTAAATTTACTATAGCTTCTATTTCGTTTAGTTTTAAAAAATCTTTACTTTTTATCCTTTGTTCCAAGTCAATTCCTAACTTATCCAACAACTGAAACAGCAACTTAATATCTTCCAGAATAGCTGTAATAGTATTGATTGATTGACCACGATTTCTTAAATGAATGATCGTATATAAATTTGGATAAGTCATAGGAACACCATCACTATTCAAAAGAACAGCAAATCTTTCACCACTACTCATTACAAATCTTTTAACAGACATCATAGTTAAATTTAACAAAATATCTAAGTATTAAATATCATAAGATATAAGTAAAAAAATTTACAGAACCATTTCTAGTATCTGTAAATTTTATTTGTAACTAACTACTAATAAAGAATAATTTAATAAACTTTACAAAACATAGTCTCTAGGGTGTACTAGAACGGTAAATCGTCGTCTAAATCAGCTGGTGCAGAAGCCGGTTGTTGCGGAGCTTTAGGCGCGAAACCACCCGCTTGAGGGTTACTTCCACCATTACCGAAACCACCTTGGTTACCATAACCACCGCTGTTTTGGCCATAGCCGCCACCTTGGTTGTTATTATTTTGATAACCATTACCACCTTGTTGAGGTGCGTTAAAACGTGGTTGATTAAAATCATTACCGCCAGCGAAACCTTGTTCACCTTGTTGACGAGCATCTAACATTTGCATCTGGTCGCCACGAATTTCTGTCGTGTAACGCTCTTGGCCATTTTGGTCTGTCCACTGACGCGTACGTAGTGAACCTTCAATATAAACCTTAGAACCTTTACGCAAGAACTGCTGAGCAATTTCCCCTAAACGGTTATGCAAAACAATACGGTGCCATTCTGTTTGTTCTTTACGTTCACCGGTATTTTTATCAGTCCAAGCTTCACTTGTCGCGATTGAAAATTGGGTCAACGAGCCCCCATTTGGAAAAGTTTTTGTTTCAGGATCACGACCCAAAGTACCAACCAAAATAACCTTATTTACACCACGCATTAGCTGTCTTCATCCTATACATTTCTATGTTTTACTTTATAAGAGTTATGCTTAAATGGCTACCTCTTTACCGAACAACTGCGTTAAATCACGTCGCGCAGCATCATCTAGAGACTGTTTATCGACTTTAATATAAGCAACTTGCTGGTCAGGCATCACCACAACTTCTTCGATACCACGAATTGCTAATAGCTGTGTGGTCCACTCATTCACCTGTTGCACTTGCGGCAATGGCAACACAATTGATGACAAATACCGCGGCTGAGCTAAACCAAAACTAATTAGCAACCATATTATAGCAATCCCTGCTAAGACACTCCATCCAATCGCAGTATTATGTAACATCAATAATTGACCACCTAGTGTGCCACCAAAAAAAGCACCTAAAAACTGACTACTGGCATTTACACCCATAGCCGTCGCTTTTGACTGAATTGGAGCAGACTTCGACAGCCAAGAAGGCAATAAAGCCTCCATCACATTAAATGCAATAAAGAAAATACCTAGACCTGCAAGTAATACATATTTGGATTGATAACCAAATATGAGCAGCAGCAAACCTGCAATAATGCCTGTAATTGCTGTTAAGAAAATCCCGCGCATTTTGCGATATTTTTCAGCAATGATGATGCTTGGAAATGCAAAGAACAGGCTAATGACTAACAGTGGTAAATACACTAGACCATGGCTCGCCAAAGGAATATGCGCAAACTCGATGAGTTGTGAAGGTACATAAATAAACATGGCCGTCAGCAATAAATGCAGTGCAAAAACCGAAACGTGTAATCGGTTTAAATCACCCATTTGAATGACTTGCTTAAGCTGTGCCATGTAGCCTTGCTGATAATTACGATGATGGCGAGTGACTTTAGGCACAAGCAATAACATCGCAATCGCAATTAAGCCCATAATGGTTGTCACAAAGAATAAGCCAGAAATACCGACAAGGCTTGTGAGCCAAGGCCCAAGGCTAAACGCCACTACAAAAGACAGACCAATACTCATGCCCATGGCAGCCATGGCTTTAGTACGCTGCTCTTCACGCGTCACATCGGCTAAAAGCGCCATCACGACTGCTGAAACTGCACCAGCACCAGCGATAGCACGGCCAATAATTACGCCATAAATGGTGTCAGATAAACCAGCAATTGCACCACCAATCGCAAACAGTAATAGACCAAATACTACAAGCGGTTTACGGCTAAAACGGTCTGCCAGTAAGCTAAATGGAATTTGCAAAATTGCCTGACTTAAGCCGTAGACACCTACAGCCAAACCAATGAGTGCTGGAGTCGCATATTGATATGACTGCCCAACTACAGAAAAGACAGGAATAATCATGAACAAGCCCAACATGCGTAGTGCAAAAATACTACTTAAGGCAAAAGTTGAGCGACGTTCCAAAGCATTCATCATATCAATACACGTTATCAAACTAGGTAAATTATAAGCCGATTCGTTTCTAAAAATACGGAACACCTTATTTAAAATAACGATTTGGGCTTAAAAAAATAAAGAGGCATTTAGCCTCTTCATTCTATCGAACTTTACTGAAAATTAGCTTAAGGCGATTGTTGCTCGCGCTTTGAATATTGAATTGAAGCAATAACCGCCCAAACAATAAACGCTACACCAATTAAACCAGTAACAACTTCAGGTACATGTACGCCAGTACCACTTGCAATCATAATGAATGCCAAGGCACCGATCGCATAATGCGCACCATGTTCTAAGAACACATAAGCGTCTAGCGTGCCTTTTTCTACAAGGTAAACTGTCATTGAACGGACAAAAATAGCACCGATTGCAAGACCCAGCATAATCACAACAACGTCGCTAGTAATTGCAAAAGCACCAATCACGCCATCAAAACTGAATGATGCATCTAAGACTTCAAGATATAAGAAACCACCTATACCCGCTTTAACTACGCCAGAAGCCGCGCCCGATCCATCTTTCATAATCGCATTACCATCTTCGTCAATTTCAGGCTCACCACCTAACATATGACTTAATACTTCAACGCCAATATAAACCACAATGCCCCAAATACCAGCCATAGTCACCACAAGACGCTGCGACTCATCAACATTTGCTGCCATAATTAACATCGCAATTAGAGCAATAAAGACAGACATTGCTGGTACGCTTGCTAAACTAGAAAGTTTAGCTTCAAGCCATCTGAACCAATGGGTTTCTTTTTCTTCATCAAAGAAGAAGTTTAAGAACACCAGTAATAGGAATGTTCCACCAAAAGCCGAAATTTCAGCGTGATGTGCCATTAAACGTTCAGAGTAAGTTTTCGGATCATTGAGTGCCAATTTAGCCACTTCAATCATTCCCATATCCGCAGTCACGGCAACAATCGCTACTGGGAAAATTAAACGCATACCAAAAACGGCGATTAAAATACCAACCGTTAAAAAGAGCATTTTCCAGAACGGATCCCAGTTACGTAGAACCGATGCATTTACGACAGCATTGTCAAAAGATAAAGAGACCTCCATTACAGCTAAAATGGCTGTAATTGTTAAAGCTTTAAGCATGGTAGACACGCCTGCTTCAGGTCCGTGGGTAAAACCCCAATACGCGGACAGTGCTAAACACACCACCGTAAAAAATATCGAAAATCGGAAATGCTTCATGGATCAGACCTATACCAAGAACTAAATTTAATCTTTCTTAAAACCGCCGCTATTATATCGATAATTAACCACAAAACGATGTTGTTTTGTGCCGTTATTCCCTTTACTTTATCTCTCTGTTTAATAAAGAAATTTACAATATTCAATTAACTTATTAATCGGATTAAATATTTTCTTTCGATATATCTATCATTCTTATTTTTGTATTTTAAAATTGATTTAAAATCCAGTTTAGCTGTCTAATTTTAAATGGAATGATTTTATGCTTTTTTCTCAAGAACTCTGGCAACGTAATTTAAATTTATATCAAAAAATTCTCGACCTGCCTTTTAATCAGGAACTTGCTAACGGTACTTTAGATAAAGAAGCTTTTTGTCATTATGTTATTCAAGATGCTCAATATTTAGTGGCCTATGGTCGTGTGCTTGCTGTTGCAGCAGCAAAGGCCTTTGAGGCTGACGATATTATGCAATTTTCAGATGCAGCTAAAATTGCGATTGTGGTGGAGCGTAGTTTGCATGATGACTTTATGAAAAACTTTGGTGTCACTAAAGAAGAGTTTAAAAATACACCTTTAACTTTGGCAGGCCACCACTACACTTCATTTTTAACAGCAACTGCTTGGTCTGAGAGCTACCCTGTTGTACTTGCTGCGCTGTTACCTTGCTTCTGGATTTATGCCGAAGTTGGCAAAGATATTGTAAATAAATCAATTCCAAGTAACCCTTACCAAGCATGGATTGATACCTACGCTGGTGAAGAGTTCCATACCGCCGTTCGTAATGTGATTGCGACGGTAGATAAAGTTGCCGCACGTTGTGATGCAGATACTTTAGAGAAAATGCATGCAGCCTATACGATGGGTGCAAAACTTGAATGGTTATTTTGGGATAGTGCCTATCACCAAAGACAGTGGTTAGGTTTAGATCATATTTAAAACTTCAAAAAAATCGGTCAGTGCACTTAATAACCTGATCGATTTTCAATAAAATGCGAGACAGATATGTATATCGGCGAATTAGCGGCTTTGACTGGAGCCACTCCTAAGGCCATTCGGCATTATGAGAAATTAGGCTTACTACCAGTCGCAAAAAGAAAAGGCAATTATCGTATTTATGAAGAGATTGATGTTCAATCGGTTAAGATGATTCGCCTTGCACAAGCTGTTGGATTTAGCCTTTCCGAGCTTTATGACCTGTCAGCTTTAAAATATAAAAATAATCGTTTTCCTGTAGAAACTGCACAGCAGCTTATTCAAAAAAAGAACCAACAAATTATTGAGCAAAAAGAAGCTTTAAGCCGTTTGCAAAAAGATTTAAAACAACTAGAAGATGAGATTATTCAAACTTATATTACCAATAAGATTTCTGCTTAAAACAGTTTATTAAAATCTGAAAATAACTTTCAAAATGAGTGCTTGACTCTGCCCTTAGGGACAAGGTTTATGGTAATAGCTTCTTTTATTACGGACCAATAAAATGAGCACTCACCTTTCTACATTTAAAAATTCAACAGCATTAATTACAGGCGCATCTTCAGGAATAGGCAAAGCCTATGCTCAAGAACTTGCGTCTTTAGGAATTCATCTCATTTTAACGGCACGCTCCGAACAGAAGCTGAATGATTTAGCCGATGAACTTAGAAAAAAATATAACGTGAATGTTGAGGTGATCGTTTTGGATTTAGCTCTACCCAATTCAGCTCAAAGCTTATTAGATGAAGTACAAGCTAGAAAATTAACGGTAGAGATTTTAATTAACAACGCAGGATTTGGTAAATGGACTAAATTTCTAGATCAATCTGTATCTATTTATCAAGAAATGATTACGCTAAATATCAGCAGTGTAACGTCTTTATGTTATTTATTTTTGCCCCACATGCTTGCGAACAAAAAAGGCATCATGATTAATATTTCATCTACAGGTGCGTTTCAACCTCTGCCTTATATTGCTGTGTATGGGGCAACTAAATCTTATGTATTGCAATTTACTGAGGCTCTTGCAGGAGAATACGGCTCTTCAGGAGTTAAATTTCTGGCGGTTTGTCCGGGCAATACCGAAACCAATTTTACTCAGGTCGCAAATGCCGATACGAGTGGTATGAAAAGCTCTACAGTTGAGGATGTTGTGTCTGCAACATTTAAAGCATTAGATAAGAATAAATCAACGGTTGTGGTGGGATGTAGCAACTATTTGACGTCTCAATTGCCTCGAATTCTTTCCCGCAAAAAAATGATCAATTTAGTTGAAGGCATGCTCAGAACTCGTGTTGTTGAGTAACTATAAAAATGGTTCGATTTAAAAGATTAAGGAGTTTTCCTTAATCTTTTAATGCTGAAATAACTGCCAGCCGTAAATCAAACCTGCCGCAGCCACGACCCAACATAGAGTTGCTACTCCTAGACAAGACCACATCGACATACGCGTTGCCAGCACATAAACAGCAATTAAATAAATGGCATAGGGAATAAGTGACCATAGACCAAACAGAGCTGTTTTTTGTAACGCCTCCGCCCCTTTTTGCTGAAAAACAATCACGTGAGCAATCAAAGCAAATGTAGGAAAAAGCGGGACTAAGCCTGCAATATAAAATGCCTTACTTTTCGATAGAATCGAAATAATGAGGACAACCCCAGCCCCCAACATACATTTTAAAAATAACGCCCACATGCGCTGATCCTATCTGGTCATTTCCATTTCAAAACGCTGTATTTTGCGCTTTTTAAAGAAAATTAACAGCGACCAATGCAATCAAAGCTGGAACTGCCTGAATATAAATAATCTTTTTGCTGGCAGTTAGACCACCATAGATACCGGCAATGAATACACAGCCTAAAAAGAAATTAGCAATTGATGTTGCAAACGGTGCATCAGCCAATAAAGACCAGAATAAACCCGCCGCTAAAAAGCCATTATAAAGACCTTGGTTTTGCGCCATCACTTTGGTGAGTTTTGCTTTTTCGGCATTATTTCCAAAGGCTTTCATGCCATAGGGTTTGTCCCACAAAAACATCTCTAACACTAAAATATAGACATGTAATATTGCGATAAGTGCAATTAAAATTTGTCCAATCATACGATTTTCCTTTTTATTTTAAAGATATGAAAAAAGATCAGTCTCTCGACTGATCTTTTAATGTGTTACGGTTTTAACAACACTTTGCCTTGACGAGCACCTTGCGTTGCTCTTTGAGCGGCAGTTTTAATCTCATCAAAACTAAATACACCTTCTACAGGAAGGATTAATTTTTTCTGAGTTGCTAACGTTAATAACTCAACAATGAGTTCTTTTTTGCGTTCGGCAGGCATTTCTTTGTTAACTACACTCGCCCAGAAACCTTTTACTGTCGCTTGTTTAAAAATCAAATCACCCGATGAAATCTGCATGGTTTCGCCAGTCATACTACCGAACGAAACGAGCAAGCTATTTTCACTGAGTAAATTCAGCATTTCGCCACTTGCGGTTCCTCCAATCGAGTCCACACCAGCAATAAGAGGCTGGTCGCCGTGAATCTGTTTAACTTGCTCTTTCCAGTTAGGCTGATCAGTCGCAACAACATGCTGAATACCTAATGCTTGCATTTCAGCAATTGCATCAGTACGACGGACCAGATTAATGACAGGTAAACCACGAGCCTGCGCAATCATGGCAACTGTTTTACCGACTGCACCATTTGCCGTGTTTTGAATGAGCCATTGACCCGGTTGAACGTTAACAAAGTCGAGTAGCATGAGAGCACTAATTGGCATACCAATCAGTTGTGCTGCAGTTTCATCATCAATTTCATTATTGAGTGGAATAATCCCATGAGCAGGCGCAATAAAGTATTCAGCCCAACTGCCATGCACAGCCGCAACTGCGATACGTTGCCCTACTTGTAGATGAGTGACCCCATCGCCCAACGCATCTACAACACCAACCGCTTCACTACCACCAATCGCAGGTAAGGTTGGCTTGTAGCCATAGCTTCCACGTACTGTCCATACATCATGATTATGAATTGGAGACATGATGGTTTTAATACGCACTTCGCCTGCTTTTGGTTCTGGCTTTGGCATATCCGCCTGCTCTAAAACGTCTACAGGTTCGCCAAAATTACCATGGATAATACTTCGCATGCTTTATTCCTCTATCGGTTTTATGAGTTGTTGGGTCGTTTCTAAAGCTAGATGTAGATGTGCTTTGTCTTGCGACAATTTTGTGAGTAAAGCAGCACCTAACCATAACTGATACATGACTTGCGCAGTTTTTAAAGGCTCAATATGTTTTGGAATTGATCCTTCTTGTTGCCCTTCTTTGAGTAGCAAAGCCAAACGTTGCGTTAGTTTGTGCACGCCATCATTGAGAATTTGACGCATGTCTTCTGACAAGTCAGAAACCTCTGCCGCCAACTTCACAATCAAACAGTTTTCAGCCCAACTACCGTTTACAGGATCATCAATCCATGCCTGCCATAAGGCCATTAAACGAGCATGGGCACTTTGCTCACTGTGCTGCCAAAGTTGTTCCATACGAACTTTATAATCAGCCATATATTGCTCGAGCAATGCACAGCCAAATGCCTCTTTCGAAGCAAAGTAGTGATAGAACGAACCTTTGGGTACGTCACAAGCCTTTAAGATTTCTTGCAAACCAACACCGACAAAACCTTTACGTAGTACCAGCTCAAAGCTCGTATCTAAAATGTGTTGTCGCGTGGTTTCACTTTTATTTAATCGTTTCATGCACACATCATAAACAACTATTAGACCAGTCGTCTAGTAAAGTTATGTTGCTGGTTAAAATTTGCTTAGAGTAGAAATCTGAAGTAAGGAATGTTAAAAATACAATCTGCTTATTTAAACAAATTTTGTCGATTGTCGTTTAACCGTCACAATTTGTCGCTTTAAATCATTTTGTACCACTTGAACAATTTTAAATCGTTATCATATATAGGGTCTGTTGCTTATAACCAGTCACACCTCTCTGCGACTGAGCAATCAGCACCTAAATTTTCATCAATATATAATTGAGATGTTTTATGAGCCAAAGTCATATCCGTATTCGAGGCGCACGTACCCATAATTTAAAAAATGTGTCTCTCGATATTCCACGCGACAAATTTGTGGTAATTACGGGGTTATCAGGTTCAGGAAAATCTTCTCTTGCCTTCGATACTCTGTACGCCGAAGGACAACGCCGTTACGTCGAATCACTTTCAGCGTATGCCCGTCAGTTTTTATCGCAAATGGAAAAGCCTGAAGTCGACTCGATTGAAGGTTTATCACCAGCGATTGCCATTGAGCAAAAATCTACCAGTCATAACCCACGTTCAACGGTTGGTACGATTACCGAAATTTATGACTATTTGCGTTTGCTTTATGCACGTGTCGGTACACCATATTGCCCAGAACATGATTTGCCGATGGTCGCGCAAACTGTTTCTGAAATGGTCGATGCGGTAAAAACGCTTGAAGAAGGCACAGCACTCATGTTGCTTGCCCCTGTCGTTCGTGAGCGTAAAGGTGAGTACAGTAACCTGTTCGAACAACTACAAGGTCAAGGTTTTGTTCGTGCCCGTGTGGATGGCGAAATCATTGATATTGATACACCACCAGAACTCGACAAAAAGAAAAAACATACCATTGAAGTCGTTGTTGACCGCTTCAAAGTACGTGAAGACTTAGGTAACCGTATTGCCGAATCATTTGAAACCGCACTACGTTTAGGTGGCGATATTGCTGTTTTATCGTGGATGAATGGTGAACATGCTGATCGCGTTTTTTCTGCAAAGCACTCGTGTCCTGAATGTGATCGCGCTGTCGCAGAGCTTGAGCCACGTTTGTTTTCATTTAACAACCCATTTGGTGCCTGCCCTGTTTGTGATGGTTTAGGTACACGCAGTCATTTTAGTTCTGAAAAGCTCATTCCAAATCCTGACCTTGCGATTAGTGAAGGTGCAATCCGTGGTTGGGATCGTCAGCGTCCATATTATTATTCGATGCTGCAAAAAGTTGCCGATCATTTTGGTTTAAAACTTGATACGCCTTGGAATCAGCTAGATAAAGATACTCAAAAGAAATTCTTACAAGGTACGGGCAAAGAAAAAGTTGATTTAAGCTATATCGACGAACGTGGCCGTAAACACACTCGCGTGCAACCATTTGAAGGAATTTTGCCGCACCTTGAACGTCGTTACCGTGAAACTGAAAGTAACTATGTACGAGATGATTTAGCTCAATATCTCTCTAATGCAGCGTGTGATGCATGTGATGGTTCGCGTCTTAATGAAATTTCACGTCATGTTCGTGTGAAAGACAAAACGATTGCTGACATTACCCGCATGTCGATTGGTGATGCTGAAAGCTACTACCAAGGTTTAAACCTTGAAGGTGCTAAAGGTGAAATCGCAGATAAAATCTTTAAAGAGATTCGTGAACGTCTACACTTCTTGGTGAGCGTGGGACTTAACTATTTAAGTCTAGCTCGCTCTGCCGAAACGTTATCAGGCGGTGAAGCGCAGCGTATCCGTCTAGCTTCGCAGATTGGTGCAGGTTTAATGGGCGTCATGTATGTGCTCGATGAACCTTCAATTGGTCTACATCAACGCGATAACGATCGTTTATTACAGACCCTGATTCGCTTACGTGATTTAGGTAACACAGTATTAGTCGTTGAACACGATGAAGATGCGATTCGTGCTGCTGACCATATTATTGATATCGGTCCTGGTGCTGGTGTACACGGTGGTGTAATTATTGCTGAAGGTACGTATGATGAATTGGCTAAACATGCTGATTCTCTTACAGGACAGTATCTTTCTGGCAAACTCAAAATTGAAGTGCCAAAAAAACGTACTGAATCACCACGTCCAGATGAAGTTATCAAACTTTCAGGTGCAGCAGGTCATAACTTAAAAAATGTCGATTTAACAATTCCGCTCGGCATTATGACTTGTGTGACTGGCGTTTCAGGTTCGGGTAAATCAACACTGATTAACCGTACTTTGCTTCCATTAGCAGCTACACAGCTCAACGGTGCAACGACCTTAACAGCTGAAAAGTTTGACTCGATTGATGGACTTCAACATCTAGATAAAGTTGTTGATATTGACCAAAGCCCAATTGGACGTACACCACGTTCTAACCCTGCAACGTACACAGGTCTATTTACACCAATCCGTGAGTTATTTGCACAAACACCAGAGGCAAAAGCCCGCGGTTATAGCGCTGGCCGTTTCTCGTTTAACGTAAAAGGCGGACGCTGTGAAGCGTGTGAAGGCGACGGCATGATTAAAGTCGCAATGCACTTTTTACCAGATATGTACGTGCCATGCGATGCGTGTCATGGTAAACGTTATAACCGTGAAACGCTTGAAGTGGGCTATAAAGGCAAAAACATTTCTGATGTTCTAGAAATGACTGTCGAAGATGCTGCTGAATTCTTTAGTGCCATTCCAGTCATCCACCGCCGCTTAGAAACCTTAACTCAGGTGGGCTTAGGCTATATTCGTTTAGGTCAAGCCGCTACGACCTTATCTGGTGGTGAAGCGCAACGTGTAAAACTTGCGCGTGAGTTAGCAAAACGAGATACGGGTAAAACTTTATATATCTTGGATGAACCAACAACAGGTCTACATTTCCATGATATTGCCAAGTTACTCGATATTTTGCATGAGCTACGTAACAAGGGTAATACCATTGTGGTGATTGAACATAACCTTGATGTGATTAAAACAGCAGACTGGGTTGTGGACTTAGGCCCTGAAGGTGGTTCGGGCGGTGGTATGATCATTGCCGAAGGCACACCTGAACAAGTGGCAGAAGTTGAGATTTCCCATACAGGTCGCTTCTTAAAACCGATGTTGAAATAAGTTATTGAATAAAAAAAGCCGGAACTTATTTCCGGCTTTTTTATCCCTCAACTGCATTTCGTCCTCGGGCTTTTGCTCTTAAAAGTGAACGGTCAGCTTTTTCTAGAAGATCTATCCAACTCACCGCGCCTATCGCAAAACCAATACTGACAGAGACATGCAATTTTTCATCTGAACCAGATAAACAAATTTCTTCTAAAGAAATCGCCATCCGTATTTTCTCTGCTAAAAGACGAGCATCTATAAATTGCACCTGCTCTAGCAATATTAAAAACTCATCTCCGCCATAACGAACAATTAAATCCGAACTACGAATATTTTGCTTTAATTGCTCGGCAATACTGACAATGACGCGATCACCTACAATATGCCCATATTGGTCGTTCACCTGTTTAAAACGATCAATATCGATAATCATTAAACAGGTCTGGGTAAATTTTTGAGGGTAACTTTCAACAATTTTTAAATATTCAGATAAAGCTAAACGATTGGAGACTCCGGTGAGTGGATCAGTATTGGCAATATTCTTTAACTGAAATTCAAAAGCGTCGCGTTGTTGCAACATACGTTGTAATCGGTCAATTGCTTCAAATAGAGAAAAAAATTCACCTTTGGTGGCGACATTCATCTCATCTTTACAATGATCAGAACTATGCGATAAATCTAAAATTAAAGTTCTCGCTTTAATTAGAGGCGAAAATACTCGTCTTTGCGCATATATCAGAGTAAGTAATGCTGTTGCTAAAGAAATTAGAGAAATAAATAAAGTTAAAAAGAAACCATTTCGAGCAATTGCATTTTCTTGAGTGGCAATGACTACACTCTCATTAAGAATATAACTCTGCAAATCAACCACAGTGGTAAATTTTCCTACAATTGCTTCGGTTAACTGTGTACCACTTAAAAAATATGGTTCGCTCTTTTGGCTTTCTTCTAATAGCTTTTCTACGATCGGTATACCCTGATCTATAAATTCGGATTTCACTCGGGAATATAACCGACGGTATTCTGGAGTTTTTGCCTGTTCAGGCTGTAAGGTATCGACCAAAATCCATAAATATCTAGCTTGGTGTTGAGTTTGTAATGAACGTGCACGATTATTACTTGGAATCTCTTCATTAAAACTGACGGGAGCAATAATGTTAGATGCCATACGCCCAGCCTGATCACGCATATCAGTTAGAACGATAATAAGCGTAAAGTAATTAGAAATACGGCTGTCTTTACTTTTTAACTGCAACATTAGTTTTTGTAGTATTTCTCTACAGTTATCCCATGCGCCAAACATTCCTAAAATGGCATTATCCAGTTGAACAGAAGTTCTGGCTGCATATGGAGTTTCACCATAATAATCAACCACATGTCGGGCTTGTCTAAGATTTTCTTTAAAATTAGTTTGTAGCTCATTGGCTAAGGAAACATAACCAGCTTGTTTTAAAATTAAAATGCTTGTATCAATTTGCGCATCAACGATTAAACGAAATTTTTTTAATTCTTGCTGATTTTTTACTAAATCATGAGGACCACTCGACATCATTTTATTAGCAGGAGCACGTTCCTTAGAAACTTTATAGGCAATATCGGCTACTGCTCTTAAACTTTTTATTTCAGCTAGGGCTTGTCTAGTTTTTATATAATCCTGATAGCTTCCCACAATAAGAGGTACTGCCATGAATAATAAGGATAAAATAATAACCAGCATAAAAAAGAACAGTCGATTACTAATATGCTCTGAACGTAATCCTGACATTTCTAGCTGGTACTCCGTAAATGTCCTGCCATTTTTAATACGATATAAATTAGGCTTAAATCCATCCTAGCATTTTAATAACTAAAATTTCATCATTAACCCCTTCATTTCTTTTTTAATAATTATACGATCCCTAAATTTTGTCAGCTTAAATAACAAAATGAATCGAAAAATTGAATGCTTTTTATAAAAAAACTCTATTTTACAGATTAAAGATTTTTAATCATGATAGTAAAAACAGTATTTACTTGTCCTCTTGGATGCCTCTCCCAGCATCCGCTGCCCAGCTTTAAGCTGGGCTCTTTTTAGCCTCTCATTTTTTCAATAAAATTCACATAACTCTTATTTTAATTTTTAGATTTTCTTACAGATAAAAAAAAGCTCAACCTTGGGGAAAGCTGAGCTCGTAAAATCTGATGTGTTCTACACATCGTATCTGGGCAAGCACTT
This sequence comes from Acinetobacter sp. AOR18_HL, assembly GCF_027855145.1. Taxonomy (NCBI): domain Bacteria; kingdom Pseudomonadati; phylum Pseudomonadota; class Gammaproteobacteria; order Moraxellales; family Moraxellaceae; genus Acinetobacter; species Acinetobacter sp. AOR18_HL. The sequence goes on from NZ_JAKTIG010000017.1 coordinate 24,927, forward strand.
TAAATCCTAAAAAACGTTAGGCAGTGAACTTTGCAATCGAATTATGTGATTTACCTCTACCTTTGTAAAGTTGATTAAATTAATCAGGATTAAAATTTTAATCGTTTTTTCAACTTAAAATAGAGATTTCTTTTATTTTATTCACTTATATAATAATTAAGAATAGTTAAATTTTTTAGTTAAACTAATCCAAATATTGTTAACTATTCCTCAAAATAAAACGAATTTGACAATAAAATGGCGGTTTTTTATTCACTTTGTAAACACAGCTATATTTTTGTTAATGTTAAAACCGATTAATGCAATCTATTTTTCCAATCACAATTGTAATATCTTTTTAACATTTACTTCTTAATTCTTAATGAAATATAATTATTAGCCTATTGTAAATGTTCATTTTTTTATCAGGTTGACAAACCACTTTTCATTTGATTAGTTTTTAACCAATTTTAACATAAGTGTTAAATATCTTTAACATTACCTTTTCTAGATTATTGACTTCATAAATTGTTACAATACAATGACCCCAGCTTTATCTCTTGTTAATGCTGGAAATGATTATGAAAAAACTTGGTTTAGCCACTGCTGTATTATTAGCCATGACCGGTGCTCATGCTTATCAATTTGAAGTTCAAGGTCAATCTGAATATGTTGACACAACTGCAAACGATAAAAACTTCACTGGTGACATTGCTGGTACATTCTATTTAAAAAATGTTGATACCGCTAAGGGTCCTTTAGCTGAAGCAGCTTTCTTGAACCAAGCTTCTAGCGTATCTTTAGGTTATAGCTACCAACAGTATGACCAAAACAACGGTTTGAACTACCACGTTGGTACATACGGCGTTAAAGGTGAGGCTTACGTTCCTACTCCTTACCTTCCTGTATACGCTAGCGCAACTTATAACCACACTGATGTTGATGGTAAAAACAACTTCTCTAAAGATGACAACGGCGACCGTTATGCATTAGAAGTTGGTGCTATGTTGTTACCTAACTTCTTAATGACTGTTGGTTATACAAGCGTTGCAAACCAATTCGCTTTAGATAATTTCGGTATCATCAGCAACGGTATCTACACTGCTGCGAACCAAACTGCTGCGATTCAAGACGACCAAGATGCTGTTACAGCTCGTGCTAAATATGTAGGTCCAATCGATGGAACTAACATGGCAATTGGTTTTGAAGCTGCTGGTGCTTTCGGTCAAGAAAACCAATACGGTTTGAAAACTGACCTTTACTTAACTCCTAAGTTAAGCGTTGGCGCTTCTTTCGTTGGTAACGATGGTTCAGCTGACATCAAAGGCAATGACCTTGGTGAGTTCCGTCAAGCTTGGGGTGGTAACGTAAACTACTTCATTACTCCAGCTGTAGCAGTTGGTGCATCGTACATGAAAGCTGACGTTAAAAAGTCTAGCTACGATACACAAACTATCGGCTTAAATGCTAAATTCCGTTTCTAATTTAATTTAGAAATCGAATTAAAAAAGGACTCAATTGAGTCCTTTTTTTTACAGCTACATATTAACTTCGTACAATATTTAAGAAATATAAATGGCGTTCATACTGATCGATAATGTCTTGAATTAAATCTTCTTGAGTCCAATCCATTACATCATAGTTCTGTCCACCTTCTCTTAAAAACACTTCAGCTTGGAAATATTGCCCGTCTTCAGCTTCAGTACGCCCAATTAAAAAACTTGGTGGCACTGTTTCACGTGAAACAACTTTATAAATAAAATTAATTTCATTGTGATGATCGACTCGAAGTTGCATCCCATCCTCAAGTTGAGTAATTGAAACTTCTAAATGACGGCGTCTAAATTCATGTTTGATATTTTCAAATGCACGAGCCACTTGTTTTTCGATATATTCCCTTACCTCTTCTTCACTATGAGGATAGTGCATGATTAAACCTAGCCGCTGTTGCCAGCTTCTTGGATTATGAATAGCACGTGGGGTAATTCGAGCTTCCTGAATTGCTTGCATTTTCGTGACATCAAGATGCAATGCTTTTATTAATCCCCAACTCATGAACAGCATAACCACAGTAAACGGTAATGCGCTCATAATGATTGAAGATTGAAGTGCAGCCAAACCACCGACTAACAATAAAATAATGGCGAGTACAGCCATCAGTACTGTCCAGAACAAACGCTGCCAAGTTGGTGAATTTTCGGTTTTTGCAGTTAAGTAGTCCGTTACCAATGCTCCCGAGTCAGCAGAGGTCACAAAGAATAAAACCACTAAAATGGTAGCCAGAATATTCATGACACCTGACCACGGCAAATGCCCTAAAAACTCAAATAGTGCAACTGATGAGTCCTGCTGAACAGCCTGAATGAGAGTGGTTTGATGTTCATGAATAATGCTAAATAATGCAGCGTTTCCTAAAAAGCCCATCCAGATAATGGTAAAGCCTGTCGGGATGAGGAGAACCCCTACAATAAATTCCCGAATGGTACGACCACGTGAAACCCTTGCGATAAACATACCCACAAATGGCGACCAAGAAATCCACCAAGCCCAGTACAAAATTGTCCAACCACCAATCCATCCATTCGGCTGATAAGCATATAAATTGAATGTCATGGTAAAAAGATTAGAGATATATTGCCCAGTGTTTTGAATAGTGGTTTGGAGTAAATAGATACTTGGACCAGCAATAAAAACAAAGGCTAATAATATTAAAGCTAAGACTAAGTTTAGCTCTGATAAGCGTTTAACCCCTTTATCTAGACCTAAGAACACAGACAAGGAAGCTAAAATGCTCACAAAAATAATGAGTAATACTTGAATATGGGTGCTTTGCTCGACACCGAACAAATAATGTAAACCAGAGTTAATCTGGGTAACGCCAAACCCGAGAGAAGTTGCTACACCAAATACCGTACCAATAGTTGCGAATATATCGATGCTGTCGCCCCAAGGCCCATAAATCTTCTTACCAATGAGAGGATAAAGGGCTGAACGGGTCTTTAACGGTAAATTATGTCGATAAGCAAAATAAGCTAATGCCAATCCGACCACTGCGTAAATAGCCCACGCATGCAAGCCCCAGTGGAAGAAGGTCACCCTTAATGCTTGCTGTGCTGCCTCAATTGTCTGAGCATCTCCACTCGGTGGATTAACATAATGCATGACAGGTTCGGCAACTCCGAAGAACATGAGACCGATACCCATCCCTGCTGTAAACAGCATGGCAAACCAAGACCCATTATTATATTCAGGCTGACTATGGTCAGGTCCTAATTTAATTCGACCTATTGATGAACAAGCGATATAAATCAATAAAATGAGAAAGAAGGCTACAGATAAAACATAAAACCAGCTAAATGAATCGGTGATCCATTGTTTTAATTGCTGCGTTAGAAGTTCAAAAGAACTCGGGGCGATCACAACAACTGCCAAGAACAAAGCAATGATAATGACCGTACCAAAAAATACGTTAGGATTAACGTTTGCGAACCAACCTGGTTGTTTGGAAGGCATAACTCCTCCATGTTATTTTAATGAAAAGTGACAGGCATAAAGCCAATAAAGACATTCACAGAATGAACAAAGTTAAATCTTTCAATAGAGAAAGCCGATAATACTTTAAATAAACTTAAATAATATTGCAGTTACAAAGGTGTAAAAAATTAAAACACCTTCTCCTTTATTTGTCAGGATCCTTCTTTGTTGGATGGGCAATGTACTGTAGAGCAATTAAACGTGTGACAATCAAAGCGAGATACATCACACCACAAAACATTTGTAGCATGGCCAAAACGCGTGCTGGTGGACTAAGTGGCATTAAATCAGATAAGCCTGTTGCTGACTGTAAGCTAAAGCTCAGGAACAATAGATCTAACCAAGTCTGTAAATGATGAACATTGTTTGGGTTTTGGAAGCTAGCAGGAATCAATAGCTGACAAATGTTGTAGAGGAATGCAAAGCCCCAAGCAAGCAAAGTAAAAACCGCGGCGGCTGCAAATAATTCATCTCTTGTTAAATATCGATCAGCAAACATATAACGAAATAAACCGTAAGCAGCCGAAAAGTAAGCCAGAGCTTCACAGCTATGGGCAAAAATCTGGATCGTTAAATTGTTATAGCCTAATAAAATAAAGACTGAGGATATAATCGCTCCACTGACAAAAGTTAATCCCAGAAAAGTAAACATTGGGGTTTGACGAATGACCTTGGCAATAATAAGTAAGGCAAGCACTCCTAAAGCCCACGTTAGGGTCCGGTAAAATACATCATGAAAAGTGAGCATGGCCAAAATGAGTAGGATAAATTGCACAAGCAGCAACCATGCAGAAGGTAGCAGTCGAAAGCTCGCCCAGAAGTCCATAATAGATCGCATTTAATTATTTTCCTTTTTCATTATGTTTTGAATTATAGGAAATCATACTGTACAAAAAATAGGACAAACAAGTTGTTCTTTATTAAAGAGCTTCTTTCACTTTAATGTATGAGATCAACAAAAAAAGCCCCGCAGGGCTTTTAATGAAATAGATATTTAATCCATTTTGATTTTAGTGATCTGAGGCACCAGAAGCACCGATACCTGTCATTGAACGAACGTATTGGGCATCGAATGCAGCACGCTCTTTTTTAGCACGTGCAGAGTTGTCAGTCACCGAGAAGAACCAACAGCAAAGGAATGACAATGGCATAGCAAATAATGCAGGACCATTGAATGGGTTAACTGGTGTATCAGAGATTTTTAAAGTATCTACCCAAACCGCTTTAGACAGAACAATCAGTACTACCGCTGTTACAAGACCAACCACACCACCGATAACTGCACCACGAGTGGTTAAACCTTTCCAGAACATTGAAAGAACAAGAATCGGGAAGTTTGCACAACATGCCACAGAGAATGCTAAGCCCACCATGAATGCTACGTTTTGTTTTTCAAACAAGATACCCAAAATCATGGCAAAGATTGCTAAACCAAGTGTCGCAATTTTTGACATACGAAGTTCTGAAGCTGGAGTCGTTTGACCTTTTTTGAATACGTTAGCGTATAAGTCGTGTGAGATTGCAGATGCACCTGAAAGTGTTAAACCAGCAACAACAGCAAGAATCGTTGCGAACGCTACTGCTGAAATGAAGCCCATGAATAAGTCACCGCCTAAAGCGTCACTTAAATGCACGGCTGCCATGTTATTACCACCAACAAGCTCAAGTTTGCCTGATACTGCCATTTTTGCAACATCAAGGAACTGTGGGTTGTTTGATACGAAAAGGATCGCACCGAAACCAATAATGAAAGTTAAAAGATAGAAGTAACCAATGAAACCTGTCGCAACCACAACCGATTTACGTGCTTCTTTTGCGTCTTTTACAGTGAAGAAACGCATAAGAATGTGTGGAAGACCCGCTGTACCAAACATGAGTGCTAAGCCAAGAGACAATGCATCAATCGGGTTTGCGGCAAGTTTACCTGGACCCATAATTTTTGCAGCTTCTTCAAAGCTTACGCTGTGAACTTTACTGAATACTTCAATTGATTGAGTGAACATGTTGCTGAAGCTGAAACCAACCGCTTTCATCACCATGAATGCCATGAAAGTCGCACCACTAAGCAACATAACCGCTTTAATGATCTGTACCCATGTTGTTGCCAACATGCCACCAAAGATCACATATGCCATCATTAATAGACCAACGATGACAACAGCGATGTTGTAGTTCAAACCAAATAGTAATTTGATGAGCTGGCCCGCGCCTACCATTTGAGCGATCAAGTAGAATGCTACAACAACAAGCGAGCTCAAGGCAGCTAAGGTACGGACTGGTTTTTCTTCAAGACGGAATGACACTACATCTGAAAGGTTGTATTTACCAAGGTTACGTAAACGCTCTGCAACCAAGAATAAAACGATTGGCCAACCTACCATAAACCCAAGAGAATAAAGTAAGCCATCAAAACCCGAACTAAACACCATCGCGGAAATACCAAGGAAAGATGCTGCTGACATATAGTCACCGGCAATTGCCAATCCGTTTTGGAAACCGCTGATTCCGCCCCCTGCGGTATAGAAATCTTGTGCTGATTGAGTTTGCTTTGCCGCCCACTTAGTAATAAACAAAGTGAAACCAACAAAGATCAAGAACATAATAATGGCATGCCAGTTAGTGGCTTGCTGTTCGGCTTCACCCAAATCTGGACCAGCCATAGCAACAGTTGAATATAGCGATGCTGCTGCCAATAAGGCTTTCGCTTTTAATGAATTCCATTTCATATTAGTGTAATCCTTTCTCATGCGTGATGGCTTCAACTTCCTTCAACGCTTCTTCACTCAACTGGTCAAGGGTATTGTTTGCGATATAGGAATACACGCCACACAGTAGGAAAGATAAAACAATAATTCCTAAGCCTAGTGGAATACCCCATGTCGTTACACCACCACTAAATGAACTCATTAAAAATTCTTTGTTGTAGCCAACAAGTAGCATAAAGCCCACATAAAGCACTAACATAATGATTGTGAGCGTCCAGCTTAATGCACTTTTTTTCTTGACCATCTTTTGAAACTTTGGATTGCGTAGAATCTGTTCTACTTGGCTCTGATCCATAACCAAACTCCTTGCCTGTGCCCAACCTTGGTCACTTTTTTAATAGTAGTTTCTCATTATTAAAATTAGCAAAATAACGTGTAATTCGTAACTTAGACTTTGGTCGTTAAAATTTAATCAATTTATAGCTTTGTTTCTGCTTGCGGTATGATAGGCGCAAGGTTTTAATCATGTAGGTCATATGAACAGCTGGCTGATTATTGGGGTACTCACTCTTTATATAGCACTCTTATTCATTTGTGCTTTTTTTGGCGAGAAGCATGCTAGTCGCCTGAGTACACGTGGCCGCATGTTCTTGTTTAGTTTGACCTTAGGTGTTTACTGTTCATCTTGGACATTTTATGGTGCAACCGGAGCTGCCGTCCGAGAAGGCGTCATTTTCTTACCTATTTATTTAGGCCCGCTGTTATTTGTTTGGTTTGGTTACGATATCTGGCGACGTTTAGGCCGAGTACGTCAACACCACGCGATTTCCTCAATTGCTGACTTTGTTGCTGCACGTTATGGCAAAAGCGGCGTATTGGCATCGTTGGTTACGATCTTGGCAGTTATTGCGATTATTCCCTACCTTGCCCTACAGTTACGCGCAATTGCCTTAAGTACATCAGTCATATTGGAGCAAAATGCTCATATTCATACGACCACCAATAGCGTTTTGCTTTTAACTAGTGTCCTTGCGATTTTAGCCATGATCTTCGGTACAAGGCAGATTGCAAACACCGAACAGCATGGTGGCCTCATGTTAGCTGTCGCTTTTGAATCTTTTGTAAAATTATTCGCGCTGATTTGTGTCGCTTTATTTTTTATTTTTGAAGCACCCGCGAACTTAGTACAAGTTTCGGCCGACGTAAACCAAACCTTCCAAGAAGTTCAGTTATTTGGGGTACCTGAAACCTTCTGGATTCAGACATTATTGGCAGGTCTGGCAATTATTTGTTTACCCCGTCAGTTTCATGTAGCTGTTGTTGAATTACGTGATGAAAAGCATATTCGCGGTGCACGTAAATGGTTTGCGGCTTATCTCATTTTAACGATTCTAGCTATTATCCCGATTGCAAGCTGGGCTTTACATGCAGCGCCAAAATTCCTAACTGTGCCCGATGTTGCAGTACTCTCATTACCTCTTAGTTATAACCAAGAGTGGTTAGCCCTACTGGCCTTTTTAGGTGGGTTCTCAGCATCAACAGGCATGTTACTGGTTTCATCTGTTGCATTATCTATCATGCTCAGTAATGACTTGATTATGCCCGCCCTCTGGCGCTTCAAGTTGCTTTCACGCCACGACAAACATTTACCTAAAGTTCTTAAATTTAGCCGTCGTATTAGTATTGTCGCGGTGATGCTACTTGGTTTTTTATTTTTCCACTTCTTTAATGATATTAACCAGCTTTCAGTATTTGGTTTATTGGCATTTAGTGCGGTTGCTCAATTCGCTCCTGCACTAATTGGAGGATTGTATTGGCGAGGTGGAAGTCGCCAAGGCGTTTATGCAGGTCTTATTGTTGGCTTTTTAATGTGGAGTTACACATTACTATTTCCAACCATCTTACGTAGTTTGCCAGAAGCCTATCAAGAAACAGCCCAAAGTATTTTGCTTTTTGGTCCTTTGGGAATTAATGCATTACGTCCAGAATCACTTTTTGGCTTTGAGTCATTTGCACCTTTAACCCACGGCGTTATTTGGTCACTCGGTTTAAATATTGTTTTATATATTTGGATTTCTAAACTTTACCGCCCAAGTGTGGCAGAACAAATTCAGGCAGAAAGCTTTTTTTATTACGAAACTAAGCCTCTGCCATCACCGCATACCTCTACCGATTTAACTTATTTACCGCACGATGCTGCACGTTTAAAAGTAGGTGATCTGTTCGCCCTTGCTAAAAGAATTACAGGTGAGCAACCCACAACACAAGCGTTCGAGAACTTTTGTGAGCAAAATCATCTCACGCTTAATCCAAATAGTATCGCCAACGGGATGTGGTGGCGATTCACCGAGCAATATCTAGCTGGCATTATTGGGGCTGCTTCTGCACGTACGTTACTTACCACAGCAATGATTAACAATGGTTTGGCATTAGGCCAAGTCGCCAATATTTTAGACCAAGCCTCGCAATGGCAACGTTTTAATCAAAACTTGCTGATGACCATGATTGACCACATGACACAAGGGGTAAGTGTGGTCGATAAAAACATGTGTTTGGTGGCTTGGAATAACCAATATTTAAAACTATTTGGCTACCCTAAAGATTTAGTTTATGTGGGTTGTCCAATTGCCGATCTGATTCGTTATAACGCTGAACGCGGCGAATGTGGCCCTGGTTCAGTCGAAGAACATGTTCGTAAACGCTTACACTGGATGAAAGTCGGAAGTGCGCATGAATTTGAACGAATTCGTAAAGACGGACGCGTTATTCAAATGCGCGGCAATCCTATTTCAGGTGGTGGCTTTGTAACTACCTTCGCCGACATTACGGCTTTCCGTGCAAATGAGGCAATACTCGAAGCCCGTGTAAAAGACCGCACCCAACAACTTGCCGATGCCTTAACCGAACAACAGCTTGCACGTGAACAAGCCGATATGGCCAATATGTCAAAAAGCCGATTTATTGCTGCGGCGAGTCATGACTTATTACAACCTATGCACGCTGCTCGTCTGTTTAGTACGGTTCTTGAACAAAGCATTGCGACCGAAGAAGACCTTCAAACGTTGCAACAACTTGACCGTGCTCTATATGGTGCAGAAAGCATGCTCTCTGCCCTGCTCGATATTGCACGTTTGGAAGGCGGTACCATACAGCCAAAAAGACAGCCTTATCCTCTGCACGATTTATTAAGCGACCTCGAACTACAGTTTAAGTCGATTGCTGCACAGCGAAATATTTCACTCAAAGTTCACGATGTATCGTTCTGGATTGACACAGATCCACAGTGGATTCGACGCATTATCCAAAACTTTGTGAGTAATGCACTGCGTTATACAGCCAAAGGCCGAGTGATTGTTGGCGTATTACGCTCAGCTCAAAAACCTGGACACATTCGAATTGGTGTCTGGGATACAGGTCCCGGAATTGCCGAAGAGCAACGTATTAAACTATTTCAAGAATTCGAACGCTGTGGGCATTTATCACCATGGGGTGAGCAAGGTTTAGGTTTGGGTCTTGCTATTGTGCAGCGTATGACGGGTTTGCTGAATTATCCAGTCCATGTCTACTCACAACTTGATAAAGGCTCCTGCTTTATGATTGAGGTGCCGGTGGTAGAAGCTCCAAAAGTGGTCACCCCGACCGTACAAGCAGTGCCTTTAAAAACTAAGGCTTACCGAATTTTATGTTTAGACAATGATGAAACAATTCTTGAGGGCATGAGTAGCTTATTAGGTCGATGGGGCTACGAAGTTTTTAAAGCCACTGAACCAGAACAAGCATTTGAGATTATTCAAAAAGAGAATATTCAAGTCTGGCTTATCGATCAGCATTTAAATAACAACCAACTCGGTGTCGATTTTATTTTGCAAAATCGTCAACATGATGTTCCGGTTGCTCTGATTACAGCCGACTCTCATCCTGAGTTACCTCAACAATTGAAAGAACTGAATATTGTTTTACTCAAAAAACCACTTAAGCCAGCTTCTCTAAGAGCATGGTTATCGGGACTTAAAATTGCCAGTGAGGTAGATTAAATATTTTCTCTCCCAAACCTTTTAATAAGTTTGGGAGAGATTTTTGGCAAAAATTATTGGCCTAATTTAAGCCAATAGGCAGAACTGCTCAAAAAGTCTACCTTTGTTGATTAAATAATTGGCCAAACTTTCCAATAGCCCTTTTTCTATGGCAAAGCTCACCTTTTTTGTAAGTGAACACTTGTATACTTAGTTACAATTTCATAAGCTTCTGTTTTTTAAAATTATAATTAGATAAAAACAACCATATACGACTTTAGTCGTATTCTACTTGCATTCTTCATGACACATAAATATTCAAAACCAATTTATTCTATGTACAGCTATTTTTATAACCCATTTCCATATTAAGCACCCCTGCTCACGAATTAATGCAAAGGACAATTGCCATGAATATTTCTGATAACAGCCCGCAAGGCCAACTTTCGTCTCAACAGTTTTATCGTCAATACAGTGCCAATGCTTTACTTCCTGAACTAGATTGGCAAAGTATTTTCCCCCACAGCAAACTGAATGATGCCCACATCAAAGCATTAAATACAATTTATCAGTGTGCCGTCCCCCTCGCACTTAATGTATTTCATGATCTAAATTTTGATGTATTTGCACCTGCGGCTTATCATCCTCAAGGTTTAGGCTTATTTGACAAATTGGCTCAACAAGAAGAAAACTTTTTAAAAGTTCTTAGCGCTGAAAGTGAAAATCTTGACCATGACACACGTCATCAAATCTGGAGCATGCTACTCCGTGGCGGTGCTGTACTCGTTTTCAAAGCTTGGCTTGGTCATGTCAAACTCGGCGAGAATCAGTTAGATATGACTCAATTTGATGAATTATCTGACTTACTCTTTATTAAAACGCACCCCGATCAACTTGCTGAACGACTCCATGTTGATGAAAAAGCAAAACTCGACCATATCTTCTTAATGTATGGCAATGACATTTTCCTTGATCGCTTCAATAGCCTAGAAACAGCTGCACTTTTTGTAGATTTAGGTGTTTATGATGCAGCTTTCTTAAGCTTACGTGATGACCGTGTGGCTGAATATTTAAAAATGAAAGGCTACGTGACTCAAGAACAAATTGATGATTTGCAATGTGCACTCAATCCTTTGTACTGCGACAGCCTAACACCTAAGCAAGATTGCCTTGCTTAAGTGACACCTATAAAAAAGACCTCAATCGAGGTCTTTTTCTTTTTAGATTTTCTTATCTTCAATATTGAGTGCGCTAATTGCCAATACGGCTTGTGTACGGTTTTGTACACCTAATTTTCTAAAGATAGCCGTTACGTGAGCTTTAATCGTTGCTTCTGAAACATCTAGCTCGTATGCAATCTGCTTATTTAACAAACCTTCCGCAACCATCATCAAAACACGGAATTGCTGAGGTGTTAATGATTGAATACGTTCAGCTAAAGCAGTCTCATCTGCTGCTCTTGGGTCAAGGTTAAGATTAGATGGCAAGTTCGGTGGCAACCAGATATCACCTTCTAAGACTTGACGAATCGCTTCACCAATATGGCTTGGATGAGCCGACTTAGGAATATAACCCATCGCACCATGAGCGATTGCACGCTGAATGATTGAGGTTTCTTCATGTGCAGAAACAACAATAATCGGAATAGATGGATACTGTGCTCTTACATAAACCAGAGCCGAAAATCCTGAAGCACCCGGTAAATTTAAATCGAGTAATACTAGATCAGGTTCTGCCCCATTTTCCAAACGCTCATAAAACTCATCAACCGAGGCTGTTTCATGAATTTGTGCCTGTGGCAGGCTATAACGTACTGCTTGAATTAAAGCATGACGAAACAAAGGATGATCATCAACGATTAAAATATTCATAAGCGATTAAAGTAATCTTGAGCATAAGTATGGCCTATTGTAACCCTACTATTTAGATGAAAGATACGTTCATCTTATCCATTTTTATGCAAAATGTTGATAAATGCAGAACTTAGCCCATATTTTCAGATGTTTTTTAACTTTTAATCAAAATTAATCTGTTTTTTATATAAGCTTCTTTTTTATTATAAAAAATATATCACCTATAATTATATAAAATAAAAACAGCAACTTAATAAAAAAGCAAAGTATAAAAATCCACTATTTATCTTTTATATTTAAAACTGATAAGGTTGACCAATTTCGTTATTTTACAGTTCACCGTCATTGTTGATTAATAAGTCCAATCTCTTGTTTTAGGCTTAGGAACCAAATTATGACTGGTATCACATCACCAAAACCTTTAAATATCGTTGCTGTTTCTGGTGGCTTAAATACCCCATCTAAAACGGAAAGTTTGGTTCAAGCCATTCTTGATGAATTATCAGAAGCAATCGATATTAAAGTTCACTTTATTAAATTAAGCGAAATCGGGCCTCTACTAGGCGGCGCATTTTATCGCAACCAACTTCCACAGCGCGTACAAGATGACCTTGCAGCAGTTGAAGCAGCAGATGCTTTAATTGTAGGTACACCCGTTTACCGTGCTTCTTTTACAGGTCTTTTCAAACATTTCTTCGATTTTGTTGAACAGACTGCTTTAGTCGATGTGCCTGTACTTTTAGCAGCATCGGGCGGTAGTGATCGTCATGCACTTGTACTTGAACATCAACTTCGCCCATTGTTCAGTTTCTTCCAAGCACAAACTTTACCAATTGGCGTATATGCGACAGATCGTGACTTTACCCCTGAATATACAGTGAAAAGCGAGCAATTATCAGACCGGATTACGTTAGCAGTGGCACGCGCATTGCCAATTTTAGAATGGGCGCCGGCGAAAGGTAAACGTGCTGAAGTAATCAAATCTAAATCACAGCAAGCAAATCAAGAGCTTGGTATTAACAAGCAAATTGAGCAAGAAGAAGTATTACCTTCAGCAGCTGTACCAGACCTTGATGCGGCAGAATCTCGTTTGCATCACAAGTCTGGCAAATCATTAACGCATGTTGCCTAAGCGCAATATAGCTAAATAAAAAGAACGAATGGGGAGAGCGAACCATGACGCAATTACAACAACCAATTAAATTTGCTTATTGGGTACCAAACGTAAGCGGTGGCCTTGTAGTGAGTAACATCGAACAGCGTACAGACTGGAGTTATGACTACAATGTTCGACTTGCACAGGCTGCCGAAAACAATGGTTTTGAATATGCGCTCACCCAAATTCGTTTTACGGCTGGGTACGGGGCAGAAAACCAACATGAATCGGTAAGTTTCAGTCATGCATTACTAGCAAAAACTGAAAAATTAAAAGTCATTGCGGCGATTCTGCCCGGCCCTTGGAAACCAGCACTTGCGGCTAAACAACTTGCAACGATTGATTATTTAACTCAAGGCCGTATTGCGATTAACGTAGTGAGTGGTTGGTTCAGAGGCGAGTTTGATGCCATTGGTGAAGAGTGGCCTGAGCATGATGAACGTTATGTTCGCTCTGAAGAATTTATTCGCACTCTAAAAGGAATCTGGACCACCGACAACTATAGTTTCAATGGTAAATACTACCAGTTCCAAAACTACACACTTAAACCAAAACCTTTGCAAAAGCCTTATATCGAAGTCTTTCAAGGTGGCAGTTCACGTGCCGCACGTGACATGGCTTCACGTGTATCTGATTGGTATTTCACCAACGGTAATACTGTGGAAGAAATTCAAAAACAAGTCGAAGATATTCGTACTAAAGCAAAAGCCAATAACCATCATGTCAAAATTGGGGTAAATGCTTTCATTATTGCCCGAGATACCGAAGAAGAAGCAAAAGCAGTACTTCAAGAAATTATTGATAAAGCCAATACTGAAGCGGTAAATGCATTTGGAGATGCTACACGTGAAGCAGGTGCTGCTTCACCAGAGCAACAAGGTAACTGGGCAAAATCAAGTTTTGAAGACTTAGTGCAATACAATGATGGCTTTAAAACCAATTTAATTGGTACGCCGCAGCAAATTGCAGAGCGTATTGTGGCACTCAAAAATGTAGGTGTTGATTTGATTCTTTCCGGATTTTTACACTTTATTGAAGAGGTGGAATATTTTGGAGAAAAGGTTCTGCCGCTCGTTCGCCAGTTAGAACTTCAACAGGAAAAGGAGGTAGAAATTCAAGCTAAATCAGCCTAAAAACCCCAGTTAAAACAGCGCAAGATAATAAAAACAATAAATTAAAAATAAAGAATTTATTGGCTCCAAGACTCGGCTTGGAGCCTTTATTTTTTTAGGATTTCTCGACTTCTCGAATCACTGTTTCAACCGAGTAACGGCACCATTTTGAAAGTTTTTCGATAAATTCATTTAATGCTGCTGGTTCAAAATGGCTGACAATCATATAGCAAGCATTGCCCATGACTTTAAAGCATTCATCGATTTGTTCGTATTGCTTAACCAAATTTTCAATTTCTTCAAATGCGCGTTGTTCATTTAAATGCAAATGAATAAATTGTTTATGCGAATATTGAACGGCAATGGTGTAGTTTTTGATAACACCTGCATCCATTAACTGAGCAATTCGAGCACCCACCGCCTGTCCTGTCCGATGGACACGCTGTCCGATTTCTTTATTTGTCAGTCGGGAATCTTGTTTAAGTAATGCAATAATTTTTAGATCAATCGGGTCTAATTCAATATTCATTTTTCATGGCGAAAGAAAACTGGCGGTAATGCTTTCATCTGACTATAGCCGATTTTTCAAGCAGAGAATAATCTTGTTTTATCTCATATCAAGAAGAGTAATCTCATGAAACAAGCATTATTAGTTATCGATGTTCAAAATGATTATTTTAAAAATGGCAAAATGGAATTGGTTGGGCCAGATCAAGCGCTCGATAAAATAAAGCAGCTTGAACAATATTTTAACGAGAAAAACTTACCGATTATTTATGTGCAACATATTAACCCACCACAAGCGAGTTTCTTTCAAGAAAATACCGACGGTGTTTTACTTCATCCTGAACTTAGTGCTGGCAGTGATTCATTAATCGTGACAAAGCGTTATCCAAACAGTTTTTTAGAAACCAATTTAGATGAGCTTTTAAAAGCACATCAAATTGAGCAACTTATTATTATAGGCATGATGACGCATATGTGTATTGATTCAGGTACACGTGCAGCTAAAGAACTTGGCTATCAACCCATCTTAATTGCAGATGCAACCGCAACTCGCGATTTAAGTCATGACGGAAAAACTGTAAAAGCTGAAGACGTACAAACTGCTTTTTTAACTGCGCTGAGTACGTTTGCAAATGTACAAAATACTGCTGACTTTTTAACAAGCTCTTAATAGCAAGCAATAAAAAAGCCCCAGATGGGGCTTTCTTAAAATTAATTTTGCTTATCAGGATAAACCGTTGCAATTAACTGATCAACCACAGCAGGCTCAGCCAAGGTTGAAGTGTCACCCAAACTATCTAATTCATTCGCTGCAATTTTTCTTAAAATACGGCGCATGATTTTACCCGAACGGGTTTTCGGTAATGCTGGTGCCCAATGTAGTGCATCAGGTGAAGCCACAGGTCCAAGCACTTTACGTACCCAATTGATTAACTCTTTACGCAGCTCTTCCGATTCTGGAACACCTGCCTGTAAAGTCACGAAAGTACAAATACCTTGTCCTTTAATATCATGAGGCATGCCCACCACTGCTGCTTCTGCTACTGATTCATGCGAAACAAGAGCACTTTCAATTTCAGCTGTGCCCAGACGATGACCTGAAACGTTTAAGACGTCATCAACACGACCTGTGATCCAGTAATAGCCATCTTCATCACGGCGAGCACCATCACCCGTAAAATAAGTATTTTTAAAGGTCGAGAAGTAAGCCTCAATAAAGCGGTCTGGGTCCCCCCAAATGGTACGCATCTGGCCTGGCCATGAATCTTTAATCACAAGGTTACCTTCAACCGCACCTTCTAGCTCATTACCCTCACCATCTACAATGGCAGGTTGGACCCCAAATAACGGACGTGTTGCTGAACCCGGTTTTAAAGCTGTTGCACCCGGCAATGGCGCAATCAAAATACCGCCTGTTTCGGTTTGCCACCATGTATCAACAATCGGGCAGCGGCCTTCACCAACAACGTTGTAGTACCAGTTCCAAGCTTCAGGATTAATAGGTTCACCGACCGAACCAAGTAAACGCAGGCTGCTACGGTTACTTTCACGTACAAACGAATCACCTTCTCGCATCATGGCGCGAATTGCGGTTGGTGCTGTATATAAAATAGAAACTTTATGTTTATCGACCACATGACCAAGACGTGCCCATGTTGGATATTGAGGCACACCTTCAAACATTAAAGTCGTCGTACCATTTGCCAGCGGCCCATAAATCAAATAACTATGCCCTGTAATCCAACCGATATCGGCTGTACACCAGTACACATCATCTTGTTTTAAATCAAATACCTCTTTAAAGGTACTGGTTACATAAACTAAGTAACCGCCTGTCGTATGCAACACACCTTTCGGTTTACCTGTCGAGCCCGATGTATAAAGAATAAATAAAGGGTCTTCTGCCTTCATCGGCTCTGGAGGACAGTTTGCATCAACCTCCATAATAATGAGGTGATACCACAAATCACGACCAGGCTTCATTTCAATCGGGTTTGCATTACGGTAAACCACAATCACATTTTCAACACACTCGGTACCCGGCAATGCTAAAGCCAAATCAACATTTTCTTTGAGCGGTAATAGTTTTCCGGCACGTAGACTTGAGTCTGCGGTAATCACCAGTTTAGCTTGGCTGTCTTCAATACGACTTGCTAAAGAATCTGGCGAGAACCCACCAAATACCACACAGTGAACAGCACCAATACGGGCACAAGCTAACATGGCAATTGCAGCTTCTGTCACCATTGGCATATACAGCACAACGCGGTCACCTTTACCAATGCCATATTTCTTTAAAACGTTGGCAAAACGGCAGACTTCATCGTGTAATTCTTTATAAGAAACGATTTTATGACGAGAAGGATGGTCCCCTTCCCAAATAATTGCAGGTTTATGTGGATGTTCTTTAAGATGCCTGTCTAGGCAGTTTGCTGACACGTTCAACTCACCATCAGCAAACCATTCAATTTTGAAATTGTCTTTGTCAAAACTGGTATTTTTAACTTGGGTAAATGGCTTTATCCAATCGACAATTTTAGCTTGCTCTGCCCAGAATTCATCTGGGTTCTCGATAGAGTGTTGATAACGTTTAAAGTAGTCTGCTTCAACAGTACGAGCTGTTTTTTTAAATTCCTCTGGTACTGGATAGATCTCATTCATACGCAACTTCCTTGATCTTGTGCATCCCATCTCGAGACTGTGGCTATTATTTTACTGGATCTTATTTGTATGCCTTTGCAGTATGATGACTCTTTCAAAGCCTAGACAATGCGACTTTGGTCATATATTAACCACCTACTCAAGCATACGAAATTATGAACATTTTTATAAAATTAAGTTGATTTAAAACATTTGTCTATAGCTTTTACTTTTATAATTTTTTCAATATTTGATGGTTTTGATCATCAACAAAGATTATTTTGTCTCTCATATGCAACCTAGGAATAAAATAATATGTTTACCCAAACAACTTCCTCACGCCCACCACAGCTGCCTTTAAAAGATAGCCCTTTTTCAATTCATGGCCGTTTTAACCGTATGAGTTATTTAGGTGGATATGGACTGATTTATTTAGTCACAATCGTGGGTTATTTTATTCTGGCCTCCTTTCTTGGAAGTTTTCAGCTTTCAAGTAATTTATTTAATTTTGAGTTTTATAGCTCTCTTTCTGGCCTCAGTGCTTTGGTAGTCTGGGCTTTTTGGCTATTCCTGATTTATTTAAATGTTGTTCTCGTCGTGCGACGTTTGCATGATCTAAATAAAAGTGGTTGGATGGGATTACTACTATTCATTCCAGTTGTTCAGTTCTTTTTTATGATTTATTTACTACTTGCCCCAGGTACAGCAGGTCCAAATCAATATGGTCCATCTCGACCATCAACGTTCATAGAAAAACTCATGGCTTGGTTTATTTTATTGGCTATTTTAATTAGCCTTATTTCTACCGCAGGCTTTTTTTACTACTTCTCTGGTACCGATACTATTCAAACCCCGTCACAAATCTTACAAAAAGGAACGGAATACTTTTAATTAAAAAACACTTTATTATTCAGATGAACTCATTATAGTAGGCGCACATTTTATCTCCTACTATGATGAAAGCCGATCATCGCTTTCATAATTTTTTAAAATAGAGACTTGTCGTGGCTGATGAACAAAAATCCTTAACGTATGTTGCAAAAAATACAGGCGAACTTTTGCAAGAAGCAGGTACTAAAACCACTCAAACGGTTTTAGCCCATACCGAAAAGTATCATGATGCCTATACCACTATTGATAAAATCGTGGATAGCTTCTGGGAACGTGTGCCTTATATTTGTATTGCGATTATCGTTTTTATTATTTTTTGGCTACTCACCAAATTATTTAAGTTCTTTGTTCGTAAAACCTTAGAAAATCGCTCTTACACGCGCCAAAACCTAGTGTTGGTTCTAAACCGTGTGGGAAGTACGACAATTTTATTTTTTGGATTCTTAATTGCACTCGTCATCATGATCCCAGGTTTTACCCCAGGGCAACTCATGAGCGCGTTAGGAATCGGTTCGGTCGCAATTGGTTTCGCATTTAAAGATATTTTCCAAAACTTGCTTTCAGGTATTTTGATTTTATTGAGCGAACCGTTCCGTATTGGCGATTCAATCGTGGTCAATTCACTTGAAGGAACTGTTGAAGATATCCAAATTCGTGCAACATTCTTACGCTCGCCAGATGGCCGTCGTATTGTTATTCCAAATGCCACTGTTTATACGAGTGCTTTAACTGTAAATACGGCTTATCAGCAACGACGTTGTGAGTTTGTAGTCGGCATTGGATATGATGACGATGAACAAAAAGCTAAACAGATTATTTTAGATATTCTTAATAATGACCGAAATGTACTCAGTCAGCCAGCTTTCTCGGTTAACGTTACAGCTTTAGCAGATTTCTCGGTTAACCTGACTGTACGTTGGTGGGTTGATACTACTGAAACTGATATGTCCTCATCTACAAGTACAATTCAAGCTCAAGTAAAACAAGCTTTCAATGAGAACGGTATTAATATTCCTTACCCAATTCAGGAATTAAAAATGGCTTCAAATCAGCCACTTTTAAACCCAGAAACATCAACTAAAGAGACGACCTAAAATATAAGAAATAGACGTTTCAGTTCTTAAAATACGGTTGCCTAAGCTCACAGCTTGGCAGCCGTTTTTTGTGAGCAAATCAACTTCATAGGGAATAAAGCCGCCTTCGGGTCCAACGACTACACTGCACGCATGCGGAATATTAACTGGCATGCTCTGCTCCGCATACGGATGAGCCACATAGGCGGGACTTTCCTTTGAAATTAAGTTTGGTAAAACATCTTCAACAAAAGGTTTAAAGCGTTTATATAATTGAATTTCAGGAACAATGGTGTCGCCTGCTTGCTCAAGCCCTAAAGTCACATAGTTATCAAGTTGTTGCAAAAATGGAGTTTGCCAATAGCTTTTATCTACACGAGAACTATGAATCAAACTAATTCTTTCAACACCTAGAGTCACACTATCCATAATTAAACGGCGTAAAACTTTGGGCCTTGGTAACGCTACGATTAAATGTACTGGAAGTTTTGCAGGTACAACTTCTTCAGTGATAGGCCGTATACAAACTTCTTGCTCATTCATCGAAACAATTTCAGTGGTATAGCGTGCACCATTACGAACACCAACTTTTAGATTTTGGCCCACCGTAATATCAAGATGTTCACGTAAATGCTGCAATTGGCGTTTTGAACGGATTAACCATAAATCTGACTGAACATCGTCAGGTTCTAGTAAAACGATATTCATGGTTTTTCGGCCAAATACCGGTTAATTACACCAATATGCTTTTGTAATGAACCTTGGTTACGTTGTAAGACTTTATGCGCCTGCTCTACCACCTGCTTTGCTTCTTCAGGCTCGGCTAAACATGCCATCCAGATTGCTACAACTTGCTCAGCGTCTTGAGCAATGAGCACCCCATTTTCATCAATAAATTCATCAACAATGGTTTGGAAATTAAAGTAACGAGGTCCAATTACGGTCGGTACATTTAAAACCATAGGCTCCAAAATATTATGCCCACCGCCCGGTTCATTAAGTGATCCACCCACAAAACACACCTGACTTAGGGCGTACCATAACCAAAGCTCCCCCATACTATCGGCTAGATAAACCTGTGTACTCGTATGAATACTTTGGTTCAAGCTTCTACGATGAGTAATTAAATCTAGGTTTTGGCAAATTTCAAAGACTTCGTCGAAACGTTCAGGATGTCGAGGTACGACAATACAAACTAACTTTGGATCTGACCTTAGATAAGGCTGAAGTGCTTGCAAAATTTGTAGTTCTTCGGGTGCATGTGTACTGGCAATTGTCAGTACTTTTCGTTGGCCCAAATACCATAGCTGGTATAGCTTTGCTGCCTGATTTATAAATGCTTCTGGTGCGTGAATATCAAATTTAATATTTCCAACCACCTGACTTTTTTGTTGATCTAAACCAAGTTCTACATAACGTTGTCGAGTCGCATTATCTTGTGCCAGCACCCAATCAATTTGTTTCAGCATTCCTGCTGTTAGACCTGAAACACGGCTATAACCTTTAGCTGATTTTTCTGATAATCGCGCATTTAATAATAAACAAGGAACCTGTTGTAGCTTGGCTTGATCAATTAAATTTGGCCAAAGTTCAGTTTCAACCAATGCTAAAAGTTTTGGCTGGTACAACTCAAAAAATTGTTTTAACAGATGTTTTTGATCAACAGGCAAATAAACTGCTTGAAATAAATCTAAATACGGCGCTTTTAAAAATAATGATTTGGCACGCGCTTGCCCAGTTTTAGTCGTATTAGTAACTAACACAGGCTGACCGAGTTTAAGATAATGCTCGATTAAAGGCTGCGCAGCATTGGTTTCTCCAACCGAAACAGCATGGAACCAAATTGCTCTCACATTTTTCGGAGATTCAAACGGCCCAAATCTTTCAAGACATTCCTGATTATATAATTCCTGGCTTTCTGCACGTTTTTTTATACGCCAGTGGTAAAAAGGTTTTAATAAATGGAGTGCGGTGTTGTACCAAAATGGGGTCGCCAAGCGGTTTGCCTCAAATAGTCAAAGTTTAAAACTGGGGAAAATATAACATAGATAGAAAAAATGGCAGAGTTTCGATACCTAAACTCTACCATTACAAGAAAAGCGATTTACTGAATTCAGAAATGGACGAAGTCAGCAAAACATCATTTCAAAGAACCTTATGAAGCTTCTAGTGTTGGATAGTCTGTATAACCTTCAGCACCTTTCGCATATAAAGTCGTTGCTTGAAGTTCGTTTAGTGGCAAATCTTGCTCTAAACGCTGTAAAAGATCTGGGTTAGCAATATATGCCTTACCAAAAGATACAGCATCTGCCTGACCTTCACGCAAGATACGTTTTGCTGACTCTGGTGTTAGATTCTCATTGGCAATCCATACACCATTAAATTTTTCGCGAAGTTTAGGGCTAATACTATCAGCAGCTTCATATTCACGAGAGAAAATGAAAGCAACATTACGTTGATTAAGCTGTTCCACTACATAACCAAAAGTTGCTAATGGGTTTTCATCTCCCATATCGTGTGAATCACCACGCGGTGCAATATGAACACCTACTCGGCCTGCGCCCCACACTTCAATAAATGCATCAACGACTTCTAATAATAAACGTGCGCGATTTTCAACAGGACCACCGTATTCATCATCACGTTGGTTGGTATTACTTTGAAGGAACTGGTCAATTAAGTAACCGTTCGCTGCGTGTAATTCAACACCATCAAAACCTGCTGCTTTAGCCAGTTCTGCTGAATGTTTGTATTGAGCAATAACTTCTTGAATCTCTTCAATTGAAAGTGCACGCGGTGTTACATAGGGACGTTTAGGACGTAATAAACTCACTTCACCCGCAGGTTGAATTGCACTTGGTGCAACAGGAATATCACCATCTAAAAGTTCAGGATGCGAAATACGGCCTACATGCCAAAGTTGAGCTACAATTTTTGAACCTTGAGCATGAACTGCCTCAATAATTTTATTCCAAGCTTGTGCCTGCTCTTGTGACCATAATCCTGGGGTGTCTGCGTAACCCACAGTTTTTGAACCAATTACTGTTGCTTCGGTCAAAATTAGACCAGCATTTGCACGTTGTTGATAGTATTCAACCATTAAATCATTAGGCACTCGGCTTTCACCACTACGCGCACGCGTTAATGGAGCCATTACCAATCGATTTTTGATTTCAAAATCACCAACCGTTAAAGGAGTATTGAGTTCAGCCATAATCGCCTCGACTTACACTTTTAATAATTTAAAGTGTTTGTTTTAAATGTTCGATATATTGCTGAATCAAAGCTTCGTTACGTGAAAAATAAGACCATTGACCATATTTTTGGACCTGAATAAGCCCCGCCTGTTGTAACACAGACAAATGATTGGACATTGTAGACTGAGCTACTTTACCCAAACGTTCAATATGACCTGCACAAACACCCTTCTCAAAACTACCACCACATTCTTCCACCGGTAAATAATGTGCAGGTTCTTTTAACCATTGCAAAATTTGCCGACGTAGAGGGTTGGAAAGGGCTTTGCTAATTGCATCAATATCCATAGGCTCAACACGTCTTTTAAACGAACAAAGCTTTGTTCAGCATTTCGAAAACATAATATCGCATTTTTTCGATATTCATATCTATTTTTTTCGATATTCATATCGCATTTTTTCGATTAACATTCGAAGACTGAACTGCTTTGCCGTTTTAATCGCTAAAAATCCAAGAGTTCTAAATATTCATAGATGAACTGTATTTAAACTAAAAGTTCAGCAGACTCTTATAAACCTTGTTTTAAACTCGCTTCGATAAAACGATCAAGGTCACCATCAAGAACAGCACCTGTATTAGAGTTTTCAACACCCGTACGTAAATCTTTAATACGAGAATCATCTAATACATATGAACGAATTTGGCTTCCCCAACCAATATCAGACTTCGAGTCTTCTAGAGCTTGAGCTGCTTCATTACGTTTTTGCATTTCCAATTCATATAAACGTGCACGTAACTGTTTCCATGCGTGGTCACGGTTAGCATGTTGCGAACGCTGGTTCTGACACGCCACCACAATACCTGTTGGAATGTGAGTCAAACGCACAGCAGAGTCGGTTTTGTTAATATGCTGACCACCTGCACCAGATGCACGGTACGTATCGGTACGAACATCAGAAGGGTTAATATCAATTTCAATATTGTCATCAACTTCTGGTGAAATAAATACCGCAGAGAATGAAGTGTGACGACGGTTGCCACTGTCAAATGGTGATTTACGAACTAAACGGTGTACACCTGACTCTGTGCGTAACCAACCGTAGGCATATTCACCTTCAACACGAATCGTTGCTGATTTAATACCTGCTACGTCACCGTCAGACACTTCCATAAGTTCTGCTTTAAAGCCATGACGTTCAATCCAGCGCATATACATACGTAAAAGCATAGACGCCCAATCTTGTGCTTCTGTACCACCTGAACCTGATTGAATCTCTACATAGCAAGGATTCGGGTCCATTGGGTTACTAAACATACGACGGAATTCAAGTTTAGCCAGTTCATCTTCGGCAGCCCCAAGCTCAGACTGAACATCTTCAAGCAGGCTTTCATCGTCGGCTTCTACAGCCAAATCTAACATCGCTTTTGCATCTTCAAGCTGTGTAGATAAGCCATCCAATACATTAATAACGTTTTCTAGTTCACCTTTTTCTTTCGCCATTGCCTGAGCACGGCTTTGATCATTCCAGATCGCAGGGTCTTCTAACTCACGTAAAACTTCTTCTAAACGTTCTTTTTTCAGATCGTAGTCAAAGATACCCCCGTAGTGTTTGGCTACGATCAGTTAAGTCTTTCAATTGGTTTAGATAAGGATTAATTTCCACGCGAGTGTTCCCATAAGAGCAGATAAACAGTCAATTATTTTAGCATAGCTGCGGTTATCTACGAACCCGCTTTGTATTTCTCATCATATTTCATCAATTTAATTTATAAATTTTCTTCAGTTCAATTTAAGATTAATTGGTAACATCCTCATACAAAATTGGGTACTTTTACAGCATTTTTTATGATCTACACAAAATATCCTCAATTTTAATAAAATAAAACATTATGTTTTTATACTTTAAAATCAATTTGTTAAATTAAATTGATTTACATAAATATCACACGGTTACAGTACGGTTACTTGCGCAAGATTGACGACTAAGCTTTTTCGTCTAGACTAAAAGTTGTAACAAAACATTTATAAAATCGCTTTTTAGAGGGGAGAGATTCCATGAAAAAACTAGCAATTGCATCAGCTCTTTTATCTGCACTCGCAGTGAGTGGCGCAGCAAACGCTTACCAAGCTGAAGTTGGTGGTTCTTACAATTATCTTGATCCAGACAACGGTAGCAGCGTAAGTAAATTCGGTGTTGACGGGACTTATTACTTTAATCCTGTTCAAACTCGTAACGCTCCACTTGCTGAAGCAGCTTTCTTAAGCCGTACAAGTAACGTTAACGCCCTTATCAACTATGGCGATAACAGCGGTACAAAAGATACTCAGTATGGCGTAGGTGTTGAATATTACGTTCCTAACTCAGATTTCTACCTTAGCGGTGATGTAGGTCGAAATGAGCGTGAAATTGATAACACTAATTACGACCAAAAAGTAACTACTTATGCAGCCGAAGTAGGTTATTTACCAGCTCCAGGTTTATTACTTGCTCTAGGTGTTAAAGGCTACGACGAAAAAGACGGTAAAGACGGAGCTGATCCAACAGTTCGTGCTAAATACGTAACTCAAGTAGGCCAACATGACGTAAACCTTGAAGCGTTCGGTGCGTTTGGTGACCTAGACGAATATAAAGTTCGTGGTGACTACTACATCGACAAAACTTTAAGTGTTGGTGCTGATTACTACAACAACGACTTAACTGATAAAGATGAATTTGGTATTAATGCTAAAAAATTCTTAAATCAGCAAGTAAGTGTTGAAGGCCGTGTTGGATTTGGTGATAACGACAACACTTATGGTGTTCGTGCAGCATACCGCTTCTAATCAATCCTAAAGTCATAAAAAATCCGCTCAATTGAGCGGATTTTTTTATTGGTTTAAATGTATGATGCGTAATTGTAAATTCACATTGCCATTAAATGCATTACGATCTATTTCATAGACCAAATGTACATAATCCCGCATTGGGTCAAATTCAAAACGGCCTGCTGCATTAAAAGCAATTGCATCAAAACTGTATTGGTCGAGTGCTAATTTAAGCTTCAAATGCGTTTCTTTAAGCCAGCGATAATCAACAACTTTAAAATGCCCCTCAAACTGAGGAAAAGGGAATTTTTGTCCCCAAGGCCCCAACTGTTCTATCCAATCTAATGTATTTAGTTGCAAAGCCGAAGCAGGGAGTTCTCCATCCGTCCATAGCGTTGCTTGAAACAAAGATTCTTCCATTGCTGCAATGCAATTGGTAAATGCTGTTTTAAAAGCTTCGAAGTTTTCTTTACGTATGGTTAAACCTGCTGCTGCTGCATGCCCACCAAAATGGCTCACCAATTCTGGATGTTGTTCAGCAACCTGTTCAATCGTATCTCGAATATGCACCCCATCAATTGAACGTGCAGACCCTTTTATATGAATACCATCTTCATCAGGTGCAAACACAATAGTGGGACGATGAAACTGCTCTTTTAAACGCCCTGCAACAATCCCAATCACACCTTGATGCCAGTTTTCTTCGAAGAGTATAAGAGCTTGAGGAACGTCTTCCTTTGAGAGCTGCAAGCTATCTAAAGCAGACAAGGCTTGTTGCTTCATCTCCCCTTCGATTTGACGGCGCTCTATATTTAATTGATTTAACTGTCTCGCGATTGGATAGGCAGATTCCATAGTGTCAGCTAATAAACATTCAATGCCTATACGCATGCTCTCCATGCGTCCAGCAGCGTTAATACGCGGACCTAAAACAAAACCTAAATCTTGTGCACGCAAAGATGAAGCCTCACGGCCAGCAATATCTAGCAACGCCAATATTCCGACTCGGCATTGATGTTGTTGAATACGTTTTACGCCTGCATCGACCAAAATACGATTGTTATAATCTAACACAGCAACATCCGCATACGTTCCCAAAGCAACCAAGTCTAGATATTGAGTGACTTTACTTGTACTTTTGTTTTGCTTGTTACGTAAACTTGCTAAATTGGCCAGTACATAAAATGCAACTCCAACACCTGCAAGCGCCTTACTTGGGAACTCACAACCTAACTGATTTGGATTTACAACTGCTTCTGCAAGCGGTGTTTCTTTAGTGGTTAAATGGTGATCTGTAATAACCACTTGCATGCCCAGTGCATGTGCCGCATCAACACCAGCATGGCTGGAAATCCCATTATCGACAGTAATTAATAAATCGGGTTGATAAGTTTGATGTGCAAGCTCTGCAATTGCGGGGGTAAGCCCATAACCGTATTTAAATCGGTCTGGAACCAAATAGTCGACTTGTGCCCCCATATCGCGAAGCACCAATACCATTAAAGCTGTACTGGTTGCACCATCGGCATCATAATCACCGACAATAACAATTTTTTTCTGCTCATCAATAGCTTGATCTATTAATGCCACAGCAGTTTCTAATCCCTTGAGCTGTGGAGCTAATAAATTCTTAAGCTTTAACTCTAATTCCTGTTCAGATTGTACCCCACGCCTTGCCAAAATTTCGGCAATAAACGGAGGCACGCCCTGAAACTGTTCAGGGCGTGTTAATAAAGGTCTTTGTTTGATTTGTATTTTTGTCATTTAAGGCATCAGTCGGTGCAGCGTCCATTGACCGTCGATTTTTTCATAACTCAAGCGGTCATGTAAACGATTTGGTCTTCCCTGCCAGAATTCATAATAATCTGGTTGCAGACGATAGCCTCCCCAGAACTCTGGCTTATCAAGTACTTCACGACTTGTAACTTGCTGTTGTAAGTCTTGAAAACGTTGCTGTAACAGCTCTCGGCTTTCAATCTTACCACTTTGCGGAATACTGATATGCGCTGCAATTTGGCTATCACGTGGTCGTTTACGATAGTAATCTGTAGACTCTTGCTCAGCAATTTTGACTACACGACCACCAACTCGCACCTGACGCTCTAGACTTGGCCAGTAAAATAATAATTCGGCATATGGATTTTCTGCCAAATCGATACCTTTTTGACTGTCGTAATTAGTATAAAAATCATACCCAGCTTCTGTAGCCCCACGTAACAAAACTGTTCGAACATGAGGTCTGCCATTCGCGCTTGCTGTCGCTAATGACATTGCATAGGGTTCATGCAAATTGGCTACTAGAGCATGGTTAAACCAACCAAGAAACTGCTGATGAGGATTAGATTCAACTTGCCCCTCATGCAATTCTCCTTGCTCGTAGCTTAAGCGTAATTCACTTAAATCTTTAATGACATCACTCATGTCATGCACCTTATGCGACTTGTGCTTGTGAACGAACTGAATCTGCTAAATGCTGAGCTAAAGCATTCACTTCTTGCTCATCATCACCTTCGACCATAACACGAATTACAGGCTCTGTTCCTGACTTACGAATTAAGATTCGTCCATGTCCTTTGAGCTGTGCTTCTGCTTTATCAAACTCGGCAACCAATGTAGGAATAGAATACGGATCAAGCATTTGTTCTAAACGTACATTCACAAGAATTTGCGGGAATAATTTAAAGTCTTGAACCAACTCATGAAGAGCTTTATTTTGCTCGACCATCACGGTTAAAACTTGAAGTGCTGCAATAATCGCATCACCTGTCGTACTCTTGTCTAAAGTTAGAATATGACCAGATGGTTCCCCACCAGTAACCCAACCATTTTCTTCTAAAGCTTGTAATACATATCGGTCGCCAACCTTAGCACGAACAAAACCAACATTCGCTTTTTCAAGTGCAATTTCGAGTGCCATGTTACTCATGACAGTACCAACAACGCCTGCTGGTTTTTTCTGAGCCTGAGTCGCCAAGATATATAAAATATGATCGCCATCAATCAAGTTACCAAACTTATCGACCATCACGACACGGTCAGCATCACCATCAAAGGCAATCCCTAAATCTGCTTCGTGCTCAACTACAGCTTTTTGTAGGTTCTCAGGATGTGTTGAACCACAACCTTCATTAATATTTAAACCATCCGGCTCATTATATAAAGCAACAACTTTTGCACCTAACTCACGGAAAACCGAAGGACCAACGCTATACGCTGCACCATGAGCACAATCCACCACAATTGTTAAATTACTTAAATCAAAATGGTAAGGAAAAGTAGATTTACAGAATTCAATGTAACGACCATTTGCATCTTTTACACGAACACTTTTACCTAAGTTTGCTGTGTCATCAATATATAAATCTTTTTCTAATTCGAGGTTAATTTCTTCTTGTAGCGCATCTGGTAGTTTTTTACCTTCGCTTGAGAAAAATTTAATACCATTATCAAAATATGGGTTATGTGATGCAGAAATCACGATACCTGCATGCGCATGTAAAGCACGAGTAAGGTGCGCAATTGCTGGGGTTGGTAATGGGCCAAGCAAATGAACATATACGCCAGCAGCGTTTAACCCCGCCTGCAAAGCAGACTCTAAAATATAACCAGATAAACGAGTGTCTTTTCCTAATACAACAAGTGGCTTATTTTTTGGACTCGTTCGTTTTAATACCTTCCCTGCAGCAAAACCGAGTTTTAAAGCAAACTCTGGAGTAATAGGCATTTGCCCAAATTTTCCACGAATACCATCCGTTCCAAAATAACTCATAGCTTATCTCATTTTTACGCCACTTCAGCCGTGGCTTACTGCATATATGGCAATTCCGCCATATCTCTTTTCGTCAGATTCACTTTACACCAAAAACAAAAAGCCGTCAGTGTAATGACGGCTTTCTTCATTGTTTTGGTTACGAAAATCTAACCAACACGATAGTTCGGAGCTTCTTTAGTAATCGTTACATCATGAACATGTGACTCAGACATGCCTGCTGAAGTAATTTTCACAAATTTCGCATTTTGGCGAAGATCTTCAATCACAGCTGAACCTGTATAACCCATCGAAGAACGTAAACCACCCATCATTTGATGAACGATGTTACCCATTGGGCCTTTATAAGGAACACGGCCTTCGATTCCTTCTGGTACTAACTTCTCAGCACCTGCTTTTGAATCTTGGAAATAACGGTCAGCAGAACCAGTTGCTCCCGCCATTGCACCTAATGAACCCATACCACGATATGCTTTGTAGTAACGACCTTGGAAAAACTCAACTTCGCCCGGCGCTTCTTCAGTACCTGCAAGTAATGAACCAACCATGATCGTACTTGCACCCGCACCGATCGCTTTTGCCATATCACCAGAGAAGCGGATACCACCATCTGCAATTAAAGGAATTTGATCTTTTAGTGCGCTAGCAACGCTGTCAATCGCAGAAATTTGTGGCATACCAATACCTGCCACAATACGTGTTGTACAGATAGAACCAGGGCCAATACCTACTTTTACAGCATCTGCACCTGCATCTAATAATGCTAATGCAGCATCACCAGTTGCGATGTTGCCACCAATCACTTGTACTTGAGGGAAGTTTTGTTTCACCCAACGTACACGTTCAATTACACCAGCAGAGTGACCATGTGCTGTATCAACAACAATTACGTCAACACCGGCTTCAACCAATGCTTCCACACGACTTGGTGTATCAGCACCTGTACCTACCGCAGCACCCACACGTAAACGACCAAGATCATCTTTACAACTGTTTGGATAGCTCTCAGCTTTGCGGAAGTCCGTTACTGTAATTAAGCCTTTAAGTTCGTTGCTCTCACCAACGACCAAGACTTTTTCAATACGGTGTTTTTGCAATAATGCTTGAATATTTTCTTTAGACTCGCCTTCACGTACAGTTACTAAACGATCTTGGCCTGTCATGATGTTGCTAACAGGTTGTTCTAAATTGGTTTCAAAACGCGTATCACGGCCTGTCACAATACCAACAACCTTGCCGTCTTTAACAACAGGTACACCGCTAATGTTATTAGCGCTGGTAATTGCAATCAGTTCACGTACTGTAGTTTCAGGCGTTACAGTGATTGGATCTTTCACCATACCCGCTTCGAATTTTTTCACACGGCGTACTTCTGCAGCTTGAGCAGCAATATCCATGTTTTTGTGCAAAATCCCGATACCACCATTTTGTGACATAGCAATCGCCATACGTGACTCAGTCACTGTATCCATTGCAGCTGAAACTAATGGAATATTTAAATGAATGCCGCGAGTTAAACGTGTCTTTAAAGAGACATCTTTTGGGAGAACAGTAGAGTAGGCAGGAAGTAATAAGACATCATCGAAGGTTAGCGCTTCTTGAACGATGGTCAGCATAACAATCTCACTGGTAAATTCCGTGAGCTATTATAAACAAATTTCAATGCAATTTTCATATTATCTTTGCCTTTTTCAGCAATAGATATAGAGCTTCTCCAAATAATTCCCACTTATTATAGTTTTAACGTTATTTTTTAATCGAGGTTTTTGCAACCCAGAATTTTATCTGGGTTGATCATTAGACATAATATTTAGGTAGGACAACTAAAAATTTGCTCATTCATTAAATCTACGCCGCATGGCAAGGTCTCAATCCAGTCTAAAAACTGATTGACCATTTCTTTACCCATAAATGGACTACCATGCTGAGGCACAATCATTTCAATATCCATCTGGCGCACCATGTTTACCCACAAACGGATAACTTTATTGGAACACATATAGCGTTGGTGAAAAGCCTTCATTTTCATGACGTGCGTATCGAAATCTTTTAAAGGCTGATTAGCATCTTCAACAATCGAGGTACCCATATCGCCAGAAAACAGAATCTTAGCAACTGGATCATAAAACTGAAAATTACCCACCGAATGTAAGAAGTGAGCGGGAACTACCACAAGCTTTGATTCACCTAATTGAATCACTTGACCACGATCTGGCAGCTCAATAAGACGGTCTTCCCAATTCCCTTTCATTCGCTCACTCATAAATGAGGAATTTAGGTGTGGTAAAAAACGTGCCCATAATTTTGATGCAACGACTTTAGCATCGGTATAAACCAGCCAGCGTGGCATTGAAGTAATAATGTCCGGATCTTGATGCGAGGCCATCACATAGTCTAGATTTTTCAAACGTGTATATTTATTTAATTCCATCGTTAATGGAACGTAGGTCAAATCGCCACCCGGATCAATTACAGCAGCACGTTCATGGTCAATAATTAAAAATTGATTGGCTTGGATGCCTTCCCCTTTAACCAAGCTGGTAAAACTAATACATTTATGTACGCCATTATCAAATAATATCTGCGATGTTGTTTTTTCAAACCCCATACAATTCCCCAAAAAAACTTTAAATATTAGATATTTTTATATCCATACTAAAATAAAGGGATTCAGTAACTCTTGCAATAAACTACTTTATTTTTCTAATAATATTTTAAAATTGATTTTGCTTTTCTTATTTTATAAATGAATCATAATGTTATTTAAAATTACCCCACAATAAATTAAAATAATTCTCATTATCAAATTTACTTTTTGTGCTGCTTAGGCCTCCCATGAATCAACCCTTCCGTTTTTCAACATCAAAAACATTGTTAGCAGTTGCTATTTTTACTTCGATGACAGCAAGTCACGCTGAAGAAATAACAGAACAACAAAATTCGACCAGTGTTCTCCCCACGATTTCTGTTAAAGCGCAAAAAGAAAGCACTTCACCTTATGTCGCAACGAAAGCAAACTCTGCCTTAAAATCAGATGCACCCTTATTTAAAACTGCTCAGTCGGTTTCGGTAGTAACCCGCGAGCAACTTGACCAAAAACAAGCAAAAACTTTAGCAGATGCCCTTGAAGGCGTTGCAGGTGTTGGAGCTGGGAAACTTGGTCGTCGTGGTTGGGATGATTTCATTATTCGAGGACAAACTTCTTCTGATTCAGTTTATGTAGATGGTTTAAGAGTAGGCCAAAATACGTATGTTGCTACTGAGTTATCAGGCATGGATCAGGTACAAGTTTTAAAAGGGCCTGCCTCTATTAATTTTGGTTTGGTTGCTCCAGGAGGTATGGTCAACTTAGTGACTAAACGCCCTCAAGCTGAAAGCTTTGCTCGGGCCACTATGACTTATGGCAGCTACAACCTTAAAGAAGGAACGTTCGATTTAAACTATAGTCCTAATAATAGTGAAAAAGGTGCTTTCCGTTTAAATGGTCGTATCTCTGACCAAGATGACCCAACAGATTATGTGTATTTTAAAAATTACTACATCTCTCCCTCTTATAACTTTGAATTAGGGGATAACACTGATCTATCTGTCATCGCAAGCTATCAGCATCGCGAATACATCCGTCAACAAGGGTTACCTGTCATTGGTACATTAAAAGATAACCCTAACGGCGCTATAGACCGAAGTTTATATATTGGCGATCCTAATTTTGGTAAATATGAGGCCGATGTTTACCGTACAGGTTATACCTTTAAATACGCTTTTGATAACGGTTGGAACTTTAATCAGAACTTTGCCGTACAAAAAACTGAAATGGATGGTACCGCTGTCTTTGCTCGCACGGGTAACAACTTTTGGGCAAAAAACAAACAAGGTGAAATCGACTACACAACCATTAGCCGTAAAAATAATAGCCGCCACCAAATTATTGATAATTTAAGCTTTGCCATCGATAACCGTTTCAATAAACAGTTTGATTTATATGGCATGCAACACGACCTTAATATTGGGGTAGATGCTTTTCAGGAAAAAAGTGACTACACCAATGATAAATACGATATTGGCGATTTAAATATCTATAACCCCGTTTACGGTCAAAATGTAAAATTGACTCAAAATGTTCGTGATATCAATCGTCTCAAATATTTAGGGCTTTATTTACGTGACCGCATTCAGCTTAATGACCAATTACTTTTAAGCTTATCTGGTCGTCAAGACTGGGCACAAACTCAAACCACAAGTTTGGTGACTGGCAGTACAAGTAAACAATCAGACAATGCATTTACGGGCAGTGCCTCTGTCATGTATACCCTTAATGACATTGTGGCTCCTTATGTCAGCTATGCCACTTCATTTACCCCAAATAGCGGTACTGATGTAAATAATAATCCGTTCAAACCTGAAGAAGGGAAACAGGTTGAAGTCGGAATGAAATTACAAAGCCCAGATCAACGAGTTCAAGGTGCTATCGCTTGGTACGATTTAAAACGTCAAAATGTTTTAGTCACTGATACTGCGAATAGTGGCTATAAAGTACAACGTGGCGAACAGTTAACTCGCGGTATTGAAACTGAGCTAAGCGCAGAAATTTTAGAAGGTTTAAAATTAACAGCTGCCTATACCTACACAATTGATGCTGAAATTAGTAAAGATGCAAACGCGAGCAATGTAGGAAAAGCACTCGACAATATTCCTGAGCATGCTTACAGCCTGTCGGCTCGTTATAAATTTGACCCTGCCTCAAAACTTGGTTGGTATGTCGGCGGTGGATTCCGAGGTGAAACCTATAAAACTATGGATAAGTTAGATGTCCATATTCCAGGCTATACCGTATTTGATACAGAAGCTGGCTATGATGCAGGACATTGGGGTGCTCAACTTGCGATCCGTAATCTATTCGATAAAGATTATTATACAGGTGCCTTAAATGAAAATTTGGTGACTTTAGGTAATCCACGTCAAATTAACTTTACTATGAAATTTAACTATTAAAATTACCTATAAAAAAACGCACTCTATTCGAGTGCGTTTTTTATAGCAGCTTTAAATGCCTTAGAAGAAGTAATACTGTATTAAAGTAGAGATACCTACAATTAAGAAAATAGCGGCACCAATTTTATGAATGAGCGAGATGGGTAAACGTTCAGCCAGTTTATTACCAATAAATACAGCGGGTGCATTGGCAATCATCATACCTATTGTTGTACCAAGCATAACCCAGAAAATGCTGTCATAACGTGCCGCTAAAGCCACTGTTGCAATTTGAGTCTTATCACCAATTTCTGCTAAGAAAAACAAGATAAAGGTTGCACCAAAAACACCAAATTTTTGCCATTTATTAATACTATCTGTTTCATCATCGAGCTTATCTGGAATAAGCATCCAGAACGCCATACCAATGAAGCCAGCGGCAAGGACCCAGACTAAAATTTCGGGGCTCAGCACGGTTGTAATCCACTGTCCAAGTACAGCAGAAATACCATGATTAATTAGAGTAGCTAAAAGAATCGCAATAAGAATAGGGATTGGCTTACGGAAACGTGCAGACAGTAAAAGGGCCAATAATTGGGTTTTATCGCCCATTTCAGCGAGGGCAACAATTGAAGTAGAAATCAGAAATTCTTGCATGTCGTTTCTCTGGCTAGCATAAATGCCTATGACCTACCCCTCCTGCTAGCCAAATATCTGCAGAGTGGTAAATCAAAGGTCTTGCCAACTCGGAAACGATGAGACGTTTAAGCTATGATGACCATGTTCTGTTGAACAATTATGTTGATCATCACCTATTCATTTAGAAATGAATAGCGGCTACTCCCCAATGAAGTATGCGTTTATTATATTCGAGTAGTTCTATTTTTCAAACATTCAGGCAAAAAATTTTATCCACGCCCAAACCAATAATCGTCCTAGACCCAATAGTAAAGCTAAACAAATACTTAAGTTAATAAATCCAAAATGATTAATGCCAGTTACGTGCTGAGACTGAAATTCAAATGGCAAAATAAGCATTGCTACAAATACTTCCAAGCCCATTGTAACGTAGGTCATCCATTCCCAAGGAAAGTGTAAAACACTCACCCACAATCCCATTAATAAAAATACAATTAATAGAATCGGCACCATGATTTTTAAAAATCCTACCATTTATTCTTTCTCCTTTACCGACTAACGAGAAATTTCTCCTCTCTCGACACTTCATTTTTCGTCTTTAGATTAACTTAAAACCAATTAAATTAAATATCAAAATAAAACCCCGCCGAAGCGAGGTTTTAATGATTCATTTAAAAATATTAGATTAATAAAGTACGAATATCTTTAAGAAGTTTCGTAAGCTTATTAGTAAAGCGAGCCGCATCTGCACCATTAATTACACGGTGGTCATAAGATAATGACAATGGCAACATCAAGCGTGGATCAAAGTCCTTACCATTCCAAACAGGCTGCATCGTTGCAGGTGAAATACCCAAAATTGCAACTTGCGGCCAGTTCACTAGTGGTGTAAATGCTGTACCACCAATTGCGCCCAAACTTGAAATGGTGAAATTCGCACCTTGTAAGTCTTTTGGTGTTAATTTCTTATCACGTGCTTTTTGACCCAACACACCCAATTCAACTGCAATTTGCTTAATTGATTTTTGGTCTGGGTTACGAAGTACTGGCACAGTTAAACCATCAGGTGTTGCTACCGCAATTCCCATATGGATTTCATTGCGCAAGAGCACTGATTTACCGTCATCAGATAGATGACCTGCAAACTCACGCTCTTCTTTTAACAAGTACGCAACCGCTTTGATAATGAATGCCATAATCGTCAGGCTGATACCTTCTTTTTTGAAGTTACCTTTTAACTCATTACGCCAATCTTCCAACTCAGTAATGTCAGCTAAATCAAATTGAGTGACTTGCGGAATAAAGTTGTTCAACGACAATTGCGGAATTGATACTTGCTGCAAACGTGTCAGTACTTTTTCTTCTACGCCACCAAACGCAGTGAAGTCAGGAAGCTTTGGCAAACCCGAAACCGCTGGTGCCGCCGAAGCAACTGGTGCCGCTTGCGGGGCAGTTAAACGAGTCTTCACATACGCAAAGATATCTTCTTTAACAACACGGCCATGTTCACCAGAAGTTTTAACTTGAGATAAAACTACACCAAGTTCACGAGCAAGCTTACGCACAGCTGGTCCTGCATAAACTTTAGCGTTTTCGGCTTCTTGTTCTTTGGTTAATTTATCATTACCAGAAGAAACAGGAGCAGATACTGCTTGAGTCGGAGCAGGCGTTGCCGCTTTAGGTGCTGCTGCCTGTGGAGCTGGAGCTGATTCTGCTTTCGCCGCTGGTGCAGCAGCAGGTGCTTGGCCTTCAGCTTCAATTGTTGCCAGCAATACACCTTGTGAAACTTGTTGGCCTGCTTGCAAGTGAATTGCTTTCACAACACCAGCAACAGTACTTGGAACTTCCACAGTTGCTTTATCTGACTCAACAACAACAAGGCTTTGGTCTACATCAACTTTGTCACCAACCTGAACCAAGATTTCAGCAACAACTGCTTTATCTACACCCAAATCAGGAACGTTAATGTCAACTGGTCCAGATTGAGTAGCAGTCGATGCTACAGTTTCTTGCTGAGTTGGTGCAGGTGCTGCCGCCGGAGCTGCTGTTGTAGAAGCAGGAGCTTCTGCTTGCGCACTTGATGCAGATGTTGTTTTTACTTTAATGAGCACAACACCTTCTTTAACTGTATCGCCTTCTTTAACTTGAATGCTTTCTACAGTACCTGCAACACTGCTTGGTACTTCTACAGTTGCTTTGTCAGACTCAACCACAACGATGCTTTGTTCAACATCAATCTGTTCGCCAACTTTTACTAAAATTTCACCAACTAGTGCTTTTTCAACACCAATATCGGGAACTTGAACTTCAACCACTTGGCTAGTGGTTGCCGTTGCTGGTTGAGCAGCAGTTGAAGGCTGTTGAGCCGCTGCCGGTGCTGCTGTTTGTTCAGCTGCTGGTGCAGCTTTTGGAGCTTCTTCTGCTTGAGCTGCTGGTGCAGCACCCTCAGCTTCAAGTTCAAGCAATACCGTACCTTCAGCTACGCTATCACCTTCTTTGATTAAGATGCTTTTTACCACACCTGCTGAAGTGCTAGGCACTTCAACAGAGGCTTTATCTGACTCAAGCAAAACAAGGCTGTCATTTTCTGCAATGCTGTCGCCAACTTTTACTAAAATTTCAGCAACAACTGCTTTATCTACACCAATATCAGGGGTCTTAATTTGCATGCTTAGTTCCCCTCACCTGTTTGCGTTTCATTATATTCAGCAACTGCCTGAACTTCTGGATGCGCTTGAGGAGCCCATGCCACTGGACGGTCAGTATCTAACTCAAAGTTAGAAATTGCGTCTTTAACTAAACGTGCGTCCACTTCACCTTCGTCAGCTAATTTTTTCAAAGTAGCAACAACGATATGTGCAGCATCAACACCAAAGAAACTACGTAAATTAGCACGTGTATCTGAACGACCGTATCCATCTGTACCTAATGCAACAAATGGGCGACCATCTGGAAGATACGCACGGATTTGTTCGCTGTAAGCACGCATATGGTCTGTTGCTGAAACAACGATACCTTCTGTGCCACGTAACTGTTTAGATACCCAAGACTCTTTCACTTCTTCAGAAAGTGGGTGTAAACGGTTGTATTCTTCACATGCCATACCATCACGTGACAACTCATTGAAGCTTGTTACGCTCCAAACGTTTGAATGGATTTGGTATTCATCACGTAAGATTTTCGCAGCTTTGATTACTTCACGAAGAATTACACCTGAACCAAGTAATTGGACAGTTGCTTTTTCATCTTTTTCGAACAAGTACATACCACGTTTAATGCCTTCCTCAGCGCCTTCAGGCATTGCAGGATGCTCGTAGTTTTCATTCATTACAGTTAAGTAGTAGAACACACGCTCTTGGTTCACATACATACGTTTTAAACCGTCATGCACGATTACAGCTAACTCATAACCAAAACATGGATCATAAGATACACAGTTTGGAATAGTGTTCGCCAAGATATGTGAATGACCATCTTGGTGCTGTAGACCTTCACCGTTCAACGTTGTACGACCAGCAGTTGCACCCAACAAGAAACCTTGAGCTTGCGCATCACCTGCTGCCCATGCAATGTCACCAATACGTTGGAAACCAAACATTGAGTAGTACATATACATTGGAATCATTGGCAAGTTATTCGTTGAATAACTTGTTGCCAACGCAGCCCATGCACTCATCGCACCAGCTTCGTTAATCCCTTCTTGAAGCATGTGACCATCACTTGCTTCACGGTAATGCATTAACTGTTCTTGGTCTTCTGGAGTATATTTTTGACCGTGAGCAGCATAAATACCAAGCTGACGGAACATACCTTCTAGACCAAAAGTACGTGCTTCATCTGGAACGATTGGTACTACGCGGTCTTTAATCGCTTTTTCTTTGAGTAAAGAAGCAATTAAACGAACCATCACCATAGTGGTAGATTGTTCTTTACCACCTGAACCATTTAATACAGCATCAAATACAGATAATTCAGGAATCGCTAAAATTTCACTCTCTTTACGACGTGCAGGTAGGTAACCACCTAACGCTTCACGACGCGCCTTCATGTACTTCATTTCTGGAGAGTTTTCACTTGGGCGATAGAATGGAAGCTCTTCTAACTTATCGTCTGTAAATGGCAGGTTAAAACGATCACGTACATATTTTAATGAATCGATCTGCATTTTTTTGATTTGGTGAGTTTTGTTCACCGCTTCAATTTCTTCAGACAAACCGTAACCTTTAACAGTTTTCGCAAGAATAACTGTTGGTTGACCTTTAGCTTTCATTGCTTCTGCATAGGCAGCAAACACTTTGTAAGGGTCATGACCACCACGGTTAAGATTATCGATATCTTCATCGCTTAAATCTTTTACAAGTTCCGCAGCTTCTGGGTACTTACCAAAGAATTTTTCACGCGTGTATGCACCACCTTTCACTTGATAGCGTTGGTATTCACCATCAACTGTCTCTTCCATTACCGCTTTCAAAGCGCCTGAGGTGTCTTTTGCAAGAAGTGGGTCCCAATGACGGCCCCATACCACTTTAATTACGCGCCAGCCTGCACCACGGAATAAAGATTCTAACTCTTGAATGATTTTACCGTTACCACGTACAGGACCATCTAGACGCTGTAAGTTACAGTTAACAACCCAGATAAGGTTATCAAGCTTTTCACGACCAGCAAGTGAAATAGCACCAGTACTTTCTGGCTCATCCATCTCACCATCGCCAAGATAAGCCCAAACTTTACGATCTTCTTCTTTGATCAAGCCACGGTTCATCAAATATTTTTGAATATGTGCTTGATAAATCGACATGATTGGACCAAGACCCATTGATACAGTTGGGAATTGCCAATAGTCAGGCATTAAATATGGATGCGGATAGCTTGGTAAACCGTTACCGCCAACTTCACGGCGGAAATTACTTAACTGTTCTTCAGTTAAACGTCCTTCAAGGAATGAACGTGCATAAATACCAGGAGCACAGTGCCCTTGGTAATAAATCATATCTCCGCCAAAGCTATTGCTGTTTGCGCGGAAGAAATGGTTAAAACCTACGTCATATAATGTTGCACTTGATGCGAAGCTCGCCAAGTGTCCACCTAAATCATCACCTGTTTTATTCGCGCGAAGTACCATTGC
Source organism: Acinetobacter sp. AOR18_HL (assembly GCF_027855145.1). Lineage (NCBI taxonomy): Bacteria > Pseudomonadati > Pseudomonadota > Gammaproteobacteria > Moraxellales > Moraxellaceae > Acinetobacter > Acinetobacter sp. AOR18_HL. The sequence goes on from NZ_JAKTIG010000017.1 coordinate 64,901, forward strand.
TAAGGCATTCCAACGAATCAATGCACGAATACGGCGTTCCATATCTTGGTCGCCTGGCATTGCAGGTTGTTCTTCAACAGAAATTGTATTTAAGTAAGGTGTATTGAGACGTTGAATTGGAACATGCTTAGCAATTGCTTGTTGGTAAAGTTTTTCCAACAAGAATGCCGCTCGTTCAGTTCCCATATGTTGTAAAACTGAATCGAATGCATCTTGCCATTCTTGGGTTTCTTGTGCGTCGGAGTCACCGTAAAACGCCATAATTCACCTGTTCCTTGTTCTCTAATCTACTTTGTATTTTTACCACGTTTTACCCCTTTCAAGTTATTGCCTCGGGTGAATGTGAGGGGGCCCTATTATTTTCTGAATGAATAGTCATTGACCGAGCAGTAAACAAAATAACAAAAAAACGCCAATAATGGCGTTTTTTTATACAATCTTTGCGTTAAAAAAGGTTTAGCTTAGTTTTAGATTCATAAATTTAATAACCTTACCTTTTTAACTATGCTTTTATGGAAGCATCGCTAAGTAAGTAGTTGGGTTCTTACGTTGACCGTCTTTTACTACTTCATAATGCAAATGTGGACCAGTACAGCGACCTGTACACCCTACATTAGCAATATGTTCACCGGCAGAGACTTGGTCGCCTACACGTACCATTAGACGTGAAGCATGAGCATAACGCGTTAAATAACCATTGCCGTGGTTAATTTCAACATATTGACCATAGCCAGTGCCCCAGCCAGATTTAGTTACAATACCTGGGCCTGTAGCATAGATTGGCGTGCCACTCGGAGCAGCCATATCTAATCCGCCATGATGTTCTGCACGGCCACCCATAGTGCGGCCACCAAAGTTTGAAGAAACTCGTACAGTATCAGGAAGAGGGTGAGAAACTAACCAAGAGTAAGAATTTGAAGAAGAGGCATTAAAAGAATTCTTTGCGGTCGCATTACCGTACTTCTTTGCAAGCGACTCATTGTTGAGTTCAACTGTTTTTTGGCGTAAGGTCACTGAAACTTTCGCACTCGCCGGAAGATCTAAATCGTCAGGATGAGTATATGAACCTTGAGATAATGTTTTTGATAGCTGTTCCAATCGATCTGAGTCAGTAGATTGGTTAATTGTTTGATAATCTGCAAAAGCAACCGATGCTGCCGAAGCGGCAAGTGAAAACGCTAATAAAATACGACGCGTGTGCATAAAAACCTCTTGAAACTGTTCTTACTCAAGTTCCTTATGATCTCTTCCTTGATATCGATTGAAATGAACGCTTAAGATTAAGACAAGAATCCATCCGAGAATGACCATGTCTAAACCCGATAACGTTTTTCAACAAACCGGAAAACACATAAAAACAGGAAACCTTACGTTTCTAACAACGCAAGTCGCGCAATGGCAAAGACTTACGAAAATTATCCAACCCTTATTGCCCCAACCGGAACAATGGCAGGTCGTGTGTTATCAAAATGGCTCTTTAATCATTACTGGTGAAAATCAAGCGATGATTAGTCAACTCAGCTATTTACAGAACCAATATGTATCTAAATTATCTCAGCTTGAAGGGTTAAAAGACTTACAACGAATTCAGGTCCGATTGAGAAATAAAAATATTCCAAATGTACCCTCATCTGAGCCATCTAAACCCATTCCCCCGGAAACACAAGAAATGTTACGTAGTGCAGCCGACTTCGTGAGCGACCCTAAGCTTAGCCAAGCTTTACTACGTTTGGCAAGCAATAAAAAATGACGAGCTTTCTATTTCTTAATTAGAATCATTATTATTATGTGATTATAATCACACTTTTTAATGTTACATTATAACATAGCCAAGTAAAGACAAGGACTTATGTCACGCTCACATATGGAATTGGACATTGACTCTCGTCATCAAATGTTACAATTTCATAATTACTCGGATCACTTTGAACATTGCGTAACAACTGATTATTTAAAGCATGTCCTGATTTATAGCCATCAAACTTGGCAATAATTTGATGACCAAGCAAATACAAATCACCTACTGCATCTAAAATCTTATGTCTAACAAATTCATCAGCGAAACGTAAACCTTCTTCGTTGACGACCCCTGTATCATCTACACCAATTGCATTATCTAAACTTGCGCCTAGTGCTAAATTATTTGCCTTCAGGTAATCCAGATCTTTCATGAAACCAAAAGTACGTGCCTCACTGACTTCATAAACAAAAGTTTCGGTCGAAAAATCGATAGTCGCAGATTGATATTCTTTAGCAAATGCCGGATGGTCAAAATCAATCGTGAAATTTAATTGAAAACCATTGTGAGGGCTAAAAATTGCTTTCTTATCATCGATGAGTGCTTCAACTGGTTTTAATATTCTTATGAATTTTTTCGGCGCATCCAGTTCACGCAATCCACCTTGCATTAAGAGGTAAATAAATGGACCGGCACTACCATCCATAATTGGAACTTCAGAAGCAGATACCTCAACAATCAGGTTATCAATTCCTAAACCTGCAATCGCACTCATTACATGCTCAATTGTTCCTACTTTTATATCTCCAGTTACCAAGTTGGAGCACATAAAAGCTTCTTGAATGAGCAATGCATTAGCAGGGATATCGACTGGCGGATCCAAATCGATACGGCGAAATACAATACCTCCATCCACGGTATGTGGAATGAAATTGATCATCACTTTTTGACCGCTATGAAGACCTATTCCACTCGCTTTTACCACACGATTGAGAGTACGCTGTTTCACCATGCTTTGTAACTTCTTTTTTAAAACCGCTATACGTTAGCATATTTAGTCATTGATCAAAAATAAAAAAAGGCAGTGTTTAAACACTGCCCTTCATTCAATCTAACGATAATTTACTTACGTTGCTGATTTTTCAAGTAATCTTGAATACTCATTGGAGAAGAACGCGGAGTAGAACTTGCTGTGCTACTGACTTCATTATCGGCGTTTTGACGCTTATTAATTGCAGGAACGTCATCTTCATCAACAGATTGAGCTGATTGAGACGATGCATGGCTTACCGTATTACGTTTTCTTGGTTCAGCGTCTGCTGCATTACGAGTTAAACCAGTTGCAATCACTGTTACACGTAATTCATCACGTGCATCTGGATCAAATACTGTACCGTAGAAGATTTCACCTTCATCAAGGTCAACAATCTGGTTCACAACGTCAGTAATGATTTCAGTCTCACGTAGCGTAATATCATCACCACCCGTAATATTAATTAACACGCCTTTGGCATTAATAATATTTACGTTATCAAGTAATGGACTACGGATCGCTTGTTCAGCAGCTTGACGCGCACGATCTTCACCACGACCTAAACCAGCACCCATCATTGCGTAACCGCGAGTACTCATTGCAGTTTTCAAATCGGCGAAGTCAAGGTTAATGTGACCACGGTTAACAACCAAGTCAAAGATACTACGTACAGCGTTTAACAATACATCATCAGCTTTTTTATAAGCATCTTTCATTGAAATATCGCCATATACGCTTAATAAGCGTTGGTTAGGGATAATAATCAATGAGTCAACATGTGCTTCAAGTGCTTCAATACCACGTTCAGCAGACTTTAAACGACGACGGCCTTCAAAGTTAAATGGAGTTGTAACTACGCCAACGGTCAAAATGCCCATTTCTTTGGCAACTTCAGCCACAACAGGCGCTGCACCAGTACCCGTACCACCACCCATACCAGCGGTAACGAAAACCATATCCGTACCTTCAAGGTGGTGACGGATGATTTCACGGCTTTCTTCTGCTGCAACTTGCCCTACTTCAGGGTTAGCACCAGCACCTAGACCACGTGTACTTTGCTCGCCTAACTGAATTTTGAAAGGTGCATTCATACAGTCCAGTGCTTGTTTGTCTGTATTGGCACAAACGAATTTAACACCTTGAATATCAGACTGCACCATATGTTGAACGGCATTACCGCCACCACCACCTACACCAAATACAGTGAAACGGGCTTGACCGTTGCCATCGTTTAGTTCATCTTCTATAAATTCAAATGAGGCCATGACCTTTAGGGTTCCTAATACATTATGGCAGTCACTTCAGCCCGTATACTGCCTTGATTTTCAAAAATAACTAATTTTAAGAATGCTGTGCAATACCAACCTTGTCAAGTACAGCGGTTTTCTCTTACAACTTCCTAACAATTCTACCAATAAATACATACATCCTAAAAAATGGCTTTTAATTTGCTATTAAACGCATTCCAGCCATTTACCATTCGTTCCCATACCGAACGGTCATTTGCCTCTTCAGGCTCTTCAACAGCATCTTGCAACTCACTTTGGCTAAACATGAGCAAACCAGCTGCTGTTGCATACATAGAACGACGTAAGGCTGCTTGATGTTGATCATCAGCATAAACCTGTAACGGCGGATTACCCAAATGTGCAGATACACCCAACATACGACGAGCTAAACTCACCATACCTTCTATTTGACAAGCATCCCCTGTCAATACTACCCCATGGTATAAACCATGAATTGCACCACTTTGTTCGAGTTCATCGCGAATCTGGCTAAAGATCTCTTCATAACGGGCAATAATAATTTCTGACAACTCAATTCGGCTAATCGTTTGAGGGCCATCAATTCCTTCTACCTGAATCATGTGATCTGGCTTAACAGCACTTAAATCGACACAACCATGCAGAATTTTAATTCGTTCAGCTTCTTCTGTCGTGGTTTGCAATACAGCAGCAATATCACGTGTAACGTGCTCACCACCGCGCTGCAATGTACGTGCTAGAGCTAAACGACCATCTAGATAAACAGCAAGATTGGTAATGCCTGCGCCAATATCAACCAGACAAACACCATACTCTTTTTCATCTTTAAGCAAGCTTGCCTCAGCGGTTGCCAGACAAGACACCACCATTTTTTCAACCCCGATATTTGCACCTTTCATGGCACGATCAAGGTTTTGCATAGTCGCTATAGGCATCATCATTAACTGATAATGTCCAGTCATACTATGGGCAGTCATATTAATTGGATTCTGCACCCATTCAGCAGAATCACCCAACTCAAAGCCTAATGGCACTGCACTTGCTAAATAGTAATCAGAAGTCACATGACTTGCTTTTGCCAATTCTAACGCGCGCACGACTTCATTTGTTGTAATCACATGTGCTGGATTAGATACTGGTGTGCGACCAGAGGCATAAAAACTTTGCAACTCGGTACTCGGAATAGATACCCATGCGCTATGAATGCGACATTCGGCCATATTTTCCGCTTCAGCAACAGCATTTTTAATCGCAGCAATGACTTTATCGAGGCTTACAATTTTTCCTTTATTCATGCCTCGATTGCGAGCAGTTGCCATACCGATAACTTGAATGTTATCCGGCGCATGAATTTTTCCAATCAAAACTGAAACTTTATGCGTCCCAATGTCAATCGCAACAACTGAGGGAACAGCTTCACTCATCACTCATACCATTTCTTTGTTGTTTAATACCAGGCAAATTGCCTATTTTAAAGCCACGTATTATGGCTTTGCTTTTGTTCCACCTGCAATGCTTGTGTCATCACTCGTTACAACAAACTGACCATTCACAATTTTAGGTGGTGTTGCGTTCTTCCATTGAATAGATAATCCATTACGATATCGCAAATCAATGGCTGAGATTTTCGACCACACCGGTTTTAAGTCAGATTGTGCCAGATGACTTAAACGTTGCAACTTATTCATTGTTTGATCTTGGTCAACAATAATACGCAAACCAGAATCAAATTGCATAAACCAAGTCATTCGCTCAGTCAGATATAACTCTTTTAAGCGTAAATTAACAGGATGGAATAATTGATTAATTTCATTATAGCGTCGCATCATCATTTTTGACTGACTTACCGGCCCATGAAGCAACGGAAGTTCAGAATGAATTGTCGGCTCCGCCTCACTAAATACATCGCCTCCATCGCTTAACAAGCGACCTGTTCCCCAACGGGCGATAGCATGTCGAGGCATGACACGAACACGAATACCATTGGGCCAAGCACGAGATACAACAACTCGGTCTACCCATGAAATTTCTAATGTTTTGTCACGAATCTGTTCTAAATCAGATGTGAAATAATTCGCTTTTATAATTGGAGCAACATGTTGCATCACTTGTTGGGTTTCAACAGAAGATGCTGAACCTACAACTTCTAGTTTTGCAACTGTTGCATCTGTAATAACTTTATATAACCCATAAATTCCGACTGCCAGCACTACAAAAGCAATAACCAACAGCACCCATCCACCAGCATTCGCAAGCTTCTGCTTACGCGTAGGCGGTTTATCATGAATAGAGGTGATGGCCGCACGTTTACGGCGCATGGAAGCCGGAAGTTGTGCCATATTTAAGCCGTACCTTCCAATGTTTGCTCAAGAATCGCAACACACAATTCATCAAAGCTATAACCAACAGCTTTAGCAGCTTTTGGAACTAAAGAGTGGCTGGTCATACCTGGAACAGTGTTTACTTCTAAAAGCCAGAAATTGCCTTGCTCATCCTGCATCGCATCAATACGGCCCCAGCCTTCTGCACCCACAGCCTGAAAAGCACGTAAACACAATGCTTGTAGGTTTTTCTCTTCAGCCTCACTCAGACCACAAGGGATACCATACTCTACATCGTTACGTTGATATTTCGCTTCATAGTCATAGAAAGCAACATCTGCTGGTGGTTGCAAACGAATAACCGGCAAAGGCTGTCCATTGAGGAATGAAATTGTGAATTCACGACCAGTGATCCATTTTTCTGCCATCACCACAGCATCGTGCTGAGTCGCCTTTTCAATTGCAGCAGCAAAGTCTTCTGCTTTCTCAACCTTACTCATGCCGACACTCGAGCCTTCATGTACAGGTTTGATAATGACAGGTAAGCCTAAATCAGCAATCACCGCATCTAAATCTGTTTCTTTAGTAATAATGCGATATGGCGCTGTAGGTAAATCGCTACCTTGCCAGATTTGCTTGGTTTTAACTTTATCCATGCCAATAGCAGAACCTTGCACGCCTGTTCCTGTATAAGGCAGATTTAACCATTCAAGCACACCTTGAATTTGGCCATCTTCACCGCCGCGACCATGCAATACAATAAATGCACGATCATAATTTACAAGTTCAGTCACACTGCGGTCTTGTGGATCAAATGCTTCAGCCTGAACACCTGAACGTAACAAAGCGTCCAAAACTGCCTGACCACTATCCAAAGACACAGCACGCTCAGCCGATTTCCCACCAAACAACACGGCAACTTTGCCGAATTTTGTAGCATTTGACACGTTTAAATCCTTAACCCGATTATTCAATACTTTTTGTTTATTTCACATACAAATGGTGTTGTGCAAGTTCTACTGAAATTGCTCCCACGTTACCCGCACCTTGTGTTAATAACAAGTCATTTGGTTGTAACACATTTTGCATGATGTTTTGCAAATTACCTTCAACCGGATCGACCAAAATCGGTTCTACTTGTCCGCGTAAACGAATACTACGCGCTAAAGTGCGGCTATCTGCACCCACAATAGGTTTTTCACCGGCAGGGTAAACTTCCAACAATAATAATTGATCGACTTGAGAGAGCACTTCAATGAAGTCATCAAAACAATCGCGAGTACGAGAGTAACGGTGTGGCTGGAACAACATAACCAAACGACGGTCCGGATGGCTTTGGCGAGCAGCTTTAATAGTTGCTTCTACTTCTTTCGGATGGTGTCCATAGTCATCAACTAACTTAACATTGCCATCAGCAAGTTCAAATTCACCTTGCACTTGGAAGCGGCGGCCAACACCACTAAATCCTTCTAATGCACGGCTAATTGCATCATCAGAAACGCCTTCATCTGTGGCAACACCAATTGCTGCCAAGGCATTTAAAACATTATGTAAGCCTGGTTGAATAATTGTTAAACGCAATGGTTCACGGCCTTTACGCAACACAGTGAAGTGCGATTGCATACCATCTTGTTCAATATCAACTGCACGAATGTCATTATCTTCATTAAAGCCATAAGTAATGACCGGACGGCCTACACGCGGCAGAATTTCACGAATGTTCGCATCATCACCACAAACGACAGCCAAGCCATAAAATGGTAAGTTATGAAGAAACTGTACAAACGTATCTTTTAATTTATCAAAGCTACCTTCATAGGTATCCATATGGTCAGCATCGATATTGGTTACAATCGCTGCCATTGGTTGCAAATAAAGGAAAGATGCGTCTGATTCATCAGCTTCAGCTACGATAAAACGACTTTCCCCTAAAGCTGCATTTACGCCTGTACTGTTAAGTAAGCCACCAATAACATAAGTTGGATCAAGGTTTTCTTCAGCCAACATTGTCGTCAAAAGACTTGTAGTTGTGGTTTTACCATGTGTACCAGCCACAGCAATGCCGTGACGGTAACGCATAAGCTCGCCTAGCATTTCTGCACGACGTACAATTGGAACACGCTGTTCAATTGCAGCTTTAATTTCCGGATTTTCCGGATCAATTGCTGTAGAAACTACAAGCACATTGGCATTTTTAATATTTTCCGGTTGATGGCCAATATAAACTTTGATGCCATTTTTCTCTAATTGTTCTGTAGTTTTAGACGCTTTAATGTCTGAACCGGAAATTTTATAGCCTTGGTTACCCAAAACCTCTGCAATGCCACACATCCCAGCGCCACCGATCCCCACAAAATGAATGTGTTTGATACGGCGCATTTCAGGCACTTTAATCAGTTTTTTTGCTTGGTTCGCAGCTGTTGATGGAGACATAGTAAATCCGATTACATTTTTTGGATAAGATCAACCACATGCTGAGTCGCATTTGGTTGGGCATGTTGACGCGCTTTCACTGCCATTTCAGTAAGTAATTGGCGGTTCATCAGCGAAGTGAACAATTCATTTAAAACATCTGGTGTCATGGTCGATTGCTGACAAATTTTCGCAGCACCGACATCCGCCAGAAATTTGGCATTTGCAGTTTGATGGTCATCAACTGCTATAGGGAGTGGTACAAAAACTGCGGCTACACCTGCTGTTGCAACTTCTGTTACCGTGAGTGCTCCAGCTCGGCAAATAATTAAATCTGCCTCACTATAAGCTTTTGCCATATCTTCAATAAATGGCAAAACGTGTACAGTTAAATTAGCTGGTGCATCTGCATAAAGTGCTTGAGTTGCCTCAACTTGTTGCTGACCACACTGGTGAAAAATATTGAGTGGAACTTGTAATTGTTTTAATGCTGGAGGTAAGCGTTCATTGAGTGCTTTGGCACCTAAAGACCCGCCCACAATTAAAATATTTAAAGGCTTGCCTGCTTGCTCACGCTCATCATAGCGCCACTTTGGGCTTAAAATATCAGTGATTTCACGACGCACAGGGTTTCCTGTGGTTACAACTTTTCCACCAGCAGGAAAGGTATTTGGAAATGCTTCACACACCACTTTAGCAACACGAGATAACTGTGCATTGGTAAAACCTGCAACTGCATTTTGCTCGTGAATAAGTACAGGAATGCCTAACAAACGTGCGGCTAAACCACCTGGACCAGCTACATAACCACCAAAGCCTGCAACCGCATCAACTTTAAGTTGTTTCATATAGCGCATTGCACTAAAAGTGGCTTTTAAAATTTTAAAAGGTGCAGCAACTTTACGGACTAATCCATTGCCACGAACACCTTGGATATCAATTTGATATATTGGAATATTTTGATCTTTTAATAACCGATTTTCCATACCTGTTGGCGTGGCTAACCATGAAACCTGACAACCTTGTTGTTGAAGTTGTTTGGCTACGGCGAGGGCTGGAAAAACATGTCCACCTGTACCGGCAGCCATCATCATGACATGTTTGGGTTTGCTTTGCTGTGAATCGGTCACGGTCTAATTCTTCAACTCAAAAAACAATGGAAATTGTCATCTATTTTTGTAGCCGTTTATTTTAATCCTAAAGCTTCATTAACGAAAAGCTAATTTCACTCGTTTATAACAGAAAGATGTGCTTTTTTGAAAATATGCCTACAAAGCTGTGGTGTATTTAGTATTGTTATTTTATTAATTCATATATTTTCAGGTGATTTCCAATAAATACCACTGAAAATCACCTGAAATAAATAATTAAGCTGTACGGCCAGCTTCTAATACATCAAATAGATCATCGGCAATTGATGTACCAAATTGAGCATCAATTTCGCGGATACAGGTTGGACTAGTGACATTAATTTCAGTGACATAATTACCAATCACATCTAAGCCTACAAAAACCAATCCTTTTTCACGTAAGAAAGGCCCGATTTTCGCTGCAATCTGCTTATCATTTTCAGTAAGCGGACGCGCTTGACCTAAACCACCTGCTGCTAAGTTACCGCGCACTTCACCATTTTGTGGAATACGAGCTAGGCAGTAAGGAATAGGTTCGCCATTTACCATTAAAATACGCTTATCCCCTTCTACAATTTCAGGAATGTAGCGCTGAGCCATAATTGGACGAGTACCTAATTCTGTCAGCATTTCCAATGTAGAACCAATATTTACACCGTCTTGGTATAAACGGAAAATGCCCATACCACCCATACCATCAAGTGGCTTAACAATCACATCGCCATGTTCTTTAATAAATTCACGAATTAAACTTTGTTGAGATGTCACAAGTGTAGGCACTTGTAGTTCTGGAAACTGCGTTGCAAAGAGTTTTTCATTACAATCACGCAGTGATTGAGGCTTGTTAATAATCCAGGAGCCTTCGCGTTCAGCTTGCTCAAGCACGTAAGTCGTGTAGACAAAATTCATGTCAAATGGCGGATCTTTACGCATGAGCACAACATCGTAAGCCGCGATAGATTCTTTTTTCTTTTCGCCTAACTCATAGTAATGGTTGTAATCTTCGAACACCTTTAACGGTGAAATGAGGCCGTAAGCTTTGCCTTGATCGATATATAAATCTTGTTGTAATGCATAACCTAATTCATGTCCACGACGGCTCGCCGTCCACAACATTGCCATGGTTGAATCCTTTTTAAGGTTTACGGTTTCAATCGGATCCATGACGACAAGTACACGCATGCTCAAGCTCTTCTTAAAATTTAAATTAGCATGAGTATAACTGAGATTTTTCACTGGTTTTTCTTAATTTCAGTAAAACCTTATCGGTTATTTCTTTATCTTGAACTAAGGTAAATTCAGTTAAACTATGATCATAAAATATTATTTTTAAAGGGTAAACATGAAACTTTATCGCTATTTAACTGGCCCCGATGACTCTGCTTTTTGTGCACGAGTGACTAAAGCTCTGAATCATGGTTGGGAGTTATATGAAGCACCCACTATGACCTTTAATGGCACGCATGTCATTGTGGGACAAGCAATTTGCAAAACAATTGATGAAAATTATGATCCAGAAATGGATATTTTAGATGTTCTCAAAAATAACGCGTAATTCCAAAAGGGTGCTTTTAATCGATGAAAAGCCCCCTTTAAAACCCAATTAACAAGAAAAACTAATGAGTCAACTCATACAATTCGTTTAATTTGCTAATTAACTTATTAAAAATCAGTTATTAAAAAATAAATATGTCATTTTTTAAGATAATAGTTCTTTTATTCTAAACAATTAAATGATTATAATTATCATTTATACTTTTATTTTTGTTAATTGATTTTATTTTTATGTTAAGAATTTCTATACCATCTCCCCAAATGAAGCGTCTTTTCCCGCTGAGCTTACTCAGTTTAATGATCTTGAATATTCAAGGTGCCTATGCAGAAGATGTGACTGACTCATCAAAAGTAGCGGCCACCATGCCCACCATAAAAATTGAGGCCATGAGTGAGCTCGATCCGATTAAAAGTTATATCGACTATGACAAAGCCAATGTCACACGTAATGGTTTAGATAAAAAAGATATTCCTCAAACCGTTGATACGATTGATGTTCAGAAATATAAAATTTATGGATCAAATGATTTAAGCGTTATGCTGCAAGGCACCCCAGGGGTATCAACCAGTTATGATATGCGCGGTGATGGGATCACGATTCGTGGCTTTGGTGCCGATACAGGTGATATTTACCGTGATGGCATACGTGAAAGCGGACAAGTACGTCGTAGTACAGCAAATATCGAACGTATTGAAATTTTAAAAGGCCCCGCCTCTGTTTTATATGGCCGTAGTGCTGGCGGCGGTGTTGTGAATATGGTGAGTAAGTTCGCCAATTTTAACTCTAAAAGTTCAGTTGGTGCGTATGCTGGTTCATATGATAACTACGGAACAACGGCTGACATCAACCAAGTACTTAATGACAATTTAGCAGTACGTTTAACTGGAGAATATGGCGAGTCAGGCAGCTTCCGCTCTAGTATTGAAAATAAGATTGAAATGTTTTCACCAAGTTTCACTTATAAAAATGACGATGGAACACTCACTTGGACCACACAATATACCTATGACAAATTAGGTCGTGTACCTGATCGCGGACCATCACGTGACATTCTGCCTGCGGAAACTTCGATCAAAATGGGATTTGCTCAAGACGGCGATTATGTTGATGATATTTTGCAAGTGGTCCGCACCGATGTGAATTATCAATATGCGCCTGATTGGAACTTTCACTGGGCAGCAAGTTACCGACAAGCAGAACAAAACTTTGACCACTTTTATTTTGGAACTTATTGTGGTTTAGATGGTAAAAACTCAAAGAATGAGTCTTGTACTAAAAAAGGTTACGTCGACCAAATTTACTACTGGCAACAAACCAGCAATAAGACCACCACCAATACCTTTGATATTAAGGGCAAGTTCAAAACAGGCTCGCTTGAACACCAAATTATGGTGGGTACAGACTGGACTTATGAGCAACGAGAGCCACGTCTAGCGAACGCTACCAAAGATGGATCTATTTACGGCTACGTCAATCCGATCACAGGGGAACGAGAGTATAGTCGTGGCAGTGGCCCACTAGTGATGAAACAGCACAACTATAATGAAGGCACAACTTACGGCGTATTTATTCAAGATTTAATTGGTCTAAATGACCAACTTAAACTCATGCTGGGTGTGCGCTACGATTACTTTGACTTTTCAACCACCAACAAGCTGACTAAAGAACACCGTAATGTAAAAGATGGCAGCTTTAGCCCAAATGTTGGTTTAGTGTGGCAACCGCTTCCGGAACATAGCTTTTACGCGTCGTACTCTAAAAGCTTTGCACCATTTGGCGGACAAATGGGTGTTAACCAAGTTACTGGAAGCACCGATGTTACAAAAATGGATAAAGAGCCTCAATATAACGAGCAATATGAAGTTGGGGTAAAAAGCGAATGGTTAGATAATCGTTTAAATACTCAATTTTCTATCTTTGATATTCGTAAAAATAATATCCGCTATAAACCAAATCCTAATGAGCAACCAGAAGTATGGGCAACTGCGGGTCAGCATCAATCTCGTGGTCTTGAATTTAGCTTTATTGGCCGCGTACTTGATAATGTCTTTGTCCGTGGTGGTTATGGCTACACAGATGCAAAAGTGAAAGAAGATAAACAAAAGCCTGAACAAGAAGGTAACTATTTAGCCAACACATCTAAGAATACAGGTAATTTATTTGTTCGTTATTTACCAACCGAGCAGTGGTATACCGAGGTGGGCGTGACCTATGTCGGGTCTTATTATCCAAATCTTAATAATCAAGTAAAAATGGAAGGCTTTAACCGTGTCGATGCAGCGATTGGCTATAGTGCAGACCCATGGAATGTCACACTTGCGGTGAATAATCTAACCAATAAAGAGTATTGGCGTTCAGACAGTATGCCAGGCACACCACGTAATGTGTTATTGCGTTTGAATTATCAGTTTTAAGTAAATATTAAAAAGGCATACCCCTATTTAGAGGTATGCCTTTTTCTTTTTAGATACCGTATTTTTCGCGATAAGCTTGCATGTTTGCAAACGCTTCTTTTTCACCTTTGGGATGACTGAACAAGGATGCAAAGAGAAATTAGGCATGATGCTAGAGTGTAGAAAGTGTGATGAGAAAGATTTCGCAGATTCGCCATTATGTTAAATGAACTATTAAATAAGGCTAAACTCTAGATAGCTCAGCACGGTACTTTTTAAAATTAAAAGTCATATACCAATTGGCATTTGCTGTGATTTCTCACCAACCCTTCAGTTTGTCGTTTAGTTACTTCAACTTCTATCCATGAAAATTTAAATCATCAATACCTGATAATTCTAAAGTTATTGATGATTTAATTAGACCATTTCATAGTCCAAGAATTATGATTACAGCTATTTTTTAAATGGCCACAACAACTGCTTGAAATATCGATTCGATATAGGGGTACGAATGCCCAAACTATCTGCGGAAACTGCTTTTTCTTCGTAGTGAAAAGTGCCAAAAATATGATCCCAAATCACAAAAACCTCGGCAAAATTTTTACTGCCAAAGCCCTGTTTATGGTGCCAACGATGTACTTCAGCAACAGCAAATACATGTTTTAATGGCCCTGCCCGATAGTCTAAGTTGGCGTGTTGAAAACTTAAATGTACCGCAGTAAAGGTTAGCCAACAACCTATCAGCAAGGTTGGTGCCCCTAATATCGTTAACACCAATAAACTAGGTGTTGCTAGTGCAATCGCACTTAATGGATGACGTTTTTCACCATTTAACCAATATAAGCGTTTAGGTTGATGATGAATGGCATGTAATTTCCACAACCAGCGCCGACGATGACTCAGTTTATGCATATACCATAAACCAAAATCGATAATTATCCCCACCAGTAAAAATTGTACCCATATTGGCCATTGAATAGGCCATAATTTAGAAAAAAACTCGAATTTAAGGATAAATTGTAAAATTGTTGCGGTTATTAGAATAAGTGCTACATTAAAAATCGCATGAAAAATGTCAGTGAATGTATCGTCTTGATCATGTAACCATTTTTGCTGATATGGCAAAAAGCGCTCTAACATTGCAACCATAGCGCTAATGGATACAATGCATACTAGTGCGGATGGCCAATAGGGTATTTTTTGATAAGCCATCAATAATACTATTGCTAAGGTGGTAACAGATAAAATCGGATAACTCAAATAACGTATTAAAAAATGACTATACTTTAGCATGATGATGTCCTCTATTTAGATTGATCACTACCATGCAGGATTGTTTGATGTTTAAATTGAATAAAACGGCTATATTTTATTTAAAAAAGTGAATTTACTTAAGACTCAGGCAACAAAATCATCTTGTTTTGAATGTTTTTGACAGCCGAAGGTTGTATGCCAAACATTTGCATACAGGTTCTAGAAAAATGCGCTTGATCGGTAAAGCCACTCTGATACGCTGCTGCAGTTAAATTATTTTCTTCATGTAGATTTTTAAGTGCAATAATCAAGCGTAACCACTTGCGATAACTACGTAATGAAATACCAAAATGGGAATTGAACCAATGTGCTAGACGACTTTCAGATAAGTGATGTAACGCCGCCAGCTCCTGACGTGAAGGAACATAATTATATAATAGATGTTGATAGATATAGCCATTCATTAATTGAGCACGTTCACTAGCTACCATACAATCAAAATAGCACTGTAATTGAGCAAAGGCTTTGGTAATATTATTAGTATGCAAAAAATAAAGCCGCAATTGCTCCAGAAGCGTTGTTGGCAGTATTTGTATCTGAGAAGTTGAGGCAAAAAATTGATGTATAGCCTGCCCTAAATAATAAGTTCCATCCAAATAAATCGAGCAATACTTGCCTTTCTGTAACTGATGAACAGTATTTGCTGGAATGAAAAAACCCATACCCGTATGTAACTGCTCGTATCCAATAATCTGCATAGATTGTAGTGGATCGAGGGGAAAAGTGATCTGATGCGCAAGATGTCGATGTGGTCTGTTATCTCCTGCTTGTCCACAAAAATAACCGTAACCCAAACCAATAGCCATCTGACCTTGCCAATGTGATAGCTGCTCTTTTTTTATCATGTTTAGATTTTACAAGATTAACGCTAAAATTGAATGCTTTATAAAGATATTTAAATAATTCAGTTATATTAGTATTGAGATGGAATATATAAAATTTAATCCTCTAATAAATGAAAAAGGAAGCCATCGCTTCCTTTTTTCAATTCAATATAGACTTAGATACCATATTTTTCACGATACGCTTGCATATTTGCTAGCGCTTCTTTTTCACCTTTCGCTTCCAAATAATCCATTAAATCTTTCATGGTAATGAGTGCGTGTACAGGAATTTCTAATTCTTTTTGAACTTCCTGAATTGCGGAAAGTTCACCTTGACCACGTTCTTGACGATCTAGCGCAACCAACACACCCGCAATAGTTGCACCAGCATTTTTCAAAATTGTTACCACTTCGCGAATCGCTGTACCTGCGGTAATTACGTCGTCAATAATCCAGACTTTTTTACCTTCAACCGCAGCACCAACTAATACACCGCCTTCACCATGATCTTTTGCTTCTTTACGGTTAAAGCCCCATGGCACACTTTTGTTATGGACTTGAGACAAAGCAACAGCAGTCGCTGCTACAAAAGGAATACCTTTGTAAGCTGGTCCAAAAATCACATCAACATTTTCACATTGTGTTAATTTATCAGCATAGCCTTGCGCTAAAAGAGATAAAGCTTCACCATCGTTGAGTAGGCCTGCATTAAAAAAATAAGGACTCACGCGTCCAGATTTTAAAGTAAACTCACCAAATTTAAGCACACCGCGTGATAATGCGAGTTCGATAAATGCTTGCGGGTGAAATGACACAGGCGTTGTCATGAGGTGCTCCAAATTCACAATTGAGGTTAAATTTTCGCATGATACCAAAGGATCAGTATCCAAGTGATGTAAAAATTCTTCGAGTCGTTTCCATTAACGTAAATGGCTTACGTTCTTCAGTAACGAAAGGCTTACTTGAATGGTTAGAACAATCAGATGCCGATGTCGTATGCATGCAGGAAAGCCGCATTACCCATGAACAATGGACTGAAAAATTTAGACCCGAAGGATGGCATACCCATCTCTTTCCAGCAGAGCGTGCAGGTTACGCGGGGACTGCAATATATAGCCGCCTACCCTTCGTCTCAGTTAAAGATGGTTTAGGGTTTGAACTGGCTGACAGTCAAGGCCGCTTTATTTCCGCGGAATTCGATTTAGGTTTGTCACATCCGGTACATATTGCATCATTATACTTACCTTCGGGCTCAAGTGGTGAAGAAGCGCAAGCACGTAAAGATTTATTTTTAGGTGAATACGCAAAAATCTTGAAACAATGGCGTGATGAAAACAAGTCAGTCATCATTTGTGGTGACTACAACATTGTTCATAAACGTATTGATATCAAAAACTGGTCAGGTAACCAGAAATCATCTGGTTGTTTACCACATGAGCGCGCATGGCTTGACCATATTTACGATGAACTTGGCTATGTGGATACCTTCCGTGTAGTTCGCGAAGAAGCAGAACTTTATTCATGGTGGTCAAATCGCGGTCAAGCTCGTGCAAAAAATGTAGGGTGGCGTATTGACTACCATGCATGCTCACCAGACTGGAAAGCACGTACAATTAACGCATGGGTTTATAAAGATCAATGGTTTAGCGACCATGCACCCGTTATTATCGACTATAAAATTCAAGAATAAGTGAACACTCGTTCACTTACATTGTCGTTTTCGCTTACAGCATATGTCGTTTTTGAGTATTTTTCTTACACAGCTTTAACGGCATTATAGCCCCACGGCACAGGGAAGCAGTCAGGATGACGCAAAAGGATAGGACGCCGTAGGAAGATAAAATAAACTTATGATAAGTTTATTTGCAAGGATGTGACATTGGACGTTGAAATGAGACCCGCATGATCAGGATGATTAAATGCGGGTTTTCTCTTTTCTGTCTCTTATTTTGCGCTAAGTTCTTTTAGTTTTAACTTCTTCTTATTAAGCTCATTATTACCTTATCTTATGACAATAACATGACATTTCTCTTTCGATTAATCATTAATTTTCATTTGTTTTAAAAGTATCGGTATAAAGTAGTGCTTAAAAGCATTTTGGGTTAGGCTGTGTGCTCTCTCTTTTTGACATGGTCCGATAAAATGTTAAAAATTTATGGAATTAAAAACTGTAACTCAATGAAAAAAGCATTTGATGCCTTACAGGCTAAAGGGCTTAACTATGATTTTCATGATTATAAAAAACAAGGCATTGATGCAGATACTTTAAAAATCTGGTTAAAAGAAATTGGAAAAGATACCGTTCTCAACAAAAAAGGAACGACTTGGCGCAAGCTTTCAGAAGAAGAACAAAATCGTGCTCTAAGCAGTGAAGATCACCTGATTGAAGCACTCATTGCTCAACCAAGTTTGATTAAAAGACCTGTTTTAAAAACTTCACAGGGTTTTATTGTGGGTTTTGATGAAACCGCCTATCAAAATATTCAAGCCTAAAAAAACGAGCCATTTGGCTCGTTTTTTTATTAAAACTTTTAGTTCGCGCGAATCCACGTTTGGTTACGACCAAGTGCAGAAACGCCAATATAACCACGTAATTTAAGCTTTTTGCCGCCATCGGTTAACTCACCTTTCAGTTTGTAAGTTTTACCTGATTTTGGGTCTAAAATCGTACCGTTTTCATAACTGTTACCACCTACATTTTTTAAATTATGTACAATGGTGACACCTTTAAGCGGTTTGTTTTTGTACGGACCTTCACATTTTGTACAAGCGTTTTCTTCACCCGGTGTCAAAATGTTCTGAATGGTTGCAGTTAAGGTTCCGTCCTTCTGTTCCGTAAATTTCACTACGGCTTTTGGCTTGTTGGTCTGATCATCAATCGTTTTCCATACCGTTCCATTGAGTGAATCAGCCGCATTGGCAAATGCAGCCATACCAATGAGTCCTAAAGCTAAAGCAATCTTTTTCATTTTTGTAATATCCTTGGGTCTTTCAAGATTTTCAGTATTCAGAAGTCGCAAAGATATTGCAATTTTTGAATGTGACTGTTTCGTGTAACCTTGTAATCTTGCAAAATAAAATTTACAAGAAAACAAGAAACTAGCATAAAAATGGATGCTATATGAATATATCAAATGTTTGGAAATATTATTTTACAGAAACTTTTCTTAAAACAACAATTCGCAAGCCAAGCCAGCTAAATTTGCCGGCTACTGCCTTACGTCCTGTGCTAGATCAGATGTGTCGTGCTTTCCCACGACAAAAAAATGTTTCCGTGCGCCCGATTCGACTAGCAGGTATTAAAGGTGAAGAAATCAAACCGCAAGATTCTGCAACTCAACTGATTTTTCACATTCACGGCGGTGCTTTTTTCCTTGGTAGTGTCAAAACACATCATGCTTTTATGACGGATTTAGCTGCCCGTACTCAAATGCAGATTATTCATGTGGACTATCCGCTTGCACCTGAACATCCTTACCCTGAGGCAACTGAAGCCCTATATGACATCTATCAGTCTTTGGTGGTACAAGGTATTCAGCCGAAAGATATTATTTTATCGGGTGATTCATGCGGGGCAAATTTAGCGTTAGCACTTTGCTTACGTTTAAAAGAACAACCTGAACTCATGCCGAGTGGCCTGATCTTGTTGTCTCCATTTTTGGATTTAACACTCACGAGTGAGTCTCTTCGGTTTAACAAAAAACATGATGCTTTATTATCAATTGAGGCACTACAAACAGGCACTCAGTACTATATAGGCAATCACATCGCAGCCGACGACCCGCGTGTTTCCCCTATCTTCGATGACTTGCATGGCCTACCACCAACTTTGGTTCAAGTGGGTTCTAAAGAAATCTTATTAGACGATGCCAAGCGTTTTAGAGAAAAAGCTGAAGATGCTGGCGTTAAAGTTCAATTCAAACTTTATACGGGCATGTGGCATAACTTCCAGATGTTTAATGCATGGTTTGATGAAGCTAGACAAGCATTGGCAGATATTGCTGAATTTGCCCATGAGCTTGATAAAACTTAATTTATTTATAAATGATGTGAATAGGCCTCAAAACTTTTCACATCATTTTCTTTATAAAAAGTCATCATATATAAATTGAAAATCATGTTATGTTTAAAATATAAATTATTGAAACAATCCAATTTTAGGATAGTCTAACAAAGAGGCATCTATATTTAGGAGCCCTTATTTATTATGAAAAATCGTTTAATCACTCATCCAATACATAGAACAAAACAGGTGATAATCGATTTCATCCACAATAATCACATCATCAACTGGACGCCATTACAAAAAAGCGCACTGATGCTCACACTTGCTTGCGCAATGAATTTCAGTTGGATTTTATGGAAAGGCTATATTTTAATTACACCAAGTGTTTGGCAATGGGCAAATCTGCCTTTAGTTGAATCACAAATCTGGCTCAATTTATTTACCTTATTTTTATTAGTCCTTTTGATTATTCCATGTTACCGCTACAAAAATGATGAATGGGCTCAACGAATTATTCCTTTCATTAGCGTGCAGTTCTTTGCACTTATGCTATGTCATGATGGATATTTAATTGGCAGTATCAGCCCTGCCACTATGGTCGGTTATGTGGGTACGATTGGGGTGGGTCTGGTGTTATTTGACCGTAAAATTGTTTATAGCGCTCTTGTACCTGCCACAATTATTTTAACTGTATGTACATATTTAAGTATGACAGGTGCTTTAGCGTATGCACCTTTATTTAATTTTAGAGCCATGGATCATGCCCAAACCAATTCTTTCTGGTTAGGAAGTATGGCTTTTTTTATTATGCCTATTTTATTGGCCTGTTTTGTTTTATTTGAAATATTACTCACCCAATGGCGTCAGCGAGAAACTTATATTCAACGTTTAAGCCAAATCGACCCATTAACTAATGTATTAAATAGACGTAGTTTAAACATGCATTTGGAGTCGCTACACCAACAACAATTTGATTATGCTGTGGTACTTCTTGATATCGATCATTTTAAAAAAATTAATGATATATACGGCCACCACCAAGGTGATCAGGTCTTAATTGAAATTGCTCAATGTCTTTCTGAGAATTTGCGTAGCGAGGATATTATTGGTCGATTTGGTGGAGAAGAATTTATTTTATTACTCCCCCACACCGATATTATTCAAGCTGAAAAAATTGCTGAGCGTTGTCGCTGTGCTTTACAAGAATTACCTGTTTGTAGCGCCCAAAATAATCCTATTCATATTAGTGCAAGTTTTGGAATAAGCAGTTCAGCTTTTGCACAAGATCCTTATCTGGTTATTCGACAGGCAGACCAAGCTCTCTATGCGGTAAAAGCTTCAGGACGTAATCAGGTACGTACATTTCATCAGACAGAAGCTATCGATACCTTATGATTCTTTGAATTTTGCCAAACTCGCAAGTTGCTGCAAAAGCTCTTGCTGACTAAAAGCGCCCGTTAAACGTAAAGCACGAATCTCTTTTTGCTCTGGACTTAAAAATAAATAGGTCGGTGGTCCTAAAATATTCCACTGCTTGAGTAGTGCTTCATGCGACTGGTCATAATGGCTCAAATCAAGCTTAATTAAATAATAAGGTGCAAGAGCAGATTGAACCTCAGGTGCTTTTAAAATACGGTGCTCAATCGGTTGGCAAGCAACACACCAATCTGCATAGACATCAACCACAATAGCCCGATCAGTAGGCGCTGCCGCTAGAAATTTTTCAAAGTCCGCTGCTGTTGTTGCAATATGCCACTCGGCCATGTGGGCAGAACTTTGCAAAGTTCGATTTTGAATATGTTGATATTGGTTATAGGCTACAAAAGGTGTAACGATTAATAATAAAATCGCGTAGAGCCATTGTAGTTGCCCTTTTTTCCAGAAAAACTGATAAACAGCATAGCCTATAAAAGCAAGGCCTAATACGAGGCTAAGCACTTGCATACCCAAATCTGGCAATAAAGGACGAATAAAGTAGAGGCTTAAACCCAACATCAGAAAAGCAAAAATCACTTTAATCTGATGCATCCAGTCGCCTGCTTTAGGCAAGAATTTTGCCCCTAAAATACTTGCAAGCAGTAGTGGAATTCCCATTCCAAAACCTAGGCAGAATAAAAGCAAAGCACCTTGCCATTGGTTTTGTGTTTGAGAAATAAATAATAAAGTTCCAGCGAGAGGTGCGGTCATACAAGGACCCACCAAAAGCGCAGAAACGACACCCATAACCCCAGCACCGACCAAAGTACCGCCTTGTTGCATTGACTGAATACGGTCAAGTCGGTTTAACCATGTCTGAGGTAAACGAAGCTCAAACAAACCAAATAAGTTCAGAGCAAAAACAATAAACAGCAAACTAAAAGCAATTAAAGTTGCTGGCTGTTGTAACCAGCGTTGGAAATTTAAGCCTGCCGAAGAAGCAATTAAACCCAAGCCTGCATAAACTAATGCCATGCTACATACAAAAGTAAGCGCAATGGTCCAAGCCTTTAAACCTTTATGTTCGCGAATGATCAGTGAAGTTAAAATAGGAAGCATCGGTAAAGAACATGGTGTAAATGCGAGCAACATGCCTAAACCTAAAAATAATAAAACTCCATACCAAAGCGAGTGTTCAATTAATTTAGCTGACCAGATCTGATCTTGTGCAATTTGAGGTGTAGTTGTATCAGCTGCTGTCTCTGTACTCTGCTCTTTTTCTAAAGATTCTGAACTCGAGGAAGTGTCGGATTGTGTATTCGCTAAATCTAGTAATCGTTTTGGCGCTGTTCCTGCTTGGTTTTGTACACCCACCAAGCCATCTGCATCGGTTTGAAACTCAATGGTCTGGGGTGGATAACAAATACGGTCTTTGGCACAGCCCTGCCAAGTCACACTATAGTGCTCTGAAGGCTTAGTCTTAATTTGGAAATTAACTTGATGGTAGTAAACCTGACTTTGCCCATAATTTTCATCATATTGGGCAACCGCTTTAGGTAACTTTAAAGTTAAAGGTTGAGTACCTTGTTGTACAGAAAATTTATGCTGATAAAGATAGTAATTTGGCTGAATCTGCCAAGACAAACTCGCAGTATGCGGCTCAGAAGATTCAACCGAAAATGAAAAAGCTTGTTCGGGTGAGAGTAGCTTATCTTGCGCAGAAACCAACTGGCTAAACACACAAACAGCAACTGCTAGAAAATAAAGAATTCCCTGATGAATAAGCTTTTTCATTAACATAAATTTAAATTGCTTCGATTAGAACAAGAATGCCACGCCTAAGCCACCGTTGTAGCTCTTGTCTTGACCCTCTAAATCAACCCCGATACTTGCATCGAGCTGGGTACGATCATTTACGGCGTATACTAAACCTGTCCCTAAACCATATTCGTAGTCTTGGCTTTCAGCTTTACGGTAAATGAACTCAGAATAACCTGACAACTTACCTGCGATTTTATAATCAATCGTCGGGATTGCAGTTACTGCCCAGTTACTATTTTGTACTTCGTAGCGCATGGTAATTGATGTGCCGACTAAGTCATTATATTTATAAGCGACTGCTGAACTTAAGCTATAAATATCGTCATGTGCAGTAAATTCATCATTTCCAGTGGCAATGATCGCTTCAGCTAACACAGCCATTGATAAGTTTTCATCGTTTAGATCAATTGCTTTTTTCAAACCGATGCTGACATCACCAAAGCCTGACGTGTCATGTTTTTTACCAGCACGTTTAGTTTGAGTCCATGCTGGACCTTGCCAACCTAATTGTAATTCCAAGCCGTCGGCTAAACCGGTACGGAATAACATATCTTCATTTACAGTTACGGTTTTTTCTTTGACGCCATCAACCGTTGACTCTGTATAAGTTGCACTTGGCAAACCTTGTTCCCAAGCCAATTTACCAACTGGAGTAATCCCTGTTCCAAAGCCAGCACCTGGACGGTCAAAAGAGAACTCTGCAGCAAAAGTACTTCCTGCGGCAACAGTGGTCAAAGCAAAAGTTAAAATTTGAAATGTTCTCATTCTATTATCCAATCAAGTAGTTAGTTCTTTTGACATTTTTGCCCCATGTTGGCGCAATAACTCTAATGTTTCACGCTCTTCTTGAAGCGCTTCTGACCAATCTATTTCATCAAAGTCACAATCAAAGAACAACTGACTGATTGAAGATAAAATAGTGAGTCCTTCTTCATCACGTGTATTTGGATCAACTTTTTCATTTAATAAACGTTGAACGGCTGGCGCACATGCCGAGCTTGCTGCATCCCATAAAGGACCATAAAACTCTTCTGCATCCCAAAGGTGTACATTCGCTTTGGCTTGAATCAACGCTTCGAGTATATCGAGGTAAACCTGTAATGATTGTTGTTTTTCTTCTTTTGATAGTGGTGTACCCGCTTCATAAGCTTCTGATACATCTTCCCACCATTTAAAAATTCCATCACAAATGATTGATACAGGTGGTCCTTGTTCCGGATCAATAAAGTTCGGATCAAGTCCTTCAGCAAGTAATTTTTGCACTTGCGCGAGTTCTAATTCTTCTATGGCTTTAATTAAAGCTTGCTGCTGGGTGGTTAACATGACCATCTCTCAAAAATATATTAGGGCTATTATGCCTAATCTCTTCTGAAGATTTTAGAGGTTGATTGCATCGCATTGCAAACCTAATGTTGTGAATAGTTTTATTTTCATTAAATATAAAAAAAGCCCCGAAGGGCTTTTTAGGATTTTAAATTAAACTTCATCATCAATGAATTCTGGTTGACCACCTCTCGGGTGTTCTTTTTTCTCAAAAGTATGTTCAAGGCTACGTTTTAATTTTTCAATCGCGCCATGAATCGAGGCGTCAATATTTCCTGCTTTATGATGTACTGCAACTGGTTTCAAACCTGAAGGACGCGCTTCAATCATACAGTGGATATCTTTGTCACCACCTTTGTCCCCATTTTCATCACTAAAATGAACCGAAAAATGCGTAATACGTTCGCTATGACGTTGGAATTCTTGAGTAAGTTCTGCACGTACATAAGTAATTAAACGTTCGCTGTTATGGATGTTTTTATCTGTGCGGATTTCAATATTCATAAATACCATCCTCTCTTTCTTACTGTGGATCTTTTCTATGCAAAACTTTTTTATGTTGGCATGTTTTAAGCATGCATGAACTGACTTCAATTGTACATTTTGATGGTGTAATGGTTTGTTATCTCCTGACTTAAACGTACTGCTTTTAATTTATTTTGAAGATCTTCATACCTTCAATATCAGTCCATCTATAAAAATATGCAAGCTGATTTTTTAAATTTTTATGAAAAATTGAACAAAAGGAGAGCAATCGTGTCCAAATCTTATCTATCTGGAGCAGAGCTTATTGAGCAAATCCAGAAGTCTCCTTATTCACGTGATTTAATCGGTTATCACGGACAGCCTCCACAGGTTAAATGGCCTAATAATGCCAAGGTTGCTGTGCAATTTGTGCTTAATTATGAAGAAGGTGGCGAAAAACATATAGAGCATGGCGATGAGGGCTCCGAACAGTTTTTATCAGAGATTATTGGCGCTGCAAGTTACCCAGCTAAACATATGTCAATGGACTCTATGTACGAATATGGTTCACGTGCTGGTTTTTGGCGCATTCATAGTGAATTCCAAAAGCGCAAACTTCCAATGACCATTTTTGGGGTTGCAATGGCACTTGCTCGCAACCCTTATATTGTAGAAGCGATTAAGCAAGCTGATTATGATGTGGTTTCTCATGGTTACCGCTGGCTTCACTATCAAGATACCGATATTGAAGTCGAAAAACAGCATATGGAGCAGGCTTTAACTGTCTTAGAAAACCTGTTTGAAAATAAAGTGATAGGTTGGTACACCGGACGTGACAGCCCCAATACACGTCAGTTACTCGCAGAGTTTCCACAAATACAATATGACTCAGATTATTATGGTGATGACCTGCCTTTTTGGACAACGCTTACCAATGCTGATGGCGCATCACGTCCTCATCTGATTATTCCTTACACTTTAGAATGTAACGACATGAAGTTCTGTTCACCAGGCGGATTTAATAGTTCAGAACAGTTTTTTCAATATTTGAAAGATAGTTTTGATGTGTTGTATGCAGAGGGAGAAACTGCACCAAAAATGATGTCGATTGGAATGCATTGCCGCATTTTAGGGCGTCCGGGCCGTTTTAAAGCACTACAGAAATTTCTCGACTATATTCAAATGCACGATCGGGTCTGGATATGTCGTCGTCAGGAAATTGCTGAACATTGGTATAAAAATCACATAACTAAATAATTGATTTTTAATTTTCAAAATTCTTAAGCGAACCAAAACTCGCTATTGGCACTGTTATTGCTAAAACTCTATATCAAGACAACGAGTTTAGGAATAACAGTGTTTTTAGCCGAGTTTAATCAAGCCCCACCAGAACAACTCAAGACTTTGTTAAAAAACTGTGTCCACATTCAAGCATGGGCCGAAAAAATCATCTCAAATCGTCCCTATTCAACAAAAGCATCACTTTTGGAATATGCAGAACAGTTAAGTCAAATGTGGTCATGGCAAGAGATACTAGCGGCTTTAGCAACCCATCCAAAAATTGGTGAACGCCAAGCTAAAAAACAACTCAATGCAAAAGAGCAAGATTTTTCCTCTAAAGAACAAGCTGGCATTTCTTTAGATGAACTAACACAACAGGCTCTGCTACAAGGCAACATGGATTATGAACAAAAGTTTGGCTTTATTTTTTTAATTAAAGCGGCAGGCCTTAGTAGCGATGAAATTTTAAAAAAGCTACATGAACGACTACAAAACGACTTGGCTATCGAAAAAACAATTGTACATGAGCAACTTGCAGCGATTGCTCTATTACGTCTATCTCAGGAAATACAAGCATGATCAGCACTCATATTTTAGATACGAATTTAGGTAAACCAGCTGCAGACGTAGAAGTGAAGTTGTTTCATGCAGCAACCCATGAGCTGATAGCAACAGCAACCACCAATCAAGATGGTCGAGTGAGTGATTTTGGAATAACAGACTTTGCAGAAGGTGCTTATCAACTTGAATTTGAAATTGCCCCTTATTTTTCATCGCAGCAAGTCAAAACTTTTTTCCCACGTGTTTGTATCCAATTTTTTATAGAAGACATCAATCAGCATTATCACATTCCATTACTGATTAGCCCATTTGCTTACTCCACTTATCGCGGTAGCTAACTCAATTATAAATAGGAGAAAAATATGAATCATCAGCAAAAAAATGCAATTTCTCCAGAGCATGAATACTTAGGAATTTCCAAAAGTTTTGCTTACGGCTTACAGCATGTGCTGACCATGTATGGTGGCATTGTAGCCCCGCCTTTGATTATTGGAACGGCAGCTGGCTTAAGCTCAGCACAAATCGGAATGTTAATTGCAGCGGCCCTATTTGTAGGTGGATTGGCAACCCTGATCCAAACAATCGGAACCAAATATTTAGGCGCAAAATTACCTCTGGTACAGGGTGTATCTTTTGCGGGTGTGGCCACCATGGTCGCCATTATCACTACAGGCGGTGGTTTACCTGCTGTCTACGGCGCGGTCATTGCCGCCTCTCTAATTGGACTATGCCTTGCACCTTACTTTTCAAAAATTATTCGTTTTTTCCCACCTGTTGTGACGGGATGCGTTATCACGATTATTGGTCTATCTTTGTTACCCGTTGCGATTCGCTGGATGATGGGTGGCAACAACAAAGCGCCCGACTGGGGTAGCGTAGAAAATATCTCTTTGGCACTGCTGACCTTAGGCATTGTGATTGTTCTAAATATGCTGCCGCAAGCAAGCATTCGACGTTTATCAATTTTGTTGGCTATTGTGGTTGGTACTACCCTCGCCTACTTCATGGGTTTTGGTGATTTTAGTCAGGTGAGTTCAGGCGCATGGCTCCAATTTCCGCACTTATTTGCATTTGGTTTACCGACTTTCGAGCTCAGCGCTATCTTATCGATGTTGATTGTGACCTTGGTCATTATGACTGAAACCACAGCCGATATTATTGCTGTCGGAGACATTGTAGGAACTGAAGTCGATTCAAAACGTATCGCCAATGGTGTTCGTGCAGATATGTTCTCAAGTGCTTTTGCGCCTATTTTTGGTTCTTTCATGCAAAGTGCTTTTGCCCAAAATGTTGGACTGGTTGCGATTACAGGCATCAAAAGCCGCTTTGTAGTCGCAGCAGGTGGTGTCATTCTGATTATTTTAGGACTACTACCTATTATGGGTCGTTTGATTGCAGCGATTCCAATGCCCGTACTTGGTGGTGCAGGTTTGGTCTTGTTTGGGTCGGTTGCAGCGAGTGGAATTCGCACTTTGGCAAAAATAGATTATAACGATCAGAAAAATTTAATTATTGTCGCAACCGCTTTATCAGCTGGGATGATCCCAATTATTAACCATGAGTTTTATGCTCATTTCCCAGTTTGGGTACAAACTTTGTTCCATTCGGGCATTAGTTCAACTTGTCTCTTTGCTATCTTGTTGAATTTATTATTTAATCATTTACCTTCATTTCGTAGCTCGCGCACCCCACATTTAAGCCAAACAATAAACACAAGAAATACTCATTAAAGATTTAGTTTTTAGCGCCCCACTTCGGTGGGCTTTTTTTTAACCGTTGATCAAATTTGGCTTCATTTTTGCTTAAGACCCTGTATCCTTAGCGTGCTTTATTTGGGGGGAGATCATTTAAATGCAATTAAAGCAACTTGCGGCGACTTGTGCCTTGTTATCTGCAACTGCCATGGTTCAGGCAAAACCAATTTGGCAAGATTTTAGTGTGACTGGACTTTATGGTGAAAACTATGAAGTTGTAGATGACAAAGAAACCACGATTACTTTGGAATATGCAGCAAAAGTTAAATACGCTGATGTGTTTTTCTTTATGGACCGCATGCGTGGTGAAAATGACCACAAGAGTACTTACTTTGAGTTATCACCACGACTAAGTTTAGGCGAAGTGTCTGGTAAAAAATTGTCGTATGGCCCAATCAAAGATGTACTCATTAGTACTACTTGGGAAGGTAACAGTGAAGACGGCAACAACTTCGACAACTTCCTTTATGGTTTTGCAGTTGATTTAGATATCCCATATTTCCAATATGCAAATTTAAACTTCTACCGTGCAAACAATGAGAACACTGACGACGATTATCAAATGACATTCGTTTATGGTATTCCATTTAAACTCGCATCTGAAGATTTCTTGGTAGATGGTTTCCTTGATTGGTCAACTGCTGAAGGCGACCATGCGAGCGAATTAAACTGGACAACTCAGTGGAAATGGAATGTGGGTAAACACATTTCTCCTGATACACGCCTATACCTAGGTATCGAGCACTCAGTGTGGAATAACAAATTTGGTATTAAAGGTGCCGACGAAAATAACGTTAGTGCCTTGGTTAAATACCACTTCTAAAATCCAAATTTAGAAGATAAACAGCAAGGAAAATTCCTTGCTGTTTTGTTTTTAATCAAGTGGATTACCCACAATATTACTAATAATCCCCTGCATAATATGTCCACCTTGTTCACGGCGTAATTCTTCATACCATGCTTGTGTAACGGCTTCATCTTTCATATGCGTCACATCACAACGTTTGCGTGCACGAAGTACCAATTCATTAGCACGTTCATTACGCTTGTTTTGATAGCGACGTAAAGCATCCTCTAGCCCCAAAGTGTTAATTTGCAGAGAACGCGCTAAATAAATCGCATCTTCCATGGCTTGGCAACCACCTTGCCCAATATCAGGTGTTGTGCTGTGTGCAGCATCACCCAAAATCACCACACGACCTTTATAAAATTGAGTGAACGGTTCAATATCATGTATTTCTACCCGATTGGTCTTTTGCGGGTCTAAGCGTTCAATAAGCTGCTGTACGGGTTGGCACCAATCAACAAAATATTGTTTTAAAAGTTTTTTATAGTCATCTCGATTATTGTCTAAACCTGCTGGCAAAGGCACATCCAAAAAGAAATAGAATTTGCCATCTGCAACTGGCATTAAAGAAGCTCGCTTGCCTTCGCCCACATAAGTCGTCCATTGCTGGGCTGGAGCCAAATCTTCAGAGATCTCAACCAAACCATTCCAATTTACATAACCTGCGTAACGGCGCTGTACTTGCTGCCCCAACACATAGGTCCGTGTAAGTGAATGCGTACCATCGGCCCCAATTAATAGATCAGCCTGCGTTGAACTGCCATCTGCAAAATGAACCTCGACATAATCAGCTTTGTCTTCAAGGCTGACCATTTTTTTGCCTAGATAAATCTGATCACGACCAAATTCATCCATCAACATATTTTGTAGATCAGCACGTGCAACCGGATAAGGTCGTTGGCCCACTTCTTCAATTAATGGCAATAAACTGAATTGTGTCATCACATCTCCAGTTAAACCATCCACATAGGCCAAATCATCCATTTGTCCACCAAGTTTGGCGATTTTGTCAGTTAATCCTAGATAGTTCAGACATTTCACACCATTCGACCAGAGCGAAATTGCCGCGCCGACAGGAAGAATTTTTTCAGTTTGCTCAAAAATTCGAACTTGGTGACCAAATTTCTTTAATGCAATGCCTGTGGTTAGACCTCCCATTCCCGCACCAATAATCACCACATTCATAACACGCTCCTATAGATATTCACCTATAGGGTGCTTATGCTAAAAACATGCCATCGTTCAAAATTTATTTAGCTTTTCCACAAAACTGGCATGCACCATGCTTATATATTTATGTATAAAACTCGTCTCAGCACGCTCTGTGTTGGCGCAGTTTTAAATGAAAAATCATGTTTTTAACAAGAAATACGGATACCCCCTTATGGCAACATTGCACGCTCCAGCTTTTGAACTTCCTGAGATTTTGAATACGAAAACCAATTTAGCAGATGCCCGAATTGGTGCACAAGTCATTGAGTGTTCAGATGATTTCTTTGCAGAAGCAAAGCGTATGCTGCAATTTGATGCACCTATTTTTGTTGAAGATAAATTTGATGGTAACGGCAAATGGATGGACGGCTGGGAAACGCGTCGTAAGCGTCATGCGGGCTATGACTGGTGTATTGTGAAGTTAGGTGTAAGTGGAAAAATCACTGCTCTTGATATTGATACCAGCTTTTTTACAGGAAATTATCCTGCTTCTGCATCATTAGAAGCATGTTATGCACCAAATGGGGACCTGACAGGGGCAAAATGGGAGAATGTTTTAGGAAATACTGAACTCGGCCCAAGCCAGCATCATATTTTTATGGTCAATAATGATGCACTTTTCACTCATATACGCCTTAACATTTTCCCAGATGGTGGTATTGCCCGTTTACGTGTCTATGGTGATGTTCATATTCAGGTAACTGACAGCGAACAGACTCTCGATTTATTGGCCCTCGAAAATGGTGGCCGCGTAGTTGCGTATAGCGATGCTCACTTTGGACATCCTCGTAATTTGATTAACCCAGGCCGTGGAGTCAACATGGGCGATGGATGGGAAACCAAACGCCGCCGTGCACCGGGTTATGACTGGTGTATTCTTGCGTTGGGTAAAAGCGGAAAAATTGAGAAACTTGAAATTGATACGGCTCATTTTAAAGGGAACTTCCCTGCACAAGTATCTATTCAGGCGGTTTACCTCGAAAATGCAACCGATGCACAGTTAATTCCTCAAAGTATGTTTTGGCCTTACTTACTAGAAGCCCAACCGATGCAAATGGATCATATTCATGAATATGTGAATGAGATTTTACAGCATGAAAAAATCTCGCATATTCGTATTAACATGATTCCAGACGGTGGTATTAGTCGTGTTCGTTTATGGGGAAAAATTGCCAAGTCATGATCATGAAGAATGTTCAAATTCAGCCATTAACCATTGAGAACTTTCAGTCCTTTGGAGAAGTCATTTGTTGCGATGGGCATGACTTTTTTCATATTAACGATGCCCACACTGAGCGCTATCATGCGCTTGTTGAAACTGAAATTAAAGGGGAAGCAAAGGCAGGAATTAGTATTTTCCGTAATATTAAAGCCAGTGTACTGCCTTTAGAGATTTCAATGTTAGAGCGCCATCCCAAAGGTTCTCAAGCATTTATTCCACTACAGCAACAAAAGTTTTTAATTATTGTGGCGCCTGCTTTAGACGAAAATACTCCTGATATTTCAAAACTATGTGCTTTCGTCTCGAATGGAAAGCAAAGTATTAATTATCGGGCAGGCACATGGCATCATCCTTTGCTTACTTTTGAGGCACCAAGTGATTTTGCAGTGGTGGATCGAATTGGAGGTGGAGCGAATTGCGATGTTTTTCAATTTCCACAGGCTATAAAAATTACGACCTAAATTAAAATATACAGATCTGTCTATTTTAATTTAATATTAGAAATCGTTGTGGTGATTTCCAACAATTTAGATTTACATAAAAAATCCCCGCCAATTGAGCGGGGATTTTTTACGCCTTTTTAGACAGTGATATCAGCTAAGTTACCCTTCTGCTCAAGCCACTGCTTACGATCTGCCGAACGTTTTTTCGCAAGTAACTTGTCGAGTAAACCCGCCGTAAAATGGGCATCATCAAGATCTAATTGAACCAAACGGCGTGTATTAGGATCCATCGTGGTTTCACGTAGTTGAATCGCGTTCATCTCACCCAATCCTTTGAATCGGGTAATTTGCGGATTACGATTACCTTTAATATTTTTCAAAATAGTTTCAAGTTCATCATCATCAAGCGCGTAATGAACATCTTTACCAATGTCGATACGGAACAATGGTGGCATTGCCACATACAAATGTCCTTCTTCAACCAATGCTGGGAAGTGTTTAACGAATAAAGCACAAAGCAAAGTCGCAATGTGTAAACCGTCCGAGTCAGCATCGGCCAAAATACAGATTTTACCGTAACGGAGTTCAGATAAATCATCACTGCCCGGATCTACACCAATCGCAATGGCAATGTCGTGGACCTCTTGAGAAGCCAATACTTCATCTGAAGAAACTTCCCACGTATTTAAGATTTTTCCACGAATCGGCATGATCGCCTGAAAGTTTTTATCGCGCGCTTGCTTGGCACTACCGCCAGCAGAGTCGCCCTCGACAATAAATAACTCACTGTCTTCACGTGTTTGACCAACACAATCTGCCAACTTACCCGGCAATGCAGGGCCGGAAACAATTTTTTTACGCTCGACTTTCTTTGCTGCTTTTAAACGGCGACCTGCTTTAGAAATTGCCATTTCTGCCAACTGCATAGCAATTTCAGCATGTTGGTTGAGCCAGAGCGCGAAAGCATCTTTAGCAATATTTAAAACAATATTTGATGCTTCACGACTCGAAAGACGCTCTTTGGTTTGACCTGAAAACTGCGGTTCTTGGAACTTGAGCGACAATATATAGTTCACGCCATCCCAAACATCTTCTGCCGAAAGTTTAAGGTTTCGTGGTAGCAAATTACGCAATTCACAGAACTCGCGCAATGCTTCGGTAACCCCAGAGCGCAAACCGTTCACATGAGTACCGCCTTGTGCAGTCGGAATTAAGTTGACGTAACTTTCTTGAACCTGTTCACCACCTTCCACATTCCAACAAATCGCAAATTCACATGCCGCTCGGTCTGCCTGACCGCTGCTCACAAATGCAGGGTTTGGCAAAATTTCGCGGTCTTGCAATTCATCCATCAAATAATCGACGAGGCCATTTTCAAATTGCCATTCGATTTTTTCATCGTTAATTTGATCAATATAAGTAATTTTTAAACCAGCAGCTAAAACAGCTTTGGCTTTTAAATTGTGTTTCAGTGCTTTTAACGCAAATTTTGGACTATCAAAATATTTAGCTTCTGGCCAAAAATGTACAGTTGTACCCGTCGCGCGCTTTGGAGCTTTCCCTTCGATAACAGCTAAAGGTGCTACTGGTTCACCCTGCTCAAAGGCCATTTGGTATAGGTTACCCTGACGTTGAACTTCGACCTCAACACGTGTAGATAAAGCGTTTACAACCGAAATCCCCACACCATGTAAACCACCTGAAAACTGATAGTTATCGGTACTGAATTTACCGCCTGCGTGGAGCTTGGTCAGAATGATTTCGATACCACTTTGACCATATTCAGGGTGAATATCGACTGGCATACCACGGCCATTATCTTCAACCGACAACGAACCATCTTTATAAACCGTGACACATATTTTGTCGGCATGACCAGCTAATGCTTCATCAACAGCATTATCAATAACTTCTTGGGCTAAATGGTTAGGTCGAGTCGTATCGGTATACATCCCTGGACGACGACGAACAGGGTCTAAACCAGAAAGAACTTCAAGCGATTGAGCCGTATATTGTGTCACGTTGTACGTTTTCCTTATTTGATGGTGTGCGCAAAGAATTCGATCACTAACGGTAATTTTTCTTCAAAATCTTCCATAGCATGATTGCCATGAGCATCCGTCAAAATCAATGAGGATGGCGTTGCAGCACTATAATAGCGTTGTGCTTGACGATAATCCAAAATTTCGTCGCCTTGTTGCAATAAGACGAGTATTTTGTCGGCATTTTCAGGTTGTTTCAGTTCCAGTTGTTGTAACTGCCGTAACTGAACATGGTCAATTGACCATTGATCATTCACCACATAGGGCATACTTTCAACTTGAAATAACTCATCAAACAGTTTCCATGGTTGCATAGCAGGGTTAATCAGTACAGCTGGAACATTATATTTTGCGACAAAATATGTCGCAAAAAACCCGCCAAGGCTACTACCAACTAAAGCCACGTCTTGTAACGATTCAATAAGCGCTGAAACTTGCTCAACCACTAGATCAGGAGATCTGTTTAAATCTGGCAAATGCACATTTATGCCCAATTCGCTACAATACTGCTTAAGGCTCAGCCCTTTAATTGAAAGAGAGCTACTATTAAAGCCATGGAGGTAGATAATATTCATATATTTTCCCTCTAAATTGAGAATAAACTCACATTTTTGTTCTCAGTTTGTATATAAAAACACTATTGTCAGACAAGAAAAACCACTCAACTAACCATTCATCAGTATTTTAAAAACATGTGTTATTTAAACTACTAAGATGGAAACGTTAGCTGCCGTTGATAAAAAGTACAGCTTAAAACGTCGGTTATAACGTATATGGGGAAAAGATATGCCGAGCTTAACACCACTACATGAAACTTATTGTAAATGGGATCGTACGCCACCTAGTCAGGCAGACGTATTAGAAGGTTTAGCTCAACTGTTCAGTACCAGCTTAAATGGTGTACATGAATTAATTCAAGTTATTAATATTGAAGTATTAAAAAATGCTTTTGGTGTGAGCACACAAAATGCTAAAAACTTTCAAAAACGACCATTTGTGCAAAAGGCATATCAGTTTTCTTATGGCGCTTTACAAAAATATGGGAGTTGTTTTTTAGCGCCAAGCTTACGTCATATTATTGAAAAATATCCTACACTTCACGAAAAACCACTCACCCCAAGCCTACATTTTTTAGTCGGCATTTTGAATGGGATTTTTGGGGATTATCTACTGAAACAGCATAGCCCCCTCGCCTTACCCATGGTGCTATATGATCACTACGGTGCAATACAACAAGGGGAACTTGCAGGCCGTATCGTGATTTTAGCTCATGGTTTATGTATGAACCATCTGACTTGGTCAAATGCACACTATGGCGGCATTGGTGAGCGCCTGTTAGCGCAGCGTGACCATAACACCATGTTGTATTTAAATTACAATACAGGCCGACGTATTTCAGCCAATGGACGCAGTTTTTCGAACTTATTAGAAGACTTGGTACAACGTAATCCAAGAATTACCAGCATCGATATCATTGGCCATAGTATGGGCGGGCTAGTCTCTCGTAGTGCCTTGTTTTATGGCAAACAAAATATGTATCAATGGATCCATATGGTCGAGAATCTAGTCTGTATTGGCTCTCCACATCATGGGGCAGTCTTAGAGCGCTTTGGCTTTACCATACAAGATAAACTTGGGGCTTTCCCTTTTGTCGGCTTACTCGGTCAACTGGTTAATATTCGGAGTAATGGTATTTTAGACCTACGCCACGGCAGCGTTCGTGATGATGATTGGGAACATATGGATGCCCGTATTGGTATGATGGATGATAACCGCGCCCCTGCTCCGCTACCTTCCCATATCAACACCTTTTTAGTGGCAGGGACCTTAGAATTTGAAAAGGTGCGCAATAAAGCGTTGACCGTAATTGGCGACTACTTAGTGAGTGTAAAAAGCGCGCTAGGCGAACACCCTAACCCACGTTTTCAGCTTAAAGTTCCAGACTCACATAAAGCGGTGTTTTATGGCTTAAATCACTTTGAAATTCAGTATCATTCAAGTGTTGCCGAACAGATCACTCGCTGGTTATATCCTCATGCTAATGATTACGTTCAAGAAGGGGCGAATTCAAACATGAGGTGCGACAGTTTGAAAAGTCTTATGATAATCAACAAGCTGAGCAAATTTCTCTAATGGTGTAAGCCAATCTAACGC